>JAFTUO010000030.1 GCA_017466215.1 Oscillospiraceae bacterium | reverse complement strand
TGCGGGTGTAGTTCAATGGTAGAACACCAGCCTTCCAAGCTGGATACGCGGGTCCGATTCCCGTCACCCGCTCCATAGAAATGCGCCAGTAGCTCAGCAGGATAGAGCAACTGCCTTCTAAGCAGTAGGTCGGGGGTTCGAATCCCTCCTGGCGTGCCAATTTTAATTGGCAGGACAGAGGATTCGAAAGATCAAATGCAACGCGGATGAGCGTTGCCGCCGACGGCTTGACGGAGGCGAACATTTATCCGCGCCAGCGGATGCAAACGAATCCCTCCTGGCGTGCCAAGCCTTCCCTGCGGTCGGCAGTGTAAAGTTGAAAGTGGAAAGATGAAAATGAAAACAACTTTCAACTTTTAACTTTCATCTTTCAGCTTAATATATGGTGGGTGTGGCCTAGTTGGCTAAGGCGTCAGATTGTGGCTCTGAAGATCGTGGGTTCAAGTCCCATCATCCACCCCAGAAAAGAAAAAGTCGTCCCATTCGGGACGGCTTTTTTCTTTTCTATGGGTATTCGTGGATGATGGGACTTGAAAGGCCGTTAAGAAAACAGTCCAGTGGACTGTTTTTAGGCCGTGGGAAAGTCCTATGGATGGCAGAGCGCAGTCCGACAGGACTGTGAAATGCCATCCATCTCGCCAAATAAAGAACAACCCTTCCCAACCGGGACGGCTTTTTTCTTTTCTATGCGTTTTGGGGATGATGCGCTGATCCCTTGCCTCCCCCTTTGGGGGAGGTGGCAAAAATCTTTGATTTTTGACGGAGAGGGCATCTGTTGTGACCCTCTCAGTCGCACTGTTCGTGCGACAGCTCTCCCAGAGGGAGAGCCAAGTTAAATCATCCCATCTTCAAACAGCAAATTCAGATCCACGCTGCCATCTATGCCGGGGACTGTGCCGGTGCAGCTATACTGCCACATATCCATCCTGTACGGAAATTCCATCGTAACATCGTACATCGCCAGCCACCAGGGGATGTCCTTCAATTCCCGCAGGTGCAGCAGCTGCTTGGCCTGGAAGCTGTTGAAATAGATCATCGGCTTGTAGCCGGCGGTTTCGACCGCCCCGCAGAAAGCCAGCGTGCTATCCGTCAATGTCCTGGCATCCACATTTTCCGTCCGGGATTCCTGCTCCCAGTCAAAGGCCAGGGGCATATCCAGTTGGAATCCGTCCAAAATCTCCAGCGCCAACGCCGCTTCCTCTTGTGCTTCTTCCACATTCAGCGCCTGGGAGTAAAAATACGCGCCCACCTTCAGCCCCGCTTCGCGAGCGCCCTGCAAATTCTGCCGGGCATAGGGGTCTTCGTGAAGCGTACCCTCGGCAATGCCCCGATTGCCCAGCCGCACCATCACAAATTCCACGCCAGCGGCCTTGACCTGCTGCCAGTCGATATTTTCCTGATACCGGGACACGTCAATGCCCATTACCGCATCTGCGGTAATGCACTCCAGGTAACCGTCCTGATAAATAAAATTCTCCGGGCTGTACCGATTGGGTGGGATGGTTTCCGTAGGCGTGGGAACGTGCGCCGGCGCGCAGGCAGACAGCAGCAAAGCGCAGAGCAATGCTGCGCAAATATGGATTTTTCCTTTCACTTCCACCCCTCCTTTTCCGACAGTATACCACAAAATTCCCCTTGCCACAAGCATCTGAAAATTTTCGGCGGAAATTCAATTCCCCTTGCAAAAAAGCCAAAAGCGTGATATGCTATGTATCGTAAGGAGGTGCGGCCATATGGCACTGCAGGAATCCGGTGAAATGTACCTGGAAACCATACTGATCCTTTCCCGGCAGGGCGGTTATGTCCGCTCCGTGGATATCAGCGAGCATATGGGCTACTCCAAGCCCAGCGTCTCCCGGGCCGTTGGCCTGCTGAAAGCCGGAAATTATATCGTCATCGACGAGGACGGCCACATTACCCTCACCGAAGCCGGTCTTCAAACCGCCGAAAAGATTATGCGCCGCCACGAGCTTCTGACGGAGCTTCTGGTGTCCCTGGGCGTTGACCGGGAGATCGCCGCCGCAGATGCCTGCAAAATGGAGCACGTCATCAGCGACGAGACCTATGAAGCAATCCATAACCATATGAAAACTATGGAGTAATAAAAATTATACTTAGGAGGCAAAGGAATGACTCTCAGCGAAAAGAAGCAGCTGCAGCTCACCGCTTGCAATGTTCGCAAGGGCATTATCGAATCCACTTTCAATGCCAAGTGCGGCCATCCCGGCGGCAGCCTGTCTGCAACCGAAATGTTCACCTATCTGTATTTTAAGGAAATGAACATTGATCCCAGCAACCCCAAGTGGGCTGATCGGGACCGTTTTGTTCTGTCCAAGGGCCACACCGCTCCCGGCCTGTACTCTACTCTGGCTCTGCGCGGTTACTTCCCCGTGGAGGATCTGAAGACTCTGCGCCGCATCGACAGCTATCTGCAGGGCCACCCCAATATGAACACCGTTCCCGGCATTGATATGTCCACAGGCTCTTTGGGTCAGGGCGTTTCTGCCGCTGCAGGTATGGCTCTGGCTGCCAAGCACACCGGCAAGAACAGCCGCGTCTACACCCTGCTGGGCGACGGCGAGATCCAGGAAGGCCAGGTTTGGGAAGCATTTATGATGGCTGCTCACTATCATCTGGATAACTTTGTTGCCATCATTGACAACAACGGCCTGCAGATCGACGGCAACATCAAGGACGTTATGAGTCCCTACCCCATCGTGGACAAGCTGGAAGCCTTCGGCTTTAAGACCATCGCTATCAATGGCCACGACTTTGACGAGATTGAAGCCGCTCTGGCTACCGCTCGCGAGACCAAGGGTCAGCCCACCGCCATCGTAATGTCCACCGTTAAGGGCAAGGGCGTTTCCTATATGGAGAACAACGCCGGCTGGCACGGCAAGGCTCCCAACGCCGCCGAGTACGAGCAGGCTATGAACGAGCTGAATGCTACTTATGCAGAACTGGAGGCGAACTAATATGGCAGATATGATCAAAACCGCTACCCGTGATGCCTACGGCAAGGCTCTGGCCGAACTGGGTCAGGAAAAGGACAATCTGATCGTTTTCGACGCCGACCTGGCCGGTGCTACCAAGACCAGCGTTTTCCAGAAGGCATTCCCCGACCGCCACTTTGACTGCGGTATTGCTGAGGGCAATATGATCTGCGCCGCTGCCGGTGCTTCCACTATGGGTCTTGTCCCCTTCGCATCTTCCTTTGCGATGTTCGCTGCTGGCCGTGCTTTCGAGCAGGTCCGCAACTCCATCGGCTACCCCCACCTGAATGTGAAGATCGGCGCTACCCACGGCGGCATCTCCGTTGGTGAGGACGGCGCTTCCCACCAGTGCTGCGAGGACTTCGCGCTGATGCGCTCCATCCCCGGTATGACCGTCATCTGCCCCGCCGACGGCGAAGAGGCACGGATGGCTGTCCGCGCTGCTTACGAGATGGAAGGTCCTGTCTACCTGCGCTTCGGCCGTCTGGCAGTGCCCGAATTCCACGAGAAGAACTTTAATTTCCAGATCGGCAAGGGCGAGATCCTGCGCGACGGCACTGACGTTGCCATCATCGCCAACGGCCTGCTGGTTTACGAGGCAATCAAGGCTGGCGAAGCTCTGGCTGAGCAGGGCATCAATGCGATGGTCATCAATATGGCCACCATCAAGCCCCTGGATGAGGAGCTGGTCCTGGCCGCTGCCAAGAAGTGCGGCAAGGTCATCACCTGTGAGGAGCACTCCGTCATCGGCGGTCTGGGCGAAGCTGTCTGCGGCCTGCTGAGCGAGAAGCTGCCCACCATCGTTCGCCGCATCGGCGTCAACGATGAGTACGGCCACTCCGGCCCTGCTCCCGAGCTGCTGAAGCAGTTTGGCCTCAGCGCCGAGCACATCGTGGAAGTCGCCACCGAGCTGTGCAAGTAATTTCCTGATAATGAGAGCGCCCTCTTTTGAGGGCGCTCTTTTTCTTGGCTCTCCCTTTGGGAGAGCTGTCAGCCGCACAGGCTGACTGAGAGGGTTGTAACAAATACCCTCTCCGTCAAAAATCAAAGATTTTTGCCACCTCTCCCAGAGGGAGAGGCAAGAAGCCGGCAGGAAATCCTGCCGGCTTATTTTTATGGATTAAATGCTGCGGGGTCGAAAGTAATCACCGTGTAAATCTTGGTTTTCTCCCGCTCTGACAGCTCCTGCTCCAGAGTCTTAACGATCTTTT
>JAFTUO010000029.1 GCA_017466215.1 Oscillospiraceae bacterium | reverse complement strand
GTGGTAATGGGTGGTATCGTAGGTAACACCGGGAGCGGCAGTGTTCTCCTCCTTGATGGAGTAGTAATAGGTGCCGACCTGGGTATGGAGAATCGGATCAAAGGTGAAGGCTCCGCCTACATTGGTGACGGTCTGCTTCGGCGCAGTGCCGGGAGCCAGCACAAAGGTGGCATCGGTCTCATACAGGCTGAAGCGGAACTCGCCGTCGATGGGAGCTCTGCCCTCCAGCAGCTTTGCACCGCCGATAACATTGTAGGTTTCGGAGAGGACATAGTCATTGCGGAAGGTAGCGGTATCGGTGTCCACGCCGTCAATTTCTACGGAGGTGGTCAGCACGCCACTGTTTTCTTCCACCGTCACGATAACCGTGCGGGGGGTAGTATCGTAAACCATACCGGGCATACCCTCGTCCTTTTCGGTCAGGGTGTAGATATACTGGCCGGGAACCAGCTCGGGCAGGCGGATCACCGCATTGCCTGCAGCATCAGTGGTGACCGTCATGGGGGGTGCATTGTCAGAAAAGGTCAGGTTTTTCAGCTGGAAGTGGAACAGATTCAGCGGAATATTCACGCCGGTATCGTTCTGACCGATGACCTTGACAATCTTGATGTCCGCGTGGGTTCTTGCCACATCGTAGGTGTTGACAAAATCCTTGGTAACGGTGGTGCCGCTGACGGTGGTATTGCCCACATCAGCAACGCTGAATTCCAGGGTGCCGTCGGCATCCTCATCGGTGATGCGGACAACGAACAGGCCTCTGGAGGCGTCGTAGCTCATGCCGGCGGTGGTGCCGCTTGCTTCCGTTACACGGAAGTAGTGCTCACCGATACCCAAAGGTGCCGCCAGAACATCTGCCAGAGAGAAGGTGTAGCTTTCGCCGGCCTTTGCGGTTGCCTCCGCAAGGAGGGTGTAAGAGCCGGTGCTGCCGGCGGTGCCGGGGATGTACTGATGCAGCGCAAAGGTAAACGCCTCATCCGCAGTGTAGGTGCCGTTGACATCCACCAAGGTCTTGGTGCCGGTAACGGTAACCGCGGGCTTGATGGGAGTGGTGCCGTAAACATTGACGAAATGGGCATCGTGGTCGCCATCGGGCTGGATCGTGCCGGTCAGGACAGCTTCCACCGGAGTATAGCCGGGAACATTGGCGATCTCGGTTACGGTGTAAGCAGTTCCTGCGGGGATACCCAGGATGGTGATGGACTCATTGTCCTTCAGCTCCACCGTGAAGCTGCCGTCTGCTCCAACGGTAACTTCCTCGCCGGTGACGCCAGCCTTATCCACCTGATACTTGTCGCCGGCGGTGTAGGGGGTAAGCTCCACCTTGAAGGTAAAGACCTTGCCGGCCATTGCAGTGGGCAGGCTGTCAAAGCTGTGGTCAATGTCCTTAATGATGGTCAGATCGCCGTACTTGTTGGGTGCATTGGTGACCGTAGCGGGCACGAACTGCACGCCGGTGCTGATGGCCTGGCTGACCAGAGGAACGGTAACGGAGTCGGTCTTGCCGGAGATGTAGTAATCGCCATCCACATTCTCGTCGATGGTGCAGACCGTGCCGCCGGGGATGCCGCTGATATATACGGTCTGGCCTGCCTTAACCTGCACAGTAAGGACATTGCCGCTGTAGGTAAAGTCTGCGGTATTGCCGTTTTGATCCACAACGGCAGGCTCAGCGGTAACGCCTGCAGGCACGGTAACGGTCAGCGCATAGGTATCGCTTGCATTGCCGATGGCCTCGGTGACCTGCTTGGTCAGGACGATGCCGGTTTCGACCTCCACGGTCAGCTTGCCGTTGTTGCCCAGCCAGATGACCACATCGTTGCCGTGATGGTCCTGCTTGTTCTCCAAATATTCGGGGGTGTAGCTTTCTACAGCCGTTTCGGTGTCGTTGGAGACCTTATCGTGCATCATATTGTGCAGGCGGCTGGTGCGGCGGGAGCCGATGCCCAGGACCGCGTACAGCTCGGCATCGGGATTGGCCTGCAGATATGCGGCGATGGTGGCAGCCACCTGATCCTCAGGGATGGCCTTGCCGTCGTTCAGATAGGTCTCGGTATTGTTGTCATAGAACGCCACGGATTCTTTCAGATACAACCAATCGGTGTAGACCAGATAGGTAACCTCCTCAGCAGCATTTGCTGCATCGGCGGTGCTGGGAGTGGGATGATAATATGTAACATAGGTGTAGACCTTATCGGTATCCTGAACATTCTGATAGTCCTCGTAGGTCATCCAGTGCAGATCATAATCATCATTCCACACAATACCGTACTCATTATTTTCAGGGATGGTAACGGTTTTTCCGTTTTCATCTATAATGGCGGTGAAGATGCCCTGATTCTTCTGATGATAGTAGTATCTGTTCTCAGGAGAGGGCTGGAAGCCAACGTGGCTGTCGCCCTTGAGGACTGTGCCGGAGCTGTCGGCGGGATTTTCTTCGCCAAACTGGTTGGCATAGAAGGTAACGGTGCCGTCGGCATCGTTAATGTGGGCATAGCCCTGCAGCTTGGAAACATCCACCTTGCCGTTGGGCAGCAGGATGTCGGAATCCACGCCGATGGTATACATCACCCGCAGCGGCTCCTGCTTCAGCTCGGTGATGGTCGCAGTTGTTTTATTGCCAACGGTTTTGGCATCGATCTCTTCCAGAGTGATGGGCAGGATCTCCTGATTGATGCGGATCTCCAGCTTCTGGGTGCCGTCAGCTTCCTCGATCACGGTGATCCGGATATCCTCGGCAGTATTCCAATTCTCGTTGGTGGTGGGGTTGGTGCCGGTGGCTTCGGTAACGGTGTAGGTGCCGTCAGCATGCTTGATAACGCCGTAGGAAGCGCCGAACAGGGTGATGGCCTCGATCTCCTTGATCTCCATATACTGGCCGATATAGTCCGCATAGATCAGCGGCGTGTCATCCACACCGGTGCCGCCGGCACTGGAGGTGCTGCTGGTAATGGGGTTGAATGCAGCGGAGGACAGCTCCTTGTAAATCTGCGTAAATACAAGATTCAACTCGTCGCTGGAAACATCGTAGTGCTTATCCACATAGTTGATGTTCTCTGCCACTTCCGCAGTGGTCACAGCGGGGCTGGCGGGGAAATTGTGATTAAAGGTCCATGTGGTATATCCTGTAAGCCAGTTTCCCTTCCGGATGGTTACTGTGTCTCCCTTAGCCCAGTTTTCAAACTCTTCATAAGCCTCTTTGACAGCACTGCTGCTGTTGCTGCTGTTGAAAGAATTGGCAGGATCCATCAGCGCATTGGCAAAAGCATTGTTTTTCAGGTCCACAGTAACGCCGTAAACTTTGGGCGCCTTGCCATAATGCTTCTCCACCAAAACCTTGTTGTATGCCGCATTCAGCAGGGTGCTCAGAACAACACCGGAGCTGCCATCTTCGTCGTATTCTCTTGAACCTGCGGAGATATTGTAGAAATTGCTTGTTACAGCGTAGTTTGCCTGGCCGTCGGTCAGGGGGATCAGGACCGGCATACGGTCTTTCGGGTTGGAAGCTTCGGCCAGCATTTTCATACCGGTGTCAATACCGGATTGCAGATTGGTGCCGCCGTCGCCGTAGCCGCGTCCCACCTTCAACTGTTGGCCACTGCTATTCCTGACGGTAATCGCACAGTTGCTGTCATTAGCAGACAGAACGATGCCGTCATTATAGGCTGCCAGAGGCAGGAGCACTTCGCTGCTGGGGCTGTAAGTGACTATACCCAGCCGCATATCATCCAGCTTCAGCAGATTGTCGATCAGTGTGTTGGCCGCAGCAATTGTCATCTGCAGACGGGAAACATCATCGGACACTTTCTCCGTCATAGAAGGAGAAATATCCAGAACCAACACCACATCCATAGGACCGGTGGAGCTGACGGTGCTCGTGCTGGTCATGGTGGAGCCCAGAACGGAGAAGACCACCTGGAAGCTTTCATCCTCTTCCAGCGCTACCTTAAAGGAGGAGCCGCTCTCGCCTCTGCTGTTGAGCACCACGGTATCCCCGTCCTTATAGACGGACCGGTCGGCCCAAACGCGGCCGGCATAGCGGTTGCCGTCGGTATCGGTGCCCATCATATGCTCCCAGTCATCTGCTGTGCTGGGATCGACGATCACATTGCTGTCGGCGGACAGTGCCACCGGCTCTGCTGCACGGGCTGTCAGCGGCACATAGCTTGCAATCAGTGCCAGACACAGGAACAGGCCCATCGCTCTTTGCAGAAAACTAAACTTTTTCATAATATATCCTCCTTGCGGTTTCTTAAAGCTTCTGATTGTGCGGACAGCGGCAGATTGCCAGCAGCTCCTCACAATGCTGATAATATGCGCACTCTTCGCAAGTGCTGTTCTCATTTTTCTCGCCAACGAAATTTTGGCAGGGAGTTTGGATCGCGGTGATGAAGGGAAAACCCTCATCGGTATACATCGGTTTCTCTATAAAATCCGGATAGATCTCAACCGGCTCGGCGTACCGGTTGTGCCGGTCCCGCTCCTCATAGAATCCGTACCGGATCTCAAAGGTCTTGCCGTAGAGCTCAATGATCTTGAAAAGCTCGCCTTCCTTCGGTATTACAGGCCTGGGCTCTGCATCCGACCGTAACAGTTGTGGAAACATGGTTTTCTCCTTTCGGCATAGAGAAAATCTGCTATGCGTTATCAGTCTGACAACAGCATAGCAGATGTTTTCATCCTTGCCTATTCCCCAAACGAAGCAGAAAAGTACAATCTTTTTCCGGCGCTTCCTAACTTCGCAGCGGCGCTTTGGATATCGTATTCACTTTTGGCATAACTTTTCTGTGCTACCTAAGATATGGTTTTACAGGATCGCCGCAAAGGCATCCCGCTCCAGACCGCTCTTTTGCTTGATGGTGCGGATCGCCTGCTTGACACCGGAGATGGACATATGCATTCTCTCGGCGATCTGCGCATCGGACATCTTGAAGGCAGCCAGCCGTGCAACCGCCCGCTGCTGCTTGGTCAGATTTGCGACCACCTGACGGCCGGTGATCTGGCTGTTGAGCTTTGCCCAGTTGGACACATAGCTGTGGTACAGCCGATGCACCTCTTCCAGAGCCTCTGCATCCAATTTCTGCAGCCGGTATTCGATCAGACCGCCGATGGTGCGGCAGTATTCTGCCAGAAGACCATAGAGTTTGTCCGGCAAGGCAAGCGCCAGGGCTCTGTCGATATGGCGAATAGCCTGAGCATCGTTCTTAGTATAATGGTAGGCAACGGCGCAGGTCAGCCGCAGATAGATCTCCGAAATCACTGTATTGTCCGCCATCGCCCAGGAAATCATCGGCTCAATAGTAGCCGGCAAAAGTCCCATCAGCGCAAGGCCGGAAACGCCCTGCATCTCTGCCGTCTGGGAGGCAATGCCGTGTCCTGCAGCGTACAGATACTTGGCATAAAACACCTTTGCCGCAGGCAGCGCATCCTTATGCAGCATTTCAAAACAGCCGATCTTGAACCACTCCGGGAAATCCCGGACATCGTAGAGCATACTGTCCACCGCACACAGCGACAGCGTGATGATGTCCCGCTCTGTGTCATTTTTGGCGTTGGCCTCGGAAATGTGGATCTTGGCCTTGCGCCACATACTCAGATCGCCCCGCCAGATGGCACACTGGGCCAGCAGCATACCGCCTGCCAGCACGGCGTAAAAACCGGAATGCTTCTTCAGCAGATAGTTGGCGCTCTCGTACACCTTGTCGATCTGGCCTCTGGAATAGGCGATCTCCGCGGCAAAAAGCGTCTGGGCTTCGGGGTTTTCTGACAAAGCCTCGATGGCGCTTTCCGCGCATCCGGGGGCGCTATACAGATTGGTCATATGTAAAAACGGTGTCTTCTTGGGCATCGGCATATCAGAAGCGTCCGCCATACGGCCCGCTTTCGTTCTGCCGTCTCTCGGCTTTTTTGCATCCTTCGGGATCATCCAGGCCCTGCCGAAGCGGACAGCGCCCTCAATTTTCCCCTCTGCGCAGAGGGTCTGCAGCCGTCGGGAAGAGATACCCCACTGCTGCGCCACTTCTTCGGTCTTCAAATAATCCATACCCATTGCCTCCTTAGGCGTACCAGTATTGTTCGCTTAACCGCCGGATATATTATTCGTCATTCCGCCGGATATATTATTCGCCAAACCGCCGTTTGCTGGTTTCATTATATATCGCTTCCAATCATTTTACAAGAAAATTTTTCATTTTAGTAGTGGCGATTCACAAATCACCCGTATTGGCTCTCCCTCTGGGAGAGCCGGCAAAAATCTTTGATTTTTGACTGAGAGGGTTTTTTTGGCACCCTCTCCGCCCAGTGTGCGCACTGGGCACCTCTCCCAAAGGGAGAGGCAAGAGACTTTCACTTTAAGGAAACCTTAAAACACAAATCTGCCATATTATGCTAAGATAATGCTATTAAAGGGCGTTGCCCGGAAAGACAGAGAGAAGCTTATGAAAGAATTCTTTGCGTGGCTCTTTAGCGAAAATAACTCTACTTTGCAGATCGGTCTGTTTGATGGATGGCATTTTCTGTACCTTTTTATCATCTTTGGCGGCACGCTGGCGCTGTCGCTGATCGGCCGCAAATTTCCCGCGAAAAAGGCCGGCATTCAAAAGCTGATGGCCTATCTGACCGTGGGGCTGTACGTCATAGACTTTTTCATTATGCCGCTGTCTGACAGCTACGACGGCATCAGCGCCTACAAGCTGCCTTTCAATATCTGCACCATTATGGCAGTTTTGGTGCCTTTCGTCCAGTTTAATCCCAAATTCGCCAAGCTGCGCCAGCCGGTGGTTACCCTCTCCATCGCCTCCAGCCTGATGTGGATGTGCTATCCCGGCTCGGCCCTGGGCGGTCAGCCTCCCTTTAGCTACATCATTTTCCAGACCTTTATGTACCACGGCTTTTTGTTCTGCTGGGGTGTGCTTAACTTAAGCTACGGCGATGTTTCGTACCGCTTGCGCGATATTTGGAAAGAATTCGTGGGCATTTTGCTGATCCTGGTGTGGGCCGCCTTTGGCAATGCAGTCTACGACCGGGGCTACAACTGGTTTTTCATCGAGACCAGTATTTTCCCCTTCCTGCCGGACAAAATTATGCCGGTGGCCGTAGTGGTGTCGGTATTCGGCGTGTGCCTTGTGATCTACGGCATCTACTTCGCCCTGAAAGCCTTGAGCCAAAAGAAAGTAACCGTATAACAAAAATCCCCACCTCTCGGTGGGGATTTGCTTTTATCTTTTTTTCGCTTTGAAATAACGGATGATCTGCTTGGCATACACTGCCGCCAAATAAATCAGCACGATCAGCATCACCGGCAGCATATACCAGTATGCAGCAGGGATCAGCGACCAGAACAGCGCCAGCACCGGATTTTCCGGCTTGATGGAGTACATATAGTTCACCTGAATCACCTCTCCGGCAGGATTCAGAATCTGATTCGCCACAAAGTAGCTGTTTAAGGCCACATTGGCAAAATGGATCAGCGTGAACACGCACAGCGTGATCAGCAGCGTGGACACAATGCACTTAATATCCTTTTCCACCAGACCCAGCCGGAACAGCAGAATCGGGATGCCAAACTCCAGCAGATGGGGGAAAAAGTAAAAGAAAAAGGTAGGCGACAAAATCTCAAAATTCGCCTGGGCGGTATTGACCACCAGCGCCATCACAGCGCCCAGCGACCACAAAAGCAGCAGATTGCTCAGCACCTTGCTTCTTGTAACCACCGCAACGGGCAGCACCATCGCCGTTAAGGAGCAAAGGTGCAGCGGCAGGTACTCATAAGGCGAGCCCCAGGTAACCAGGTTAAAAACGATCGCCGCAATTCCGGCAAAGGACAGAACGCCCAGAACAATCGTCTGGATCTTCGCGCTGAAGCAGCGCAAAAGAAAATACAGCCCCACGATCAGGCCTGCGCCCAGTACAAGAGACAAAATATGTACCGTTCCAAAAGAACCCCAAAGCATAATCTATTTCTCCTTCTTTCTGTTTCCAAACAGTACGGCTATCCTACCACAATGCCCGAAAACTGTCAAGTTTTGGTGGCATTTCTAACTTGCGCTATACAAACCCCTTGACATTTTCCGCAAAGGGTGCTATAGTTTGCATACACCCAGCGCACATATAATTTTAGCTTATTTTGCAAAGAGGTACGAATTTCTACAGAGAAATTCTACCCTTTTCGCAGGATAGGCTTTTTTTGTTGCCTTCCTGACAATATTGTTTAGGAGGAAACCCTATGAGTTACTACTCAGACCCCACCGCGGCCCGTGCGCTGGGCCCCATCAACCGCGAATTCTCCAAGTACATAAAAAGAGCCAAGCGGCTGTGTAAGCTCTGCAAGGAGGGTCGGATCTCCGCCGACACCTTCGACAAGGCTCACGCCGAGTTCCGGGGCATCTACAAGCACGTCCTGGATAAGGCTCTGGCCGGAGAATACGAATAAGCAAAGATCCCCGCTCGGCAGAGCGGGGATCTTCTATTACCATTCTTCCCAATAGGAATCGCTTTCGATCTGCAGTTCCATAATGGCCGCAAAGGTTGCGTTCAGCCCCTCCGGTACGGTGTAAAGCAGAGTATCGTCGCCAGAAGGTTCCATCACATAATATGTGTCGCTCATCAGGCAGATATCCACCATCTCTTTCTCAAACAACATATCTGCAGAACACCAGTACAGACTAGCCCAATACTCCCAATCCATCGTAGCAAACTGCGGCAGGATCTGGGGCTCCTGGGTGGCGCAGACCTGATTGATCGCATCCACCTGGTCTTGCGTCAGCGTATAGGAAACCATCTCATCCAAATTGTAATCATAGCACCAGTAGCAGCAAACCTCGGGGGTAAAGCCGCCCACAATGCGCTCCAGCAGGCTGTCATACATATCGGCGCGGCAATAGTAAATGTACTGAATATCGTCGTCCAGGATGATATAGCTCTCCAAGAGTACGCCGTCATCACTCATACTATAGCCATCTCCGTGCGTGGAGGTAAGCAGCAACGGAATCTCCTCCTGCGCTACATACACCATCTTACCCTCATAAAAAGACGGGGACAGCGCCTCACATTCTGGCAGAAGTATGTATTCCGTGCCGTCGTAGAGCTTGATATTGCCTTCTTCTGTTACGGTCGCCCGGGTAGTGCGCAGCTCATCCAAATCAACGCAGCCGCAAAGCGACAGGCACATTGCAAGAGCGGCGACCAGGGACACGATCCGTTTTACTTTTTTCATAACGCCGCCCCCTTACTCCAGATTCAGCTTTTTGGTGATGACCCACTTGACCACCAAAAACTCCACCAGCGCAAATATCGCCGACAGCACAATAGCGCCCCACATACCGATATGGACACTCTGGAACGGATGCTCCAAGATCCAGGCGCCGATCTGCTCAAACGCGCCATTCTCCGCCAGGATGGAGAATACGATGGTGATCACCGTGGAAACCACCTGGGTGAGGATGTAATACACAAAATACGCACCCACAGCCGCCAGAATGCGGTTTTTCTTGAACAGCTGACCGATGGAAATGAAGGTGTAGTACAGCATAATGCCTGTAAAGGCTGCCGCCAGAAGCAGCAACAGCAATTCCAGCCCGTAGAACGGGATATGGCCGCCTGCCAGCTCAACCAGCTTCTCCATAATATAGCGCAGGGCGATGATGATCTCTTTCAGCAGCTCACCGGCAGAAACAATGCACACGGAGATCAGAATCATCACCACAGAGAGCAGATTCATACCGACCGCCGTAACCACCTTGACCAGCAGATGCTGGCGCGGTGTTGCCGGCAGGGTAAACGTCAAATAGCCCTCAGCGGTAAACAGATTCCGGTAAAACCGGATGATTCCCATTACGAAAGAGAAGCCGAACGCCGCAATTACGGAAACACCGTAGGTAACATCGGAGAACACGCTGACGATGGTGTAGGCAACGGTGTCATTAGCAAAGAGCTGAATGATCCTGTTGGCCGCGGAAACGGTCAGCAAAATGGCATATATCAGGGTCATCACCCGTGTATAGAAGAGAAATTCGTGCTTAAACAGCTTCTTTACCATTTGAACACCTCCCGGAACAGCTCATCCACGCTCTTTTCGTGTTCTTCTCTGATCTGATCTACCGTCTTGTGCAGCACCAGGCTGCCGTTTTTCAGGAAAATGACCTCATCCAGAATCTGCTCAATATCCGCGATAAGGTGGGTGGAGATGACCACCGTCGCTTCCGGATTGTAGTTGTTGATGATCGTGGAGATCACGTAGTCCCGGGCAGCAGGATCGACGCCGGCGATGGGCTCATCCAGCACGTACAGCTTTGCATTTCTGCTCATTACCAGGATCAGGCAGACCTTCTCCTTGTTGCCCTTGGACAGGGTCTTCAGACGACGCTTGGGGGCAATATCCAGCAGGGCCAGCATTTCATAGGCCACCTCAGGACGGAAATCCTCGTAAAAGTCTGCGAAGTATTCAACGATCTGCTTCACCGTCATCCAGGAATTCAGATAGCTGTTGTCCGGCAGATATGCCACTAATCTTTTTGTTTCCACGCCAATCTTCTTGCCGTCCACCAAAATCTCACCCTTGCTGGGGGTCAGCAGGCCGTTCAGCAGCTTGATCAGCGTTGTTTTGCCAGACCCGTTAGGGCCTAAAAGTCCTACGATCTTACCGCTCTCCAATGTAAAATTGACATTGTTCAGGGCGGTGATATTGCCGTAGCTCTTATACAAATCATTGCAACGAACAATTTCGCTCATTCTTTCCACTCCTTTACATATTCTTTAACTGCTGCAGCATCCATACCCAGGATCTGCATCGCCGCAAAATAGTCGGCGGTTTTCTTTGCCAGAATGCCGCTCAGAACTTCCTTGGCCTGGGCGATATCCTCGCCAACAAACCAACCTGAGCCCCGCACCGAGTACAGAACGCCCTTGCCCTCCAGCTCCTCCAGAGAACGCTGCACGGTATTGGGATTGAAGCCCGCCGCCACGGCGATCTCCCTTACGGAGAGGATCTTCTCGTGGGGTGCAAACTGACCGGCCGCCACCCGAAGGCAAAGCTGCTCACAGATCTGCGGGCAGATCGGCCTGCTTTTGTCAATGATCCAGTCCACTTAGCCACTCCTTTCTTCCAACTGTACTACCTCACTAACACAATAGTACACTATTCCCCCAAAAATGTCAACCCCTTTTGTAGGGGCGACCCTTGCGGTCGCCCGAAAAAATCCCCGCCGATTACTCGGCGGGGATCGCTATTATTCATTTACAAACCGCACCACATCATTGGGAGTGCATTCCAATATGGCACAAATCTTTTCCAAGGTTAAGAGGGTGATGTTGTTCCCTTTTTTCAGAGAGTCCAGCGTTTTGTTGTCAATTCCGGCTTTCAAAAGACTGTATTGCGAAATGCGTTTTTGCCGCATTGTTTCCCACAACGGCGTATAATCCAGCATACCCCTCGCCCCCTTTCTGTTTCTTTAGCAACATTATAGGTGCATTTTCCATTTTTCAGTATTGTGGAGTTACTCACAATATGTTATACTGTATTACAGAAAGGGGTGGTTAAAAATGAATAAGACTGTACGGGATCTTTACAACGTGCCGAATATCAATGAATATCAGGATCTCAATCTGCTGGAACTAAGTGAATGTTGTGCGTCGCTGGAATCGCAGGTGCTCGTGATTGCAAGGTCGTTGCCGCTTAAAGAAAGGCAGATCATTGAAGCCTACATCAGTACCCGGGACGATTTGGAGTTCGAGACCGTGAAGACTGCCCTTCGCTGGGGAAAACGGCACTACAAATAAAATCCCCGCCGAGCAATCGGCGGGGATTCATTATTCATAATTAGCCGTTAACGTTGTAGTGTGCGTTCATCTTGTTGACAGCCTTGAACAGCTTGTGCAGATAAACCAGGGGGCCGATCGCGATCAGGCTGCCCAGAACATTCCACAGCCAGTAGGTGCTGGCACCGAAGCTGTAGTCAATGCCGCGACGCTTCAGCTCGCCGCCGATTCTTGCAGAGATCTTATGATACCATACGATGTAAGCAATACCGAAGGTGATAGGGCCAATGATGAACATCAGCAAGCAGAAGTGCATCGTCTTCTTGCCGTCATATCTGGAAGCAACGATGTTGATATCGTTGGAAACAGCAGACATAACAACCAGAGGGTAAATGCCAAAGGTGATCAGGGACAGCAGAATGAACTTCAGCAGACCCTTGTTGGTCTTCAGCTGACCTACGGGAGCGGTGCTAACAGTGTTTTCCATAATGTAACCTCTTTTCTTATTTTGTTACAAGCCAAACGGCTTGCTAACATACTTAATAATGTGCATCTCAGCCGGCTGCGTACTTGTTCAGATCGTTCTGGATCATACACATAGGAATGATTCCCAGACCTACCAGGCTCAGAATCAGATACAGAATAGCATTGTCCTGGTGGAAAACGCCCTTGGCGTTCAGGCCCTCAGAGAACTTCTTCTCAACCATCATATAGCCGACGAACGGCAGGAACAGCATCAAAATGATCTCAAGCAGAGCATTGTCCGTCTCATCCTTAACAGAAACAGCCTCGCGGGTCATAACAACGGTCCAGTAAATGCCGTAGATGCCGCAGGTGATGATCGTCAGAATGATTGCAACAGCGATATTCCGGGGTTTGATATTCATAACAGTTATCTCCTTATCTTCTTTTTGTTTGCTACTATTTTAACAAATTGTTCACACCTTGTCAACATTTGTCTTTTGTTGCAGTTGTCTTTTTCGTGTTTTTTGGTATAATGTGTTGTATCTTGTACAAGGAATTGTGATTATGAAGCGAAAAATGGTTGTTCTTGGCATAAGCCTTGGTATTTTGGCCGTGGGAGCGCTGCTGGCCTACCTGGTTTACACGGGGCTGCAAATCCCCTGCCTGTTCCGCAGTGTTACCGGGCTTCTGTGCCCCGGCTGCGGCAACACCCGGGCAACGCTGGCCTTGCTGCGGTTGGATTTCAAGGCTGTGCTGCGCTACAATTTGTCTTATCCTCTGCAGATTCTGTACATTTTACGGCTGTATTTGGTATGCGCCGAAAACTACATCCGCGGTGGCCGGTTTGCCTACCACACCAAGCCGGACTGGGTGGACATCTCTTGTTTGTCGTTACTCCTGGTCTGGACTGTGATCCGCAACTGCATCCCACTATAGTGATATATGCCCTACGCCAATAAAAATCCCGCTCGAAAGAGCGGGATTTTGTTTTTTTATTCTTCTTCCTTCTTTTCCGCTTCGGCGGCATTCTTGCCGTACTGGCCATACTGGCCGTAATGGCCGTATCTGCCATACTTACCGTAATGGCCATACTTGCCGTAGCCCTGGGCTTCGGGGTCGACCTTATTCAGGATGACACCCAGGATGGGGCAGGAGGTCTTTTCCAGCTGCTCCTTCACCCGCTGGGCAAAATGGTAGCTGATGGCGTTGGACTCGATTACCATAACCAAACCGTCGCAGGATTCTGCGATGATCGCGCTGTCGATGACATTGCCGATGGGCGGCGTATCCACGATCACGTAATCATATTCCTCTCTCAGCTTTTCCAGCAGCGTTTTGAAACAGCTTTCGCTCAGCAGCTCAGCCGGGTTGGGCGGGAAACCGCCGGTCAGGATCATATCCAGATTCTCGTGGTCCGTGGTGCAGATCAGCTCGTCATAGCCGGTCATGCCGGACAGATAGTAGGCCAATCCGTCCTTATTGCCGGAAAGATACAGCTTACCCAGAAGCGTGGAATTACGCAGGTCTGCATCAATGAGGATGACCCGCTTCTTTGCTTCCGCCAGAGACAGTGCCAGATTCAGGCTGACGGTGCTCTTGCCTTCGTTGGGGGTGCAGCTGGTGATGGCGATGACCTTTTTCTCCCTGCCGCAGAAGAACAGGTTGGTTCTCAGAGACTTATAAGCCTCTTCCACAGGGAACGTTAACTTTTGGTATTTGATTCTGATATCTGCCATTATTTACGCCACCCTTTCTTCTTTTTCGCATTCGGCTCATTGGTAGGAATGGACGCAAGCACATTCAGCTTCAGGTAGTGCTCAACATCGTCGGTATCCTTGATGGTATCGTTGGAATAATGCTGCAGCAGGATGATCGCGGCGGCAAGCAGGCAGCCCAGAGCGCCGCCCAGAACGGTGTTCTGCGTCGTCTTGGGTGTGCTGGGGGCCGTAGGCAGGTTGGCGGTATCGACGAGATTAACTGCCTCCATATCCATAACATCCATGATCTGCTTTGCAGAGATCTCACGGACGGAATCTGCCAACTGCTGAGCCATTACAGGATCTGTATCCTTCACAATGATTGTAACGATACGGGTATTCTCATCTGTCTCGACCGTAATTTTTCCGGCCAGAGCCCCCGCTTCCATATCCAGGTCCATCTGATCAATAACCTGCTCGGCAACGGTACGGCTCTTGATAATCTCAGCATAATCCTGGGTCAGGAACGTACCCACCTGGAAGTCTGCCGGCTGATAAAAGTCGGAATCAATCTTTGACAGGACGATGATCTTTGTCTCCGACTCATACTGCGGAGTGATAAACAGCTTCGTGCCCAGCAGGAACGCCGATGCCAGCACCAATCCGCACAGGATGATGATCAGCCATCTTTTGATCAGTACGTCAAATACGTCCTTGGCGGTTACTTCCAGCTTTCTTTCTTTATTATTCTCATTCATACCGTTTCCCTATGCTCCTCTCAACTATTTCCATTGGGTTAACGCACATTATCTGATCCCGATAATCTGCTCCCATCGTTTTTTCAATATAGTCGGCGCACTTGCCGATATTTACCTTGCGGCTTTTCATATCGTGGGCATCACTTCCCACAAAGTCGAGCAGATCCATCTGCATTACTTTCCTGCAAAACCGCTTTAGCAGGAAGCCGTCTTCGCCGATGATACTACCGGCGCTCATCTGGATGTAAGCGCCCATATTCTGAAGCCGCTGCAGCAGCTCTATATCCTTGCGCACGGCAACGCAGCGCTCCGCGTGGGCAACGATCGGCACATAGCCTTTGTTGATCACGGCATGACAGCGCTCGAGAATGTACTTCTTTTCCGCGGTTTCCGAAAACTCCAGCAGCACCAGCTCCGTACCACTCATTGTGGCGCACCGGCCGCTTTTGATGTCCTCCACGACGTCCATACTCACGTGGATCTCGCAGCCCAACCGCAGCTTCAGCTCGGGCAGCGCCTGCTTTACCTGCGCTTGCAGCGCTTCAAAATGCCGGGCGATGGTATCTGCCGGACATTCAAACATTTTCTTCCGGTAATGGGGCGTGAGGTACACCGTGCGCACACCGTCATCATACTCCTGCCGCAGCATCTGCAGCGCCTCTTCCATCTCTTTCGGGCCGTCGTCAACGCCGTAAAGCAGGTGGCAGTGCATATCAAAATACTCGGGCATACACACCTCCGGTTTGCATAGTAACGCATCCTAAACATACCGTATCGCATTATATCACAAAAAAACAATTTATGCTAGATGTTTTTGTAAAATTTTTATGCATTATAAAAATTCACCCCGCCGAAAATCGGCGGGGCGTGTTGTGAAAGCTTGGCCTCTGGCAGCAATTCAAACATTTTCCAAAACAGGGATCGTCATAGCGCACCGCTGAACGATGTGCATTTTTGCGAAATATGCATTTTCCAGCGGGATCCATTCCGCAAAAAATCGCTGCGCCATTTTGGGAGAATTGCGGCGCAAAATCCTTTCCCGCTGCAGCGGCGCGGATATATCCAAAAACACCGAGTAATCATAATATTTCTCAAATTCAGGGTGCATCGAATATGCCCCCTCCACGATCACCAGGCTTTCGGGACGGACTTGCTCCCCCTCAGCAAGGGACATCGTTTGGCAATCAAAGCTGCGGTAATTGACCGTTTCTCCCCTGCGCATCGGCTCCAGCACCTCTGCCAAAAAGCGTTCCCGGTCGATATTGCCGCCAGTTTCCGCATACCGCTCCGGGGTACGCTGCTCCGGCCGCAAAAAGAAATTGTCCATATGAAATACGGTGCATCGGTAAAGCTTCTTGATTATTTCGCTCAGCGTCGTTTTTCCGCTGGCGCTGCCACCTTCAATGGCAACGATCGCGCGTTTCTTTGAAGAAAGCTTATCCAGCTCCGCAAACAAAGCAAGAAACGGAACAAACTCATTTGCGATCACCCGGTAGGCTGGGTGATAATACTCCCGAAAGATGTCGGAATGACGGACTGCCGGGTAGCCATTTGATGCCCACTGCGCCAGCGCCGCATCCCATTCCTTTTCCGCAAAGGGCAGCAGCCCCTCACGCACCAGATTTCCCGCAATTTCCAGCTTTTCCAGCAAAGCGAAAAGCCCGTTTTCTTCCCGCTTCGCAGAAGCGACGAACAGCTTGCCCAGGGTCTTCGCTTGCAGGCCCTGATCCAGAACGCACAGCGGCACACGGCAATATTCCCCGTCCAGCGGCTCGATCTGTGCCTGTGGGACACCGCCTGCATACTCGCTTGCGATGCGCTCCGTGGCCATTTCCAAAGATGCGACAAAATGCTCGCAGCCAAAGGCGCTTTGATGTAAAAATTTGAAAATATCCCGGATCTGCAGCGCGGGATAGGTCTTATAATGCTGCAGCAGCAACTGCCTTGTCTGCTCCATTTTGCTCACCTCTTTGGGCTATTATAGCACAACAAACCGCCTTTGAAAAGCAAGTTTTCCTTATGTGATAAAGTCACGGAAGCGGGCAGATCCTTTTGCTAGAATGAGGCCATAAGGAAACACAAATACACTTTCAAATAAATGGAGGATTTAATTTATGAAGAACACTAAGTTTTATGTCTGCCCCCACTGTGGCAATATCGTAGAGATGGTACACGACGCAGGCGTTAAGCCTTTCTGCTGCGGCCAGAAGATGGACGAGCTGGTTCCCGGCAGCGTGGATGCCAGCCTGGAAAAGCACGTTCCCGACGTCAAGGTCAGCGACGGTCTGGTGGAGGTCAATGTCGGCTCCGTCAACCATCCGATGGAGGAAGTCCACTGGATCGAGTGGGTACAGCTGGTGACCGACAAGGGCAGCTACCGCAAGTGGCTGAATCCCGGCGAAGCACCCAATGTTACGTTCCTGCTGGGCGGTGAGCAGCCCCTGCGCGTCTATGCTTACTGCAATCTCCACGGCCTGTGGAAGAAAGAACTGAACTAAGTCGCAAATGCAAATCGCCACCCAAAATGGGTGGCGATTTTATTGTTGGTTGAGATTCGTAGGGGCGACCCTTGCGGTCGCCCCTACAAGAAAAATCCCCGTGGATTGCTCCACGGGGATTCATTATTGGGTTAACTCTTAGCCCTTGATAGCAGCCTGGGCTGCTATCACCAAAAGAGGGAAATGATTTATTGTCTGCGAGATGTTACAATTCTCTTTCTTAATTTACTTGTTGCTAAAATGATAAAAGCTATTAACTCAATGCCGTATCCAATAAACCACAAATATGCCTTGTGCCACAAAAGCAAGACAGCTGATGCAACAAAGGAGAACACAATCCAAAAGATGACATACCCCCAAGTCCACATCTCGCGGCGACTATCGAAACATTGTACAACTGCGAATCCTGCGAATAGAAATGCACATACCAAAAACCATATCATATCCTCTGCAAGAAAAACACCTGTCAGGATTAAATTCAGCACAAGAATTCCCGAAACAACCAAGAACAACAATCTGCGTTCCTTAAAACGAGGCGTATTTTGTGGCGTAACCTGCCAATCGTATCTTTTTCCCATTGCGCCACCGCCTTTCTGTACGAATTGTTTATATTTTACCACAAGCATTGCGCAAAAAGCAACACCTCACGGATTGCTCCGTGAGGTGTCTTGTTAGGAAATATTAGCCCTTGATAGCAGCCTGTGCGGCAGCCAGGCGGGCGATGGGTACACGGAAGGGGGAGCAGGAAACGTAGTCCCGGCCGATCTTGTGGCAGACTTCCACAGATACGGGGTCGCCGCCGTGCTCACCGCAGATGCCGTAGTGCAGCTGCTT
>JAFTUO010000028.1 GCA_017466215.1 Oscillospiraceae bacterium | reverse complement strand
GTAACGCCAGTGGTTGGACTCGGCGCAGCGGATGCCGCGGTCAGCACACATCTTCTTCAGCAGAGCAACTTCCGCGTCGGTATCGGTGTAGAAACGGTTGATACATACAACGGGGGTGATGCCGGACTTCAGAATGGTGTTTACGTGGTGGAACAGGTTGCAGGTGCCCTTTTCCAGCAGCTCCAGATTTTCTTCGGTGTACTCCTTGGGCAGGGGTGCGCCGGGGGTAACCTTCGGGCCGCCGCCGTGCATCTTCAGGGCGCGAACGGTGGCAACCAGAACGGAAACGTTGGGGGTCAGGCCGGAAAGCCGGGTCTTGACGTTCCAGAACTTTTCAAAACCGATATCAGCGGCGAAGCCGGACTCGGTAACGTGGTAATCAAACAGCTTCAGCGCCAGGCGGTCAGCAATAACGGAGGACTGGCCGATGGCGATATTGGCAAAGGGGCCGGCGTGGATCAGCACGGGCTGATGCTCCACGGAGTAGCACATTGTGGGGTTGATGGTGTTGCGCATCCAGGCGGTCATTGCGCCGGCAACGTCCAGGTCCTCGCAGGTTACGGGCTCGCCGCTGCGGCTGTAGGCCACAACGATCTTGCCGATGCGCTCACGCAGATCCTTTAGATCACGGGCAACGGCCAAAATTGCCATCAGCTCAGAGCCAACGGCGATGCCAAACTTGGATTCCATCATAAAGCCGTCCAGACGGCCACCCATACCGATGATGATATTGCGCAGGCTCTGGGCGCAGAAGTCAATGACCCAGCCCATCTCGATCCGCTTGGGGTCGATGTCCAGGCGCTTCAGGCCCTTCTTGGCCAGCCATTCGTCGTTGTTGTTGCGCTCGTGCTGCATACGGGAGGTCAGGGCAACCATCGCCAGATTGTGGGCGTTCATAATGTCGTTGATATCGCCGGTCAGACCCAGGGAGAACTCGGTCATCGGCATCAAAAGGGCGTTGCCGCCGCCGGCTGCTGTACCCTTGACATTCATAGTCGGGCCGCCGGAGGGCTGACGCAGAGCGCCGCCGACATTCTTGCCGATGTAGCCCAGACCCTCGATCAGGCCCAGAGAAACGGTGGATTTGCCCTCGCCAAAGGGGGTGGGGGTGATGGCGGTAACTTCAATGAACTTGCCGTCGGGCTTGTCCTTCAGGCGGTTCATAACCTTGATAAAGTCGATCTTGGGGGTCTTGCCGTAGGGGATGATCTCATCGGGCAGAAGACCTAATTTCTCCCGGAAATAGTCCACACCAGGCAGATTCTTTTCCGCTTCCTCAGCGATCTGCCAGTCCTTATAGACGGTGGGGTCCAGCTTAACAAAGCCCTTTTCGTCTACATACTTACCGTCAACAAAATTGATAGCCATAGTTTTGTCCTCCTTATATGTGGCGGGGACTTCTTCGTGTAAATATTTTATCATCCGCAGGATGATAAGTCAACGCAAAGAAGCCGTTCCCGGGGTTTACTCAGTGATAGTTGCGTTTTCGCGGATCAGACCCAGCACCTTGGTGGTCAGCACGCTTTGCATAACTGCCGTCTCCAGCTGCTCATCATAGCAGTCCCGCAGCTGCTCCATCGTCAGGTTGTTCTGGCGGCAGATGGCGGTCAGCATCTGGGTGATCTCCTCCTGGGTGGGCTCAAGCTTTTCCAATTCGACAATTTTGTCGATGGCGGCCTTGTTGCGCAGATTTTGCACAGCGGTGGCCCGGCCTTCTTCCCGCAGGGTCTTCTCATCGGTGGCCATAAACTGGCAGTACATTTCTAAGGTTGCACTCTGTCGTGCCAGCTGGGCGCGCATAGTTTGCATCTGGGCATCCAGCTCGGCTTCCACAGCGGCTTCATCGGGGGTGAAATCCAGGGTTTCAGCGGCCTGGCGCAGCAAATTGTCCTGCAGCTCCATTTCGCCCTGCTGGTCGGCATAGGCCTGCAGGCTCTGGCGCATCTTTTCCCACATTTCGGTCAAGGTATCGCAATGGCCGACTTCCTTGGCAAAGGTGTCGTCCAGGGCGTAGGCAGAGCGCAGGCGGATGGCGTGGATGGTGCAGTGGAACTGGGCGGGCTTTCCGGCCAGGGCTTCAGAGTGATACTGCTCCGGGAATGTAACCTCCACGGTAACCTTGTCGCCAACGTTCTTGCCGATGAGCTGCTCCTCAAAGCCGGGAATGAATGTGCCGCTGCCCAGTACCAGGGTCTGATTTTCAGCCGTGCCGCCGGCGAACTGCTCGCCATCGCAGAAGCCTGCGTAGTCCAGAACGATCTCGTCGCCATTCTGGGTGGGGCGGCCTTCAATGTTGGTGAATCGGGGGGTCTGCTGCTGCAGGCGCTGCAGCTGGCGGTCGATCTCCTCGCCGGTTACGGTGTGCTTTTGCAGCTGGCCGGCGAGGCCTTTGTACTTGAATTCCATAATTGTCTCCTTGTGAATAGAAATAAAAAAAGCAATTCGAATCCAAACATCGAATTGCCCAGACGGTCGGCTTGCTTTACGATCACACTCCCCCGCAGTACCCTGCGATCACCGTCAGTTATGTGATCTGTATAACCATCCGCTTGGCGGAAGTTTTTCTACAGATAGAATAGCATTTTTGCAGGGAAAAGTCAACTGAGATTTTTGGTTGAGGAGAATATAGATGCAGCATCTTGGCTCTCCCTCTGGGAGAGCTGTCAGCCGAACAGGCTGACTGAGAGGGCCCTCTCCGTCAAAAATCAAAGATTTTTGCCACCTACGGGCCCCTTTTGTCCGCTTTGCGGACATTTTCCCCGCTAACGGGGAAATCAACCCCCAAAGGGGGAGGCAAGGGGTGCGCTCTATAATAGAAAAAGCCTGCTGCATCCGCAGCAGGCTTTTGTTTCGATTAGTCAGCGACGTAGGGCAGCAGAGCGATCTGACGGGCACGCTTGATAGCGGTGGTCAGGTCACGCTGGTGAGCGGCGCAGGTACCGGTGGTACGGCGGGGCAGAATCTTGCCGCGCTCGGACAGGTAACGGCGGAGCTTTGCGGTGTCCTTGTAATCGATAGCGGTCACCTTGTCCACGCAGAAAGCACAAACCTTCTTGCGCTTGCGGGGACGCATACGCTGTTCGTTAGCCATGGTATTTTCCTCCTTCGTAAGTTTTGTAGAAAAGTTTCAAAAATTAGAAGGGCAGCTGTGCATCGTCGTCATCCAGCATTGCACAATCGGATGCAGGTGTGGATGCGGGAGCGGAGTAGCCACCGAAGCTGCCGGACGGAGCGGCGTAAGCATTGCCGCCGTAAGCGGGCATGCTGCCTTCACCGTCGCGCTTGCTGTCGCCGAAGTAGACATTGTCTGCTACGACCTCAGCGGTGCGGCGCTTGTTGCCATCCTTGTCGGTCCAGCTGCGGATCTGCAGCCGGCCGGACACCACTGCCATGCGGCCCTTGGTGAAATACTTGGAGACGAATTCTCCAGTCTGACGCCAAGCGACACAGTCAATGAAGTCGGTTTCTTTTTCGCCGCCATCCTTCGGAGAACAATCCCGGTCAACTGCCAGG
>JAFTUO010000027.1 GCA_017466215.1 Oscillospiraceae bacterium | reverse complement strand
TAAGGTTTCGTTTGACAATGGATAGTTTTTCTTCTTTGCTCCGTACAGTGTATTTTCTTGCCATATTACCACCTCCAAATCTATAATAGCATAAAAAATAATGGCAGGCACTTTCGTGTCTACCATTATTTTATCACTTCAGGATTATTCCATCTCGCTTTTTGATTTAGAGGATCTTGTAAATTACGTAGTTTTCATCTGCGTATACGCGCTCGACCTTACTCAAGCCCTTCTTGCTTTCAAAGGATGGCTGCTGATCTTTTTGCAGCAGCAGGAAATCCTTTGTGCCCTCCAGATCCCGGTTGGTCTTCAGGCACAGCCAGGGATTAAAATAGCTGTTGCCCGAATCGCTGTAATAGTGGATATTCACGATGCGCACCGCGCCGTCAGACATCTCGGTGATGATATTGCCGTTCCAGAACTCTGCATAGCCCCGCTCGTAGCCGTTTTCCACCAGGAAATCCACTACCGGCGCAAGCTTCTGGGTGATCTCCCGATCCTTAAAGACCAGGCCCTCATACTTCTGCTCAAATTTTGTGTGGTCCAGGAAATTGATGCCGTTGACCGCACCGTTGAGGAAGATGATCACCGCCGCTGCCATCGGCAGCACCCGGCGCATATCCAGGCCCTTGACCTCCTTGGGCCGATCACAAAGCGTTTGCACCAGGACGGGAATATACCACGCCACCACCGGGGTGAAATAAAGGACGAAATAATAGTACTTGCCCAGCACGATGAACACCACCAGCATCACCGCCAGGAAGCTCAAGAACATTACTGACGGCAGCGCCTTGCTGACATCTTTATGCGCTTTGTACTTCACCAGCTGCACGATGGCCACGATGATGCAGGCGATGGCCAGGAACACGCCCAGCACCGACAGCACGCCCAGCGTACTCATCAGTTTGATCTCATCCCGGAAGCCGAAATGGTGCATAAAGCCGTAGGCGATATCCTTAAACCGCGCAACGTCGATCAGGCCGATCATATTCTCGGAATAGTCGCTGAATTCGTACTTGTGCGCTAAAATGCCGGTATTGACCAGGTAGCCAAAGAAGAAAAATACTGCAGAGCCGATGGCGTTCAGCAGATAGACCAGGCGTTTTTTGGTATGCTCGCCGCTTTCGCGCTTGCAGACGATATCGTCCATCACATAGTAGATGAACACCGCCAGCAGCAGCGGCGCGTGGGTCATCATTCCCTGCCGGATGCCGCCAAGGCCGCCCAGGAAGGACAGCACCAGCAAGGCAAGCGTTCTGATCGTGATCCAGCGAGGGCTTCTGCCCTCGTTTTTCGCGAATACCAGGCCGGCGATCACCATAGAAATGGCGATATGGGGGATGTAGTAGCCGTTATACAGCACGATCCGGCCGTAGCACACGCTGACCGGCAGCAGGAACAGACCTGAACTGATGAAGAACACCTTTTTGCTGATGCCGGTAGCCTTGGTAAACACATAAAAAGAGCCCACCAGGATGGCCTGCAGGATCAGCGCGCCGAAAAAGCGCACCATATGCCAGTCCTTGAAGATCTTAAACAGCGGCGCATACACCAGCTGGGTGTTCAGCACCCGAAGCTCGGTGGAATAGCCCCAGTCTGCCGTCAGGATGCCGCCGTTTTCCGCCAAATGATTGGAAAGCACCAGCTCGCTGGACGCATCGGAGTCGATGCAATTTGCTGTTGCAAAAAAGGTCAGGATAATGGAAAGCACCGAGCAAAGGAAGAAGAATATTTCCTCAAAGCCTATGCGTTTCCCGATCTTTGTGGGTTTTATGCTTTTCTTCGCCATAGTGGATCTCCTTATCAATACTGTCATCAGCGTACCATATTCCCTTTTCAAAGTCAAGAGAAGGCAGGCCTGACGGCCTGCCTTCCTGATTTACTTGATGGGCTCGAAATCTGCAGCGCCGTGCTTGCACAGCGGGCAAATGAGATCGTCGGGCAGCTCCTCGCCCTCATAGACCCAGCCGCAGATCTTGCACACGTAGCCTTTCTTGCCCTCGGTCTGGGGCTTGGGCTTGACGTTATTCTGGTAGTAATCGTAGGTCATGGTGGGCTTGTCCTCCATCACTCTGGCTTCCGTAACAGAGCAGATGAACATTCCGTGGGTATCCAGATCTACGTAGCTCTCCACCTTTAAGGACATAAAGGAATTGATATACCGGGGCAGGAATCGCAGGCCGTTATCGCTGCGCAGCTCCTCGATGCCGGCAAACTTATCCGCCGTCCGTCCACTCTGGAAGCCAAAGGACTCAAACACAGAGAACGGCGCAGAGGTGTCCAGACAGTTGACGTTCAGTATGCCGGTCTGCTTGATCACGTGGTAGGAATAGTTCTGCTTGTTGATGGTTACCGCCACCCGGTTGGGGGTGCTGGTAACCTGAGAAACAGTGTTCACGATCAGGCCGTTGTCCTTGGTGCCATCGTTGCTGGTTACCACATACAGTCCGTAGCCGATGTTGAACAGCGCCGACAGGTCGTTCTTGTTGGCGGTGTCGCCCCGCTGGGCAATATACTCCCGGCACAGCTCACCCGCCAGATCTTCGATCTGATTTTTGCTGTCTTCGCTGAGCGCCGACAGAATTTTCACCGTGGTGTCGGTAAAAGTCAGATTCTTGCTGCCTTCCAGCATAGAGCGCATTACCTTCGCCGCCATCGGCGCCCAAGAGCCATTCTCTATCAAACCAACTGTGCGGTTTTGGAAATTCCGCTCGGTCAGATGGTGGATAAACTCCTTCATAAAGGGGAAGATATCGGCATTGTAGGTGGTGGTAGCCAGCACCAGCTTATTATAGCGGAATGCATCCTCCACCGCCTCAGCCATATCGCAGCGGGCCAGATCGTTGAGAACCACCTTGGGGCAGCCCTTTTCTTTCAGCTTCTGGGCCAGCAGCTCCACCGCCGCCTTGGTGTTTCCGTAGACGGAGGTGTAGGCAATCATAATGCCCTCGCTCTCCGGCCGGTAGCCGGACCAGATGTCGTACAGATTGATGTAGCTTTGCAGATTTTCCGTCAGCACCGGGCCGTGCAAGGGGCAGATGATGGAAATATCCAGATTCGCCGCCTTTTTCAGCAGCGCCTGCACCTGAGCGCCGTATTTGCCCACGATGCCGATGTAGTACCGGCGGGCTTCGCAGGCCCAATCCTCTTCCACGTCCAGCGCGCCGAACTTGCCAAAGCCATCAGCGGAGAACAGCACCTTGTCGTACGCATCATAGGTTACGATGACCTCCGGCCAATGGACCATCGGCGCGGTTACAAAATGCAGCACGTGCTTGCCCAGGCTCAGGGTATCCCCCTCGCCCACCACGATGCGGCGATCGGCAAAATCCGTGCCGAAGAAATTCTGCATCATCGCAAACGCCTTGCTGGATGCTACCACCACGGCTTCCGGGTACAGCTTCAGGAAATTGTGTACATTGGCAGAGTGGTCCGGCTCCATATGCTGCACCACCAGATAGTCGGGCAGCCGGCCGGCCAGCTCCCGCTGGATATTGTCCAGCCACTCGTGAGTAAAGCGCTGATCCACCGAGTCCATAATCGCGATCTTCTCATCCAGGATCATATAGGAATTGTAGGCCATACCGTTGGGAACAACATACTGCCCCTCAAACAGATCTACCTGATGGTCGTTCACGCCGATGTACTTAATATCGTTTGTAATGGTCATAGTCATTCTCCTTGCTTCATTTTATGAATATAGCATACAACTAATTGTGTATTTGTTCCGTGATAAAATCACGAAAGGGTTATGTATCGCTTAAGCTTTCCAGCTTTTCTTTCGCAATGATCTCAATGCTGCCCCGAGTCAGGCGCACCATACCCTCATTCTGGAAATACCGCAGCATCCGGGTAACCACTTCCCGGGCTGTGCCCATATGGGCGGCGATTTTTTCGTGGGTGATTTTCAAAAGGGGTGCGCCCTCCAGCTGCATTTCCTCCAGTAGGAAGCTTGATAGCCGCTTATCGAAGCTTTTCCACATAATCTGCTCCATCAGCCACATCAGGTCGGAAAAATTGCTGCTGAGCAGATTTCTGGAATAGTTGGACACCGCCAGGGATTCTTCCATCAGATTCTTGAACAGGCAGGCGGGGATGCTCCAGAATTCGGAGTCCTTTTCCGCCTCGATCATCACATTAAACTGCAGATCCGGCATCACGCAGGAGGCGCTGAGCAGGCTCACATCGTACTCAAACAGCCGGCCGATGGTGATCTCCCGGCCGTCCTCAGACAGGATATAAGCCCGCATCTGACCGGATTTGACGATCACCAGGCCAAGACAATCGGCGCTGCTGTCGTGGATGTGGGTGCCTTTTTCCACCCGGCGATATTCAATAACCTGGGCGATCCGCTCCTGCTGATCTTTCGTCAGCTTGTCCCAGATGGGAAGATAATTCTGATACTCCACTCTTGCACCGCCTTCCTCTTGGTACTTTCCTTCATTATACAACGAAAAGTAAAAATTGTATACATTTTTCTTTTGGTGATAATGTCACAGAATGGAAACGCAAATCCGGATATACTAAAGAAAACAAGAAAGGAGCTGACACAAATGGCAGCTGTTAATTTGAACAACGAACAATTCAATCAGGCAATGAACGAGGGAAAGGCGATCCTGGTGGACTACTGGGCACCCTGGTGCGGCTACTGCCGCCGGATCGGCCCTGCTTACGAAAAGATCGCCGAGGAATACGCAGGCAAGCTGCTCGTAGCCAAGGTCAACATCGACGAAGAGCCGCTGCTGGCGCAGCAGCAGAACATTGAGGTCATCCCCACCCTGATCCTCTATAAGGATGGCAAGGTGCTAAATTCTGTGGTCGCACCCGAATCCAAGGCCGCCATCGACGCATTCATCCGCGAAAATCTGGGGTGATCGCAATGACCTATGATATGATCGTCATCGGCGGCGGGCCCGGCGGCTATACCGCCGCGCTGTACGCCGCAAGAGCCGGCCTGAAAGTGGTGGTGCTGGAAAAGCTGTCCGCCGGCGGACAGATGGCGCTGACCACCCAGATCGACAATTACCCGGCTTTACGGACGGCATCGACGGCTTCCAGCTGGGTGAGCAGATGCAGCAGCAGGCAGAGCGCTTCGGCGCGCAAACGGTGCTTGCTGAAGTTACCGCTGTAAACTTAACCGGCACAGAAAAAGAGGTCATCACCACCGACGGCACGTTTACCGGCAAGACTGTGGTCATCGCCACCGGCGCTGACCCCCGGGAGCTGGGTCTTCCCGAGGAAAAATCCCTGGTCGGCAGGGGCGTCAATTACTGCGCCGCCTGCGACGGTATGCGCTACCGGGGTAAGACCGTGGCCGTCATCGGCGGCGGCAACACCGCCGTGGCAGATGCCCTGCAGCTGAGCCGCATCGCAAAAAAGGTTATCCTGGTCCACCGTCGGGATACACTCCGGGCCACCAATGTGTACCACGCGCCGCTGCAGCGCACGCCCAATATCGAATTTCGCTGGAACAGCGAGGTGGTGCAGCTGCTGAGCGACGGCAAGTTCACCGGCATAAAGCTGTGCGACAGAAAAACCGGCGAAGAATCCGTACTTGACTGCGACGGCGTGTTCGTCAGTATCGGCCGCGCGCCGATCACCCAGCTGTTTGCCGGCCAGCTTTCGCTGGACGAAAGCGGCTATATTATCGCCGGCGAGTCCACCGAGACCAGCATTCCCGGCGTGTTTGCCGTGGGCGACGTCCGTACCAAGGTGCTGCGGCAGGTGGTTACCGCCGTCTCCGACGGCGCCCTGGCCGCCCATTATGCAGAAGAATATTTGGCCAGCGTATAAAAAGGCCCCCTTGTGTAAAGGGGGCTGGCAAAAATCTCTGATTTTTGACTGAGGGATTGTAATTGATCGAAAAAACAATCCCTCCGTCTTCGCCTTGCGGCGAATCCACCTCCCTTTACACAAGGGAGGCTTTTTTTCTTGCTTTTTTCATCTTATACAGCTCCTCGGTGGCCATACGCACCTTGGCGACAGGAGTATTGCCCTTGGGGAAGCAGTAATACAGCGCGTCGCAATTGCCGATGCAGATCACGTCCGCCTTTTCATACCAATAATAGTCGGCATACAGGCCGTAGCAGGCCAGCGGGCCTTGACTGTACTCCAGTTTTCCATCGCAGCCGGTGAGAGTAAAGCCCTCATCGCTGTGCCGCAGGCGGCCGCTTCCCACCATATAGATGGCCTTGAAATCAACAATGACGCCGATGTCCACATCGTCTTCCATCTTGTATTCGCCGCTTTCCAGTTCAGCACGCACCTGGGCGCGCTCCCAGGCGTACCAGTCGGGAATGTGGGGATATTCTGTTTCCCCCTCCAACGAGCGCAGGAAGCCCCCGGTGGTCAACTCCCACTGCTTGCCGCAATTGTGGCAGGTGAGCAGAATGCCTTTGCCCTCCATTTCACCCTCTGCGCCGCAATGGGGACATTTGTAGAGGATGCGCTCCAGACCATCCGCCCGGAATTTTTCGGTGATCTGCACACCGTTTTCCTGCTGCCACCTAAAATTATCAAAGGAAAATGCCTCGTCCAGGATGGCATCCAGCTCCCGCACTGACTTTTCCCGAATTTCCTCCGGCGTCAGCAAACATTTTACCTCGGCGCTGACCTTGACCTTGCGCTTTTGCAGGCCATTGTACAGCGGATCCCGGGCGAATGCGCCGTGGGTAGTGATGGACACCACCGGCACGCCCAATTTTTTCAGCAGCACGCCCATTTTCCGGGGCAATGCCGTGGCCGTTCCGTCAAAGGAATAGCTGGCCTCCGGGTACATCAGCACGCTGGCTTTCTTTTCCTTCAGCAGGTACTCCATATCCCGGATCAGGCCCAAATCGCTGACAAATTTCTGGGTGGGGATGCAGCCCAAAAACCGCATCAGCCACTCCTTGCCCACGAAGCCGTCGCTGGTGCAGACGATGCCGTAGCGCTTGGGATAAAAGATCCTCGACACGATCATCAGGTCAATAAAGCTGGAGTGATTCATCAGGATCAGGCAGGGTGCTTTGCCCACCTTTTCCATACCCTCCGCGGTGTAAGTAAATCGGGTCGCCAGCAGGTCAAACATAGAAGCAATCCGGATCACCGTATGCAGCAGCAAGCTGGGTTTGCAGGGCTGGCGATGCTTGCCCTTGGGCAGGGCCATCACCGCGTCAATAGACTTTTTCCGGGTCTTTATCTTCATCGTTTCACATCCTTACGATCATTCCTCAGTTTCTTCTTCGGTCTCCTCGGTATCGTCAGAATCCTCTTCCTCGTCAAGCTCCTCTTCGTCTTCGGTTTCTTCCTCGAGCTCTTCGTCTTCGGTTTCCTCTTCCGACTCTTCTTCGGCTTCTGCGGCCGCGATCTGATTCACAAACAGATCTGCGCTCTTGTGCCGGCGGAAAGACATCACCATCAGCACCACCACAGCGGCAATGCAGCTGATGGCCGCCAGCATCTGGCTGACCCGGAACGGGCCCCAGTAGAGGCTGTCGGTGCGCAGGCCCTCGATAAAGGCGCGGCCCAGGCCGTACCAGGCCACATAGCCCAGGGCGATCTGGCCGTCATATTTGCGCTTCTTCGACGCAAAATGCAGCACCACAAAGCCCACGAGATTCCACATCGACTCATAAAAAAATGTAGGATGATGGTATTCCCAGGTCTGGGTATTGGTGTTGAAAAGGCCCATCCGCAGGAACGAATCCGTGGTCGCGCCAAAGGCCTCCCGGTTGAAGAAATTGCCCCAGCGGCCGATGCACTGGCCGATCAAAAAGCCCAGCGCCACCAGATCCAGCAAGGCAGGGATCTTGATCTTCTTCACCAGGCAATGGATCACCACGCCGATGGCCGCGCCGATGACGCCGCCATAAATGGCCAGTCCGCCATTCCAAATATGCAGAATGCTGATGGGGTTATCCCGGTACTGGTCCCACTCAAATGCGCAGTAATACAGCCGGGCGCACACCACCGCCAGCGGCACGACCCAGAGGATGCCGTCGGTCAGATCATTCTCCTTAATGCCGAATTGCTTGCATCGCTTCCAGGCGTACAGCACCGCCAGCAGCAGACCCGTGGCGATCAAAATACCGTAGATATAGATGGTCAGCGACCCGATCGCAAAATAGCGGGACGGATCAATTTCCAGACCCAGCGCCGGAAACGAAATTTTGGTATAGGGGTTGAACATAGGATAGCCTCCTTTATGATTGTCTGCGGGGCTCGATAACGGAAAGCGCGCAGCGCTCTTTTTTTACCACCTTTTCAATAAATGCGCACACCTGCGCAGCGGTTACATCGGTATACACCGCCGGGAAGCGGAAATAGTCAAAATCCGACAGCTTATAGGCGCACAGCCGGAAGCAGGTGGAATCAAAGCTGTCCAGATCCCGGATCCTGCGGCCCAGGGCGCTGCGCTTCATCCGCAGAAGGTCCGCTTCGTCGATGCCGGACTTCACCAGTTCCTCAGCCCGGGTCAATATGGCGTCGCGCACCGCTTCCGCGTCGTCGCTGTCGCCGCCGCAGGTCAGCATTGCGCAGCCGTCCACGGTCTCAAAGCCGCCGCCAAAGGACGAGTCGATGAATCCGCGCTCATACAGCTGCAAATAAAGCTCTGACGACTCGCCAAACAGCGCCTCCGCCGCCAGATCGCCGATGATCTCCTGCCGGATGGCTTCCTCTCCCGTGCCGATACTTTCGCACTTGAAGCCCAGCTGGAAATTGGGCATCGCCACTTCCATCGGCATCGTTACCGCGCTCTGAACGCAGGTCATATTCTCCTGCCAGGGCCGCAGCTTGACGCCGGCCTCTTTCGGCTCAACGCCCAGCACTCCGCCGGCAATATCCAATACCTGCTGCGGGTCAACATCGCCCACCACGCAAAGGATCATATTGGCCGGTGTGTAGAACGCCCGATGGCACGCATTCAGCAGCTGCGGCGTAATTTGCCGGATGCTCTCCCGGCTGCCCAAAATGGGCACGCGGATGGGATGGCTGCGATACATCGCCTGCATCAGATTTTCGAAAACCCGCTCCGGGGAATCGGCGTTCATACCGATCTCCTGGTCGATGATGCCCATCTCCCGCTCCACGCTCTCCTGGGTAAAATAGGGCGTGGACACAAATTCCAGCAGCAGGCGCAAATTCTCCCGGAAATTCTCGGTGCAGGAGAAATAATAGGCCGTCATATCGTAGCTGGTGAAGGCATTGACGTTCGCCCCCAGCGCCGCAAATTCCGCAGAAACATCCCGGCCCGGCAGCTCAAACATCTTATGCTCTAAGAAATGGGCAATGCCCGCCGGCACTTCAAACTTCTGCCCATCCAGCAGGAAAGACGTATGGATGGAGCCAAAATCCGTAACAAAATAAGCAAGCTTTCTGGAAAATCCGGGCCGCGGCACCACCTGCACCGTCAGGCCGTTTTCCATTTGGCAGGAATACAGGGTCTCATTCAGCCCCTGGTAATAGTTCTTGTTCATTCGCCCACCCCCTGCAGAAAGAAGCTGGAGTGGAGCTTGACCGTCTTTGCGGCAGCCACCACATCGGCGATCTGCACATTGCCAACCGCTTCCCGATACTCGTCCAGATCCAGACACAGCCCGCTCAACGCGGCGGTGGAATGGTAGCCCTCTATAGAGCCGGGCGAATCGTGTACGGTCCTGAGGCCCGACAGCACCGCCTCCCGGGCGGCAGTCAGCTCCTCAGCCGAAATTTCGCCATTCTGACACAGCTGCAGCTGGCGCAGAATTTCAGAGCGCACCGTTTCCTCCTGCCCGGCGTCGATACCGGCAGAAACCGTGATAATGCCCTTTGTGCCGTAGTAGCCCGAGCCGATGGAATAACACAGCGACATCTTCTCCCGGACATTCATAAACAGCTTGGAGGTCATACCCGCGCCGAATACCGTGTTCAGCAGCTGCATCGCCGCAAAATCCCGCGTCCGGTTGGTGATGGGGGTAACAAAGCCCATACAGAGCTTACTCTGGGTGATCTCCATCGTTTCCCGGGTGTGCTGCCCGCCGGCATCGTGGAAAGCTGTCTGCTCCGGCAGGTTTACATAACATCTGTCGATCCCCGCCAGCATATTTTTCAGCAGCGGGATGATCCCCTCCGGCTGGGCCGAGCCCACATAAAACAGCTCGATCCGGCTATCTCTCAAAATTTTCTGATAATGGCGGTAAAGGGTTTCGGCGTCAACTCGCTCCACGCTTTCCTTATCCCCCAGGCGGGGAATGCCAAAGGCATCCTGCGGGCACATAGTCTTCAGCAGCTGCGCGCTGGCATAGACCCGCTTGTCGTTCAGCTCAGATTCGATGGTGGAGATCAGATTTTTCTTCTCGCTTTCCACAAATTCTGTGGAAAAGCCATCACCCTCCATCACCGGCTCTAACAGAAGCTGACGCAGAAATTCCACCATCGGCGCCAGAATTTCATCGCCGCCCATAGCGTACCGGTCTTCCATAAAGCCGCAGTAAAGGCCGGTGGTCTGGTAATCGCCGATGCGCCGCACCAGCGCGCTGACGGATGCGCCGTACAGATCGTCCAAATGCAGGGTTATGGCCCGCAGATCGGGATACTGCTTTGTACCCCGCAGCAGCACCGCAGGCAGCAGCGCGTTCATCGCCGCTTCGTCAGCTGCCATAGGCCTTACCAGCTGAAAGCTCAGACACCCCTGCTTAAACCGGCTGTCTGCAAAGAAACGGAGGGTAACCCCCGGAAGAAGTTCAAAATTTTGGATCATAAAGGGAATCTCCTTGCTTGAGTCTTCTTATTATATATCAATTTCCCCCAAATAGGAAGAGCTGTAAAGAAAATTATCCGTTTTTCCGGTTGCGAATTTTCCCGCAATGCGGTACAATGAGAAAAAGTCTGTTCATCTGTTCAAAGGAGGGATCTGCCATGGCTTGGCTGGAAATCACCATCAATACCGCACACAGCAGCGTGGACGAGATCGCCGCCACTTTGACTGCCAACGGTTTTTCCGATCTGCTGATCGAAGATCAGGACCAGTTTGAGGATTTTCTGGAGCAGAATCGGGCCTACTGGGACTATATCGACGAGCAGCTGCAGCAGCAGCTTCAGGGTCTTTCCCGGATCAAGCTGTACCTGGAGGATACCGACACCGCCGGCCTTGACCGGCTGACGGCGCTCACTGCATCCCTTTCCCTGCCGATGAATGTGGAGACGATGGCCGAAACCAACTGGGAGGAAAGCTGGAAAGAAAACTACACCGCCGTAGAAGTAGGCGACCGCCTTGTGGTGCTGCCCTACTGGCTCTCTGGCGAAGATCATCCCGGCCGCCTGCCGGTGATCCTGGACCCCGGCCTGACCTTCGGCACAGGCGCACACCCCTCCACCCAGATGGTGATGCGTGCAATGGAAACCTATGTAAAACCCGGCTCTTGCTGTCTGGATTTGGGCAGCGGCAGCGGTATTCTTTCCATCGCCGCCCTGCGGCTGGGAGCGCAAAGCGCCATCGGCGTGGACATCGACCCCAAGGCCGAAGACATCGCCCGGGAAAACGCCGACTACAATCAATTTTCCGCCCCGGCGTTCACCGCGCTGACCGGAAATGTTACCACCGACCGTCCGCTTATGGACAATTTGGCCGCCAGGCACTACGACGTGGTGCTGGTCAATATCGTTGCCGATGTGATCATCGGTCTTGCACCGGTGCTTCCCTCTTTTATGAATGAAGACAGCGTTTTGATCTGTTCCGGCATTCTTGACACCCGCCTTGCCGATGTAACGGCGGCGCTGACCCAGGCCGGGCTGACCGTTTTGGAAACATTCCAGCAGGAAGACTGGCGCTGCGTTACTGCAAAAAGGAGTGCCCTATGATTCTATCTTACCGAGCCCGCCGCGTGCTGAAGCAGCTGCTTATCACCCTGCTGGTGCTGGCGCTGATCGCCGTGGGAGTGCTGATATGCTGGCTTTTGTGGCTGCAGCGCTATGTGGTCTACACCCCGGACGGTGCGATCCTGGACTTTAACAAGCCCCTGGAATACGCCCCGGGCGAGATCGCCACACCCACCGACCCCCTGCCCACCGTCAACATCAACTACGGCAACGATGATGACGAGGAGCAGCAGAAAGCCGAGCTGGAGCGATTCAGCGGCTACTATGTTACCCTGGAGACCCTGCTGTCGGATTTTGACAACGTTTCCCAGAAGCTTCAGCAGCTGCCAGCCGACGCTACCATTTTGCTGGATGTGAAAAGCGTGTCCAGCTATTCCTATTTTTCAACCTCTGTTGGTATGCGCGCCACAGATTTCGACACCACCAAGCTGGATGCGCTGATCGAAGAGCTGCGCAAAGACGGGCACTATCTCATCGCCCGCATTCCCGCCTTCCAGGAGTATCGCTACATTCTGGCGGACGAGCGGGAGCGCGTTCCCTACGGCCTGCCCAAGGACGGCGGCAACGGCTCACTTTGGCTGGATGCCGACGGCCCGTGCTACTGGATGAATCCCGCCGCAGAGGGCACGATCTCCTACCTGATCCAAACCGTTTCGGAGCTGCGGCAGGTGGGCTTCCACGAAGTGGTGCTGGATGATTTCCGCTTCCCCCGCACGGATATGATTCCCTTTATTCTGATGGAGGATCAGGCGCTGATCGACGCTGCTGACGCCATTGTAAAAGCCTGCGCCACCGATACGTTCTGCGTTTCCTTTGTCCGCAGCAAGCCGGATCTTCCCCTGCCCGAGGGACGCACCCGGCTTTACCTGGAGGACGCTACCATTCTGGATGCCCCCACGCTTTTGGAGCAGTCCGGCTTTGCCGAGCCCATTCCCCGCGTGGTTTTCCTCACCGACAGCGGCGACACCCGCTTCGACGAATACTGCGTCCTGCGCCCCATCGAAATGGCCCACGAATAAAAAACAAGGCGTGTTGCAAAAGCAACACGCCTTATCTTTATGTAATTTACACAATGCCCTGAGCCATCATAGCATCAGCGACCTTCTGGAAGCCTGCGATGTTCGCACCGGCGACCAGATCGCCTTCCATACCGTACTCCTTGGCAGCATTGTAGGAGTTCCAGTAGATGTTCTTCATGATCTGCTTCAGCTTGGCATCCACCTCTTCAGCGGTCCAGCTGTAGCGCATAGAGTTCTGGCTCATTTCCAGACCGGAAACGGAAACGCCGCCGGCATTGACAGCCTTGGAGGGAGCGACCACAACGCCAGCCTTCTTCAGGTAGGCCATTGCATCGTTGGTGGTGGGCATATTTGCCACTTCCACGTAGTACTTGGTGCCGTTGGCAACGATCTGCTCTGCCTCGGGCATCTTGATCTCGTTCTGGGTAGCGCAGGGCATCAGCACGTCAGCCTTGACACCCCAGGGCTTCTGGCCTGCGTAGAAGGGCACGCCGAACTTGTCGGCATAATCCTGCACCTTATCCCGGCCGGATGCACGCATCTCCAGCATATAGTTGATCTTTTCCTCGGTGTTGATGCCGTCTTCATCGTAGACATAGCCGTCAGGACCGGAGATGGTCAGCACCTTGCCGCCCAGCTCTGCGATCTTCTTAACAGTACCCCAAGCCACGTTGCCGAAGCCGGAAACTGCGAAGGTCTTGCCCTTGATGGTATCGCCAAAAGACTTGAGCATCTCGTCCACATAGTATACCGCGCCAAAGCCGGTGGCCTCGGGACGGATCAGGCTGCCGCCGTAGGAAATGCCCTTGCCGGTCAGCACGCCTTCGTAAGTATTGGTCAGGCGCTTGTACTGGCCGAACAGATAACCAACCTCGCGTGCGCCCACGCCGATATCGCCAGCGGGAACGTCGATGTCAGCACCGACATACTTATACAGCTCGCTCATAAAGGCCTGGCAGAAACGCATAACCTCGCGGTCAGACTTGCCTCTGGGGTCAAAGTCAGAGCCGCCCTTGCCGCCGCCCATAGGCAGGCTGGTCAGGGAGTTCTTGAAGGTCTGCTCAAAGCCCAGGAACTTCATAATGGACATATTGACGCTGGGATGGAAGCGCAGGCCGCCCTTGTAAGGGCCGATAGCGTTGTTAAACTGCACACGGTAGCCATAGTTGACCTGAGCCTGACCCTGATCGTCCACCCAGGAGACCCGGAACTGGATCGCACGGTCGGGAGCGGTCATACGCTCCAGGATCGCATTGCGGCGGTAGGCCTCTTCATTGCGCTCGATCACGGGGCGCAGGGAGCTCAAAACCTCTTCAACGGTCTGGTGGAATTCTTCCTGACCGGGGTTCTGGGCGATTACTTTTTGAATGATCTCATCAACATAGCTCATTGTAGGGCACCTCTTTTCTCAGAATGCCCTAATTCTACCAGATATGGATAGAGATTGCAACACCTTTTTGCAATTTTTCAGCTTGTCTCTTGCATTTTCTTGCAACCTGTACGAAAAAAGAGCCTGAGGGCAGCCAAATTTTGCCACCCTCAGGTTTTTTTCATTCATTTTCCTGCAATGCTCAGGCCTTCCACCAGCACGCTGGGCGAGCCGAAGCGGGCCATACCCGGAAGCTCCAGATTGGAAGCCACCGCGGTGATGTTTTTCAGCACCTCGTAAAAGTTGCCTGCCACGGTAAAGGATTTGACCGCCCGGGTCTTCCTGCCGTCCTCGATCATAAATCCGGCGCTCTGCAGGGAGAAATCGCCGCTGACGGTATTTGCGCCGGCGTGCAGGCCGCCCAAGGAGTTGATATACACGCCGTTTCCTGCTTTGATAAGCAGCTGCTCTTCCGTCATATCCCCGGCAGCCAGGTACATCGTAAAGGGGCTGATGCCCACGGCGCTGGCATAGTCGGACTTGTAGGCATTGCCGGTGGTCTTTCTGCCATCCACGGCGGCGGTTTTCAGATTGTAAAGCAGGGTCTGGAACACGCCGTTTTCGATGAGGTTTTTCTTATAGGCAGGAGAGCCCTCCGCATCGAAATTTCTCGGCATCGGCGCTTGGGGGTGGAACGGGTCGTCCACCAGCGTTACGATGCTTGACGCGATCATTTCGCCCTCTTTCCCGGCCAGCTTGCTCAGGCCCTTCTGGGCCGCTCTGGAGGAGAAAATGCCTGCATACGTATCCAGCAGATCGCTCATCGCTTCGGGGCTGAACACCACCGGGTACTGTCCCGTAGGTGCGACCTCGCCGCCCAGCTTTCCCTTTGCGCACTTCACCGCCTCGGCAGTCAGCTTATCGGCGTCGATGGCATCCAGCTTTCCAAGCTTGATCTGAAAATCGTTGGCCATTTCCTGGCCGTCAGAAACCACCGCCACAACCACCAAACCGGAAAGATTCGTCTTGCTGTGCAGATCCAGGCCCTTGGAATTATAGATGGCGATCTCGCTGCTCTCGGCAACGCCCTGGGTCTGGCAGCCGTCGATCACCGCGCTGTCAGCGGCGTACAACTTTTCCTGGGTGGCCAAAACCGTGCTGACCAGCTCCTCGGTGGTGGGCATCTCATAGGCCCGTTCTTCCAGAGGAACATATTCCTGACCGCCCTGGCAGAGAAACACCTGCTCCTCCGCTTCCAGGACGGATGCATTGTCCGCCGCCTTTTCCACGATCAGTTCCGCCTGCTGTGCCGTCAAGGCTTCGGTGGATGCATAGCCCATCTTGCCGCCTGCAATGCAGCGGAAGCACACGCCACCCTCCGTGGTGCCGGTGAACTGGTTGATCTCGTGCTGGAATGCGCTGACGGAGGTAGACGCTCCGCTCTGGTAGTAAAGCTCATATTCTTCAATGCCCAGCGCGGCACATTTTTCGATAACAATCTGCTTAAAACCATTAAAATCCATAGCTTTCGCCTCCTTATCTGCCGCCCACAGTGATGGACGACACCCGGATCATGGGCTGACCCACATTGGTGGGCACGCTGCCGCTGGAAGATCCGCACATACCCTGGCCCATCTCCAAAACCGAGCCGACCATATCAATATTCTGAATGATCTCCGAGCCCTTGCCCACCAGGCTCGCACCTCTGACCGGCTCACAGATCTTGCCATTGCGGACCATATAACCCTCATTGACGGCGAAATTGAACTCGCCGGTTACGGGATTGACCGAGCCGCCGCCCATTTCCTTGGCGTACAGACCATACTCGATGGAGGCGATGATGTCCTCATTCTTATCCGTACCCGGGGCAATATAGGTGTTGGTCATCCGGGAGGTGGGGGTATAGGCATAGCTTTCCCGGCGGGCATTGCCGGTGGATGCCATACCCATCCGGCGGCCGTTAAACTTGTCCACCATATAGGACTTTAGCACGCCGTTTTCGATCAGCACATTCTTTTGGGCAGGTGTACCCTCATCGTCGATATTGATAGAGCCCCAGGCATTGGGGATCGTGCCGTCGTCGATGGCGGTAACCTTTTCATTGGCGATCTTCTGGCCCAGCTTGCCCACAAACTGACTGCGCCCATAGGCCACAGAGGAGGCTTCCAAAGAGTGGCCGCAGGCCTCGTGGAAGATAACGCCGCCGAAGCCGTTGTCGATAGCCACCGGCATGACACCTGCAGGGCAATAACCTGCACCGGCCATAGTAACCGCCTGCTTTGCGGCGTGGATACCCACTGCCTTGGGATCAACGCTGTCAAACATTTCAAGACCCATCCGCCGTCCGGGGGCGCAAGAGCCGGTCTGGGTCTCGCCATTTATTTCCGCCACGGCGGAAATGGCGATCCGGGTACGGATCTGGCGGTCCTGGGTATACAGTCCCTCGGTATTGGCGATGAGAATATTATGGTCTACGTCCATCAAATTTCCGGTAACCTGGGTGATGGCCTCGCTATACTCCTTTGCGGCAAAGTAGCCCTCCTTCAAGATGGCCACCTTTTCCCGGTTGGCTACGGAGCTGGGAACGATCCTTACCGGGTGGATATCGCCAAAGGTGCGTTCTTTCAGCACAATGTCGATCCCGGCCGTTCCCTGACCCAGGGCTTCCGCCGCCTGCGCCGCGCAGCGCAGCAGGCCGCTTTCAGAGGTGTCCACCGTGGATGCCATCACGCTGCGCATACCCTTGTAGACCCGCACCGCCGCGCCGGCGATCACCGCATCACTGATGGATTCCACCTTGTTTGCGATCATCGCGACGTTGTACTTAATGGTATTTTCTGCAAAGATCTCGGCGTAGTCGCCGCCGGTGGAGACTGCTTTTTGCAGTACTTTCCGGCAAATTTCTCTGGAAATCATAGATATTTCCTCCCTTGCTTGCTGTATAACTTCAGTTTACCAAAACTTCCGGGCGAATGCAACGGTCCACAGAAAATTTACAAATCTCTTTACTTTTATTAAAAATCTGTTATTATTATGAATACAAAGCAAGGGGGATATTCCTATGAACATACTCAAGAAGCTCAAGAACAAAAGAACGATCTATTTCACCCTTTTCGGTGTTTTTTCTGCTATTTTCGTATTCAGCGCCATTTTCCTGGTGGATTACTTTATCGAATCCGCAAAGCAAAAGGGCCGCTATAACGAGCTGTCCGACAATAAGTCCCAGATCCAGGAAATTATCGACAACGCACCCACCACCCCGGACGGCTCTCTCGATCCCAACGAGGACTACCCCTTTGATCTGGAGTCCCCCATCCTACCGGAGTATCAGGATGCCTACGCGCAGAATGACGATCTGGTGGGCTGGATCCGCATCGACGGCACGGTTATCGACTATCCCGTTATGCAGCATCTGGAGGAAAAGGACTATTACCTGGAGCGCAATTTCGACGAAGAATACAGCAAGCACGGCTGCATCTACGTCCGGGAGCAGTGCAATGTGTTCGAGCCCACAACCTCAGATAACATTGTCATCTACGGCCACTACAAGCAGGACGGCTCTATGTTCCACGACCTCCACGGCTACTACCGGGAGTCCTTCTGGAAGGAGCATCCGGTCATCGAGTTCGACACCATCTACGAGCACCACACCTACCAGATCCTCTCCGTATTCAAGGTCAATGTTAACGACAAAAACTTCTTCCGTTACCACACCTTCAACGATTTTGACACAGCGGAGGATTTTGACGAGTACATCAGCACGATCCAGAATATGAGCTTTTACGACACCGGCGTGGATGCCGAGTATGGCGATAAGCTGATTACCCTCTCCACCTGCGAATACACCCTGAGCAACGGCCGCCTTGTGGTGGTCGCCAAGCAGGTATCTTAAAAAACGAAACACGGCGGATCTTCCGCCGTGTTTTTGCTTTTGTGTGAGTTGACTTTTGCGTATAGCTGGATTATAATGGAATTCGCAAATACCAAACAAAAAAGGAGATATCATTATGAAAATGCGCCGCAGCCGCACGCTGGAACTCCTGCGTGCCGGAAAGATCGTAATGTCTATGAAGCTCAACACCATGGACGCCCGTGTAACGGAGATGGCCGCTATGGCCGGCTTCCCCTGCATCTGGGTGGATATGGAGCACACCCCCAATGACTACGCCGTAACCGAGAACCAGATCCGCGCCGGCAAGATCTACGACACCGACGTCCTGGTCCGCGTGCCCAGAGGCTCTTACAGCGACTATATCCGTCCTCTGGAGCTGGATGCATCCGGCATTATGGTGCCCCACGTTATGTCCGTTGAGGATGCCAAGCGCGTTGTACATATGACCCGTTACCATCCCATCGGCCGTCGTCCTCTGGACGGTGGTAATGCCGACGGTATGTACGGCAATGTGGAAAACTACACCACCTCCGCCAACGAGAACCGCTTCATCATCTTCCAGATTGAAGATCCTGAGGCTCTGGAGCAGATCGAAGAGATCGCTCAGGTCCCCGGCTATGATATGCTGTTCTTCGGACCCGGCGACTTCTCTCACAGCATCGGCCATCCCGGTCAGTGCGACCATCCCGATGTTCAGGCCGGCTACAAGAAGGTCGCTGAGACCGCCAGAAAGTACGGCAAGTTCGCCGGTACTGTCGCTGATCCCTGGGAAGTTCCCGATCTGATTAAGATGGGCTATCAGTTCCTGAATCTGGGTGCTGACGTAGAGGCTCTGAACACCTACTTCCAGAAGACCGCCAAGTTTGCTCTGGAAAACGGCGCAAACCAGCTGTAATTGAAAAGCATCAAGCCGCATTTGCTTTCGCAAATGCGGCTTTTCTTTATTCCTATCTTGGCTCTCCCTCTGGGAGAGCTGTCAGCCGAACAGGCTGACTGAGAGGGTTGCAGCAAAGACCCTCTCCGTCAAAAATCAAAGATTTTTGCCACCTCCCCCAAAGGGGGAGGCAAGTGGACTCTGCAAAAACAACACCGCCGGAATGGCGGTGTTGTTCTGGAGCAGGGTACGGGAGTCGAACCCCACCAAAACCGTTGTGCGCCAATGCTTTTCCAGCTTTGTGGCTGATTTTGTGGCTGAATTGATTCTAAAATTCTAGAATCGTTTCGGTTCGGAAACTGTTCGACATATTGGAATTTGGTAGACTGTTATAGTTTCTTTACCATCTGCATTTCTTTGAATTGCATACCCAAGAATGTGTATTCAATTTCTTTGATTTCCTCAAAGCCGATAGATGCATACATCTTGCGTGCTACTGTATTTTCCAATGACACACTGATATACAGTTTATCAGCATTATGTTTTTCTTTGAAGTAATCAAGAAATGCTCGTGCTGCCGTTTTTCCATAACCTTTTCCTTGAAACTGCTTGCCAATCATAAAACGGCTCATAGACCAGCCAGGAAAAGTATCGTCATAGTCATACAGCACAAATCCCACCATCGTTTCTTCGTGGTAGATACCCAAAGTATAAAGTCCATCCTCGTAAGCCGCCTCAACCAATGACTGCTTATTGTCTGCAACAAATCCCTCTTGGCTGTCATCAATGGACAATGCCATACAATCCCAATAGTTTGTCTTATCAATTGCCCTAAATTCCATTTTTATAACCTCGTCAAATTCAAGTTTATCAGACAATAACTGTCCTATACTCTAAAAACCCTTGATATTACAGGGGTTTTCGTTAATTACAAACTCAACTGTTATGTATTTTCCCTTGTTTTTGCCCTTATGAGCGAAAATAAGGGAAACTTTTTATATCTAACCGCCAACTACCTTATCGAGCAGTCGTGCGGAAGTACGCTTCGCCTCTCTTGTGGAGTGAGCGTAGACATTCATCGTGGTACTGACATCAGAGTGACCTAAAAGCTCCTGCACATCCTTCGGTGCTGCTCCGTTTGAGAGCAGATTGCTTGTGAATGTGTGTCGCAGTTGGTGGAAATGAAACCCTTCCAATCCTTCTACTTTTTTGCTTGCTCTCTTGCACATAATACCGATCGTGCTTGGCGATTCATACGCTCCGTCAGGTCTGAGGCACACAAAGGATATTTCCTTGTAGCCATCGGGAATCTTCTCGTTTCTCGGTAGCGTATAGACCTCATAGTATGTACGGTCTTTCTCCTTAACCTCAATGTAGTAGTTGAGGCAGAATAGTTCTCCGTATTTGAATCGGTTTTTGTGCTGTTCGAGCTTGGCTGTTCGCAGAATCTCTGCCAGGGTGTCACAGAAGTCCACCGTGCGGACTTTCCTGCGTTTGGTAGCCCCTATCTCGATTTTGTGCCTTGCGTTGTTGTAGCGCATACTGCGGCGCACCGTAAGGTACTGCTTTTCAAGATTTATGTCTCGCCAAGTCAGTCCGCAGACCTTGCCAATGCGAAGTCCTGTGTAGT
>JAFTUO010000026.1 GCA_017466215.1 Oscillospiraceae bacterium | reverse complement strand
TCTTTTTGCGGCCGGTCTGGCACATCCAGGCGATCTGCTCCACGGTGCGGCTCAGCTGAGTGCTGCTGACGGAGCAGGCGGCATCAAAGCTTTCGCCCCGGGTGCTGATGACCCGGGCCACGCTGGCAAGGGACGCATTGCCCACAGGATAAGCCGCGGCCTTTACCTCCACCGCGCCCTGGCGAATGGCGGCGATCACGCTGGAATCAGCCATTGCCAGGCTGTCCACGCAGGAAACACCCACATCCACATCCTTCAGGCAGGGATTTGCCTCGCACACAGAAGATACAAATGCGGCGAACTCATCGGGCAGCATCGTGCCGGCGGTATCGCACAGCGTAACAGTGGTCACGCCGGCATCCACAGCGGCAGAAATGACCTGGGCCAGGAACGCGCCGTCGCTGCGAGTGGCATCGTCGGCAACAAATTCCACATCCGCGCAAACCTCCCGGCAAGCGGCAACGGTCTGGGCGATGGCAGTCAGCATCGCGTCGGGCTTTTTATGGAACAGATACTCCATCTGCACGGAGCTGACAGGAGCGCACACCTGCAATCTGGGCTTCTTGGCCTCTTTCAGCGCATTCCAGGTCTGGGTAACACTGTCTGCATCCAGCGCTACCGGCACGGCAACGGTGCTGCCATTCACCGCAGCGGCAATGGACTTGATCCGCAGCGCGTCGATCCGGGCATTGGTAATCCCCTCCAGCTCGATGATGCTGACACCCAGCTTATCCAATAGCTTTGCCAGCTCGATCTTTTCCTTAAAGGACAGGCTGAAGCCCTCTGCTGCCTGCTTCATAGTCATATCACTGATTCGGATCTGTCTCATAATAAACACTCCTTAATAAAAAAATCCCTGAGATCATCTGATCTCAGGGACGAATTGATAAATTCGCGGTACCACCCTGCTTATTCCCCTACAAGGAGAATCACTCATCGGGCTCCAACAAGCCCTAGCTCTGTAACGGGAGCGCCCGGGTCTCATTACTGGCCATCACGGCGTTTACAAGACCAACTCGGGAATCAGACTGCCAATTCCTTTTGCACCGGCTCACACCAACCGCCGGCTCTCTGGAGCAGTATACGAAAGGGCAGATTTTCCTTCAACGTTTTTTGCAATATGATAATGTAGTCATTTAAGCACATTGCACCAAATTTGTCAATGTTTTTTTAGGAAAAATATCTACAAAAAACTTTTTCAAAATTCAGAATGTTTTGTGCAGAAAAACATTTGACTTTTCCTCGTGGACATGATACAGTATGTGCAATAGCAAAAAGCTTTGACGAAGACGGTCAGATTACGGTGTCTTCCAGAGAGCCGGCGGTTGGTGTGAGCCGGCAGCGCCCAGTCTAAGTACCTATCCCTTCCGAGCCGGAGAGCTGAACGGTTTTCAGTAAGTCCTCCCGTATGCCTGCGTTAAAGGATAAGACTTGTTAGAGTCTGATAAGTGGCGGCGCAAGCCGCAATTTGAGTGGTACCGCGGGTTTATTCTCGTCTCAAGAGTTTTCTTGAGGCGTTTTTTTATTTCTTATTGTTTCAGAAAGGAGATCCCCCATGACCAACACAAATACCTCTACCCAATTGATGGACATCGCGACCCGTATCAGAGGTATGCGAGAAATTCTGGGCTACAGCACGCAGAAGATGGCTGAGCAGACGGAGGTAGCGGAAGAAATTTACCGCCAGTATGAATCCGGCACTGTAGATCTGCCCTTTACTTTCCTGCATAAGTGCGCCCAGGTTTTCGGCGTGGAGATCACCGTTCTGCTGGAAGGCCAGAGTGCAAAGCTTAGCGGCTATACCGTTACCCGCCACGGTAAGGGTCTGGTTACCGCCAGCGAAGACGGCATCACCATTCAGGATCTGGCTCCTATGTTCCGCAAGAAGCTGGCTACCCCCTACTGGGTTACCTATCAATATTCTGAAGAGCTGCAGAACAAGCCCATCCACACCACCACCCACACCGGCCAGGAATTTGACCTGGTGGTCAAGGGCGCAATGCGCATCAAGGTGGGCGACCACGAGGAAGTGCTGCGTGAGGGCGACTCCATTTTCTATAAGTCCTCCACTCCCCACGGTATGATCGCCATCGACGGCGAGGACTGCGTGTTCCTTTCTATGATCATGGCGTCCAACACCACCGATCAGCCGATGTACATCAGCCAAAGCACCACCGGTAAGCGAGAGCAGAAGCTGCTGTGCAACCGGTTTGTCAATGCCCAGGAGGACGAAAACGGCATCTTCCAGGGCATGACCTTCTCTGACGAAGAATCCTACAACTTCGCATTCGACACCGTCGATGCCATCGCCCGCCGCGAGCCCGACAAGCTGGCAATGCTGCACGTGGCCAACGATATGACCGAGCGCCGCTTCACCTTTAAGGATATGAAGGACGCATCGAGTCAAAGCGCCAACTACTTTAAGTCCCTGGGCATCAAGCGGGGCGACCGGGTTATGCTGGTGCTGAAGCGGCACTATCAGTTCTGGTTTGCGATCCTGGGCCTGCACAAGCTGGGCGCCATCGCCATCCCTGCCACCAATCAGCTGATGGAGCACGACTTTGTCTACCGCTTCCAGGCAGCCGATGTCAGCGCTGTGCTGTGTACTGCCGACGGCAACACCGCCGAGCAGATCGACCTGGCAGAAAAGTCCGCCGGTATGAACCTGACCAAGATCCTGGTAGGCGGCAGCCGGGAGGGCTGGCACGACTACAACGAAGAATATCCGCTCTTCAGCCGCCGGTATGTCCGCACCGAGGATGCCCCCTGCGGCAGCGACCCGATGCTGATGCTGTTCACCTCCGGCACCACCGGCTATCCTAAGATGGCCACCCATTCCTACAAGTACGCTCTGGGCCACTACGTAACCGCAAAGTACTGGCATCTGTGCGAGCAGGACGGCCTGCACTTCACCATCTCCGAAACCGGCTGGGGCAAGGCCCTCTGGGGCAAGCTCTACGGCCAATGGCTGTGTGAGGGCGCGGTATTTACCTATGACTTTGACCGCTTCGATGCAGAAAAGATCCTGCCGATGTTTGCTAAGTACAACATCACCACCTTCTGCGCACCGCCCACGATGTACCGGATGCTGATCAAGCAGGATCTGAGCAAGTACGACCTTTCCTCCATCCATCACGCCACCACCGCCGGTGAGGCGCTGAACCCGGAGGTATTCTATCAGTTTGAAAAGGCCACGGGTCTGCGCATCCACGAGGGCTTCGGCCAGACGGAAATGACTCTGGGCATCGCCAACCTGTACGGCGCCAACATCAAGCCCGGCGCAATGGGCAAGCCCGTTCCCGGCTACGGCATCGACATCGTAGATTCCGACGGCAACCCCGTTGCCGACGGTGTCAACGGCGAGATCGTCATTCGCACCGATCCCAAGCCCACCTGTGGCGTATTCCTGGGCTACTACCGCAATCAGGAAGCCACCGACAGCGTCTGGCACGACGGTATGTATCACACCGGCGATGTTGCCTGGCGGGATGAGGACGGCTACTACTGGTATGTGGGCCGTGCTGATGATGTGATTAAGTCCTCCGGCTACCGGATCGGACCGTTCGAGATCGAATCCACCATTATGGAGCTGCCCTATGTTCTGGAGTGCGGCGTTTCCGCAGCCCCGGACGAGGTCCGCGGTCAGGTAGTCAAGGCCAGCATCGTGCTCGTTCCCGGCGTGGAAGGCACGGAGGAGCTGAAAAAAGAGATCCAGAACTATGTCAAGCAGCACACCGCGCCCTACAAGTACCCCCGCATTGTGGTCTTCCGGGACGAACTGCCTAAGACCATCTCCGGCAAGATCCAGCGCAACAAACTCTAAAACAACCACTGTCATTGCGAGGCCTGAAAGGGCCGCGGCAATCCCCCGGTACAATATAACAAGCTTCTGTGCAGTATCAGAGATTGTCCCAGGAGATTCCCACGTCGCTGCGCTCCTCGGAATGACAGAGGAATATGTTGTTATGTAGCGCAGAAATTTATTGACAAATTCAAACAGCAATGGTATGATTCCATACATAAAGGCTACGATGGAGAAGAGCGTTTTTCCTCAATGCTCACAGAGAAATGGCGGTTGGTGCGAGCCATAGCAAGGATGATCGTTTGTCCCTCCTGAGCCGGGAGAAAGAAAGCGTACGCAAGTAGAGTCTCCCCGCGTCAGCTGCGTCAGTGCTTAGGGTGTGTTGGCACCCAATGAGTGGTATCTTTTTAGATACAATTTGAGTGGTACCGCGGGTTGTGATTATCAGCTCGTCTCAAGGAATCTATCTTTGAGACGGGCTGTTTTGCATTTTTGTCTCAACCCTGGAGGACCTTATTATGGAACAGAAGATCACCGGCACAGATTTTAAGATTCAGGAAGTTGCGAAGCGTATTCAGGAGCTGCGTGAAGTCTCTGGCTTCAGCGTAGAGGAGATGGCTTCCCGCACCGGCGTATCCGTAGAAGAATATCTGCAGTGCGAAGCAGGCAACCGCAATTTGAGCATTGCTTTCCTGTACCGCTGCACATTGAGCCTGGGCGTGGATATGGGCGACCTGCTGGAGGGCAGCAGCCCCAAGCTGCGCAGCTATGCTCTGACCCGCAAGGGCGACGGCCAGCGTATTGAAGAAGCCCACCATATGGTTGGCTTCAACCTGGCAGCCGGCTTCCGCAACCGTATCGGCCTGCCGCTGTATATGGAGCTGAAGTACCGCGACGGCGCTGAGTACGAGGACATCGAGCTGGTGACCCACGAGGGTCAGGAGTGCGACATCGTCATTCGTGGCACGATGCGCATCCAGATCGGCAGCAAGACCGAGATCCTGCACCCCGGCGACTGTATTTATTACGATTCCGGCACGCCTCACGGTATGATCGCCGTGGACGGCGAGGACTGCGCGTTCTACGCCTTCGTGCTGAGTAACTCCGCCGCCCGCGACGGCGAAGCCGCTGCTGCTGTGGCAACTCCCGGCCAGAGCCTGACCCCGGACAAAAAGCCCCGGGTCTACCGCAAATTCATCACCCCCACCGTGGTTGACGGCAAGCTGGAAGCGATCGCATTCCAGAACGAAGACAAGTTTAACTTTGCCTTTGACGTGGTGGATGCCCTGGGCCGCAGCAAGCCGGAAAAACTGGCAATGCTCCACGTTTCCGAGGACGGCACCGAGCGGCGCTTCACCTTCCAGGATATGAAGAAGGAATCCGCCAGAGCCGCCAATTTCTTCAAATCCATCGGCATCAAGCGGGGCGACCGGGTGATGCTGGTGCTAAAGCGGCACTACCAGTACTGGTTTGCCGTACTGGCGCTGCACAAGCTGGGCGCTGTGGCGATCCCCGCCACCAATCAGCTTCTTGAAAAAGACTTTACATACCGCTTCCAGGCAGGCAATGTCAGCGCGCTTCTCTGCACCGCTGACGGCAATGTAGCAGACGCTGTTGACGAAGCCGCCGCAAAGTGCCCGGGCCTGAAGCATAAGATCCTGGTAAACGGCAGCCGGGAAGGCTGGCACGACTTTAACGAAGAATACGCCATCTTCAGTTCCCACTTCGCGCGGGCTGAGGATGCCCCCTGCGGCAACGACCCGATGCTGATGTTCTTCACCTCCGGCACCTCCGGCTACCCCAAGCTCACCGCACACAACTACAAGTACCCCCTGGGTCACTTTATCACCGCAAAATACTGGCACCGGGTCAACCCCGACGGCCTGCACCTGACCATTTCCGATACCGGTTGGGCAAAGTCCTCCTGGGGCAAGATCTACGGTCAGTGGCTGTGCGAAGCAGGCATCTTCGTCTATGACTTCGACCGTTTCGACGGCGAGAAGATCCTGCCGATGTTCGCAAAATACAATATCACCACTTTCTGCGCACCGCCGACAATGTACCGGATGCTGATCAAGCAGGACTTGAGCAAGTATGATCTTAGCTCCATCCAGCACGCATCCACCGCAGGTGAAGCGCTGAATCCCGAGGTGTTCCGTCAGTTTGAGATCTCCACCGGTCTTAAGATTATGGAGGGCTTCGGCCAGTCCGAAAGCACCCTGATCATCGGCAATTTGGCCGGTGACAGCCACAAGTTCGGCGCGATGGGCAAGCCCGTGCCGCTGTACAAGGTAAAGCTGCTGAATGCCGAGGGCATCGAAGTGGAGTCCGGCGAAACCGGCGAGATCTGTATTGATATCTCCCAGGGTCTGCCCTGCGGCCTTGCCTACGCCTATGAAGGCAACGAGGAAATCACCGCAGAGACCTGGCGGGATGGCTTCTACCACACCGGCGATCTGGCGTGGAAGGACGAGGACGGCTTCTTCTGGTACGTTGGCCGCGTGGACGATGTGATCAAGTCCTCCGGTTACCGCATTGGACCGTTCGAAATCGAAAATGTGATTATGGAGCTGCCCTATGTTCTGGAATGTGGCGTTTCCGCCGCCCCGGACGAGGTTCGCGGCCAGGTGGTCAAGGCCAGCATCGTTCTGGTCAAGGGCACGGAGGGCACGGACGCCCTGCGCAAGGAGATTCAGGACTATGTCAAGCGCCGCACCGCGCCCTACAAATACCCCAGAATTGTGGAATTTAAGGAAAGCCTGCCCAAGACCGTCAGCGGCAAGATCATCAGAAAGCAGTTGTAATTTATGGATCACAAGCGTCTTACTTTATTTGCCGGGCATTACGGCAGCGGCAAGACCAATATCGCTGTGAATTATGCTTTGGCTTTGGCAAACGAGGGCAAAAAGGTCTGCATCGCGGATCTTGACATCGTCAATCCGTATTTCCGCACCGCAGACAGTTCTGAGCAGCTGAAAGCGGCTGGTGTGGATCTGATCGTCCCCCAATTCGCCAACTCCAACGTGGACCTGCCTGCGCTGCCGGCCGAGGCTTACCGACTGGTGGAGGATCGCAGCAGCTTCGGCGTAATGGACATCGGCGGCGACGATCGAGGTGCATATGCCCTGGGCCGGTACGTGCCCTTTATCAAAAAGGAAAATGACTACCGGATGATCTTCGTAGCCAACTGCTACCGTCCCCTGACCCAGGCTCCTGAGGATGCGCTGGAAGTGATGCGGGAAATTGAAGCCGCCTGCGGCCTACAGTTTACCGACATCGTCAATAACTCTCACTTAGGCCCGCTGACCGATGTGCAGACCGTACTTGACAGCGTAGATTACACCGAAAAATTGAGCCAGCTATCCGGTCTTCCCATTTATATGACCACCGTCCGCTCCGATCTCGCCCCGGAGATCAGCAAACACATCCCCAATGTTCTCCCCCTGCTTTTGCAGGAAAAATATTTTGATCTACCCGACCAGAAGCACTAAGCTCCTGATCGCATACCCAAAAAGGAGGAATCCAAATGGCAAAAGTTACATTCAATACTGACCTTTGCAAGGGCTGCGGCCTGTGCGTGTCCGCCTGCCCCAAGAAGCTTCTGGTCATTGCCGAGGATCAGATCAACAACAAGGGTTACTCGCCCGCCGTTATGACCGATATGGAAAAATGTATCGGCTGTGCATTCTGTGCCACTATGTGCCCGGACTGCATCATCACCGTTGAGAAATAAGGAGGCATTTATGGCACAGAGAATTCTTATGAAGGGCAACGAAGCCATCGCTGAAGCCGCCATCCGTGCCGGCTGCCGCCATTACTTCGGCTACCCCATCACCCCCCAGACAGAAATTGCTGCCTATATGGCCAAGAAAATGCCCAAGATCGGCGGCGTTTTCCTGCAGGCAGAGAGCGAAGTCGCTTCCATCAATATGGTCTACGGCGCTGCCGCTGCCGGTATGCGCGTTATGACCTCCTCCTCCAGCCCCGGAATTTCCCTGAAGGCTGAGGGCCTGAGCTACATCGCCGGCTCCGACGTTCCTGCTCTGGTCGTCAATGTCCAGCGCGGCGGCCCGGGTCTGGGCGGCATTCAGCCCTCCCAGTCCGACTATTTCCAGGCCACCAAGGGCGGCGGCCACGGCGATTACAGAATGATCGTTCTTGCTCCCGCTTCCGTGCAGGAAATGGCAAGCCTGACCATCAAGGGCTTCAATCTGGCAGACAAGTACCGGATGACCTCTATGATCCTGGCAGACGGCACCATCGGACAGATGATGGAGCCTATCTCCTTCGAGGATGCCGAGATCGAAGTGTACGAAAAGCCCTGGGCGCTGACCGGCACAAATTGCGAGCGCAAGCACAATGTGGTCAACTCCCTGTACTTAAAGCCCGAGGCGCTGGAGGTCACCAACTTTGAGCGCTACGAGCGCTATAAGATCGTAGAAGAAAACGAGCCCATGTGGGAAGAGTATATGATGGACGATGCCGAAATCTGCGTCGTTGCCTTCGGTATTGCTTCCCGTGTTGCCAAGAATGCCATCGTCGCCGCCCGGCAGGAGGGCATTAAAGTCGGTCTGATCCGTCCCATTACATTGTGGCCCTTCCCCAAGGAAGCACTGCGCAAGGCGGCAGACAAGGTCAAGGGCTTCATCAGCGTAGAGCTGAGTATGGGCCAGATGATCGAGGATGTGCGGCTTTACACCCAGTGCAAGCGTCCCGTAGGTCTGTGCAACCGCTGCGGCGGTATGATCCCCAGCCCCGACGAGGTGCTTGCAAGCATCCGCAATGCTGAGAAAGGAGTGTTCTGATCATGGCAGTTGTTTTTCAAAAACCCAAGTCCCTGACGGACCTCCCCTTCCACTACTGCCCCGGTTGTCCCCACGGCATCATTCACCGGCTGGTGGCTGAGGTAATGGACGAGCTGGGCATCGAGGGCAAGGCCATCGGTGTTGCTCCCGTTGGCTGTGCCGTTATGGCATACGACTACTTCACCTGCGATATGATCGAAGCCGCCCACGGTCGTGCGCCCGCTGTTGCCACCGGCATCAAGCGCTGCCGTCCGGAGAATGTGGTCTTTACCTATCAGGGCGACGGCGACCTTGCCTCCATCGGTATGGCAGAAACCGTCCACGCCGCGGCCAGAAACGAGAATATCACCGTCATCTTCGTCAACAATGCCATTTACGGTATGACCGGCGGCCAGATGGCGCCCACTTCCCTCCCCGGTCAGGTTACCCAGACCAGCCCCTACGGCCGCGATGTCAACCATTGCGGTTGGCCCATCCGGGTGTGCGAGCTGCTGTCCTCCCTGGAGGGTCCCGAGTATCTGGCCCGTGTGGCTGTCAACAACGTCAAGAATGTAAACGCCGCCAAAAAGGCCATCAAGAAGGCATTTATGAACCAGATCGAAGGCAAGGGCTTCTCCCTGATCGAGGTCGTATCCGCCTGCCCCACCAACTGGGGTATGACGCCCCAGAAGGCGCTGGAATGGGTGGAGAGCGATATGCTTCCCTACTACCCCATCGGCGTTTATAAGGATCGCTCCGCTGCAAAGGAGGATGCCAAATGAAAACAACGCAAATTTTGATCGCCGGCTTCGGCGGACAGGGCATTCTGTTTGCCGGTAAATTCCTGGCCTACAAGGGTCTTCTGGAGGAGCTGCAGGTTTCCTGGCTTCCCTCCTATGGCCCGGAGATGCGCGGCGGCACGGCAAACTGCAACGTCATCCTTTCCGAGCAGCCCGTAGGCTCTCCCATCGTTACCGCTCCCGACGTGCTGATCGCAATGAATCTGCCGTCCCTGCAAAAATATGTGGACACCGTAGTTCCCGGCGGCCAGATCTATGTGGATTCTTCCCTGATCGGCGTCAAGGTGGAGCGCACCGATGTAGAGGTCTTCTACATCCCCGCCACTGCTATGGCTCGTGAGCAGCATATTCCCACTCTGGCGAATATGATCATTATGGGCCACCTGTTGCAGAATAACCCCGAGCTTTCCTTTGATGGAACAGACACCGTGGTAGCAAAGCTGGTGCCTCCCACCAAAGCCGCCCTGGTGGAGCTGAATATGAAAGCTCTCACCTTGGGCAAAGAATATTCCGCGTAAACCATTTTCCATAAATCTTAAGGAGGAAATTTTTATGAATGCAATGACCGAAATGAGCAAGTACCGCCACGAAAAAGTGCTGTTCGTCAACAATGAAAAGGCCGGTCTGAAGGCCATCATCGCTGTCCACAACACCAATCTGGGCCCCGCCATCGGCGGCTGCCGTCTGTTCCCCTACGCATCCTACGATGATGCGCTGTTCGATGTCCTGCGCCTGAGCCGCGGTATGTCCCACAAGAACGCAGTTGCCGGTCTGCCCCACGGCGGCGGCAAGGGCGTCATCATCGCTGACCCCTCTATGAAGACCGAGGCTATGTTCGAAGCCTTCGGCGAGGCTGTCAACAATCTGGGCGGCGACTACATCACCGCTGAGGACGTCAACACCGACTGCGACGATGCGCTGGTTATGCTGCGCAAGACCAATCATATCTGCGGTCTGCCCCAGAACAGCGGCGACCCCTCCCCCTTCACCGCCCGCGGTGTATGGCAGGGCATCAAGGCTACCGCTAAGGTGGCTCTGGGCCGGGATGATCTGGAGGGTCTGACCATTGCTGTGCAGGGCCTGGGCAAGGTCGGCTACGATCTGTGCCGTCTGCTGCACGAGTCCGGCGCAAAGCTGATCATCGCCAACCGCAGCAACAAGGAAGCCGCTGCCAAGGCTGTGGAAGAATTCGGTGCTACCATCGTTTCCACCGATGCCATCTACGCTCAGGAGTGCGACATCTTCTCCCCCAACGCGATGGGCGCTATCCTGAATCCCACCACCATTCCTCAGCTGAAGTGCAAGGCTGTTGCCGGCGGCGCCAACAACCAGATCCTGGACGATGCAGCCGGTCAGGCACTGAAGGCTCGGGGCATCTACTACGCTCCCGACTTCGTCATCAACGGCGGCGGCGTTATCAATGCAGCTGCTGAGGTGGACGGCCCCTACAACAAGGCTGCCGTTCTGGAGAAGGTTGACAATATCTACAACTCCATCGAGCACATCCTGTCCGAGTCCAAGGCCACCGGCGAGCCCGAGGGCGTCATCGCCACCCGCTACGCTGAGTCCCTGATCTACGGCTAATAAAGTATAATAAAAAGCACCCACCTACCGGTGGGTGCTTTTTACTTCTTTCTTGGCTCTCCCTCTGGGAGAGCTGTCAAAAATCTTTGATTTTTGACTGAGAGGGCTTCGGTAAATACCCTCTCCGCCCAGTGTGCACTGGGCACCTCCCCCAAAGGGGGAGGCAAGAGAGATTGTTTACAAATTCAAGATCCGTTCTGCTGTCTTATGTCCGATCTGGTCGAATTCTTCGTCGGTCAGCTTCAGCTGCAGGAAGCGATTGGTCTCCACTACCGGGTCCCACAAAGGATAGTCCGTACCGAAAGCCATCCGTTCCACGCCGTAATTGCGGATGTACTTCTCCGCCACGCCATCGTCCATAAACATCAGCGAGCTGGATACATCGAAGACGCAATCCTCATCGTGGAGCAGCTCATAGGCAGTCTCATACATACTGTAGCCGCCAAAATGGGTGGCAATGACCTGCAGCCGGGGGAACAGCTTCAGCACCTTCTTTAGCCGCGCCGGATGGGAAAAGTCATACCGCTTGTCGCCCATATGGAGCATCACCGGGATCTTGTCAGAAACCGCCTCATACGCCGGGTACAGCCGGGGATCGTCAATGGCGAACTGCTGGGAATCCGGGTGCATTTTCAGTCCCCGCAGGCCCTGGGCCATCACATACTCCACTTCGCCTACAATGTTTTCCATCCCGGCGTGGATCGTGCCGAAGCCCAGAAAGCGCTCCTGCGCCGCCACCTGCTCCAGGATAAAATCGTTAATATGGCGAACTCTGTCCGGCCGCAAGGCTACCGGCAGGATCAAAAACCGGTCGATTCCTGCCTCCGTTCCCCGCTGCAGCAGCATATCCGCTGTTCCGTCCAATTCGTGGGTGTCCAGCTGGTAAAAATCCCGGATGCTGGCCGCCGCTTTTTTTGCAATGGCGGTGGGATAAATATGAGTGTGGATGTCAAAAAGCTTCATAATGCGCCTCTTTTGTAATATTTTCCTTATTATAGCACAGCAAGCAGAGATTGCAAGATTGCCTTTACAAGTCTCAGGAAATTTGGTATACTTTTCAGGAAGATACTGTTGTATACGAGGCTTTTTTATGAAAATTGTTGTTGCAATTGATTCTTTTAAGGGCAGCTTGACCTCCTTGCAGGCAGGCTCTGCCGCGGCGGAGGGCATTGCCCGCGTATATCCGCAGGCAAACGTGGCTGTTTTCCCCATCGCCGACGGCGGCGAGGGCACGGTCATCGCCCTGACTACGGCTTTGAATGGTAAGTTGCAAACCGTAGAAGCCCTTGACCCGTTGGGTCGGCCTATCCAATGTGAATACGGCATCGTGGGCGAAACCGCAGTTATCGAAATGTCCTGCGCCGCCGGCATCACGCTGCTGACGCCCCAAGAGCGCGACCCGATGCGCACCACCACCTACGGTGTGGGTCAGGTCATCGCGGATGCCATTTTCAAGGGCTGCCGGGATTTCATCGTAGGCATCGGCGGCAGCGCCACCAATGACGGCGGCATCGGTATGCTGCAGGCCCTGGGCTTTGGAATTCTGGACGAAACCGGCGCACAAGTCCCTCTGGGTGGTGCAGGTCTGGAGAAAATCACTTCCATCACCACAGAAAACGCCCTGCCGGAGCTTTCTGAATGTACATTCCGCATTGCCTGCGACGTAACCAATCCCCTCTGCGGTGAATTGGGCTGCAGCGCGGTCTATGGCCCGCAAAAGGGCGCGACCCCGGAGCAAATTCCCCAAATGGACGGCTGGCTGAATAGCTATGCGGACAAGGTAAAGGCCGTTTTCCCCGAATCTGACAAAAATATGCCCGGTGCGGGTGCGGCAGGCGGCATCGGCTTCGCCTTTTTCTCGTTCCTGAACGGCAAGCCCTACAGCGGCATTGATCTGATCCTGGGCGAGCTTCGCATAGAAGACAAAATTAAGGATGCAGACCTGGTGATCACCGGCGAAGGTCGGCTGGATGCCCAGACTGTTATGGGCAAAGCCCCCATCGGCATCGCCAGAATTGCAAAAAAGTATAATAAGCCTGTTATCGCATTTTCCGGCTGCGTTACCCCGGAAACCGGTGTGTGCAACGATCACGGCATCGACGCATTCTTCCCCATCGTCAAGTGCGCTTGCACCATCGAGCAGGCAATGGCAACAGAAAATGCCTACCCCAATATGGCGGACACCGCAGAGCAGGCCTTCCGCCTGCTGAAAATGGCAAAGGAGCTACATTATGAGTAAGAACAAAGAACTGATCCGCGCCGTAAAATTCACCCTGTTTTCCATCAGCGCCGGCATCATCCAAATCGGCACATTCACCCTGATGAATGAAGTGTTTTGCTGGAATTACTGGATATGCTACTTGACAGCGCTGACTCTTTCCGTGCTGTGGAATTTTACCTTAAATCGCAAGGTTACCTTCCATTCTGCCAGCAATATCCCCATCGCGATGTTGAAAGTGGCAGCCTATTATCTGGTGTTCACGCCGCTGTCCACCTGGGGCGGTGCAGCGCTGGAAGGCATCGGCTGGAACGAATATCTGGTGCTGGCCATCTCGATGATCACCAATTTCGTGACGGAGTATCTCTACCAGCGGTATTTCGTCTTTGGCAAGAGCCTGGATACGGCAAAGTAAGCATTCTCCCCTTGGCTCTCCCTCTGGGAGAGCTGTCGTGCTTGCCAAGCACGACTGAGAGGGCAACGACAAAACCCTCTCTGTCAAAAATCAATGATTTTTGCCACCTCTCCCAAAGGGAGAGGCAAGACCCGTAAAGCAAAACCCTGCAGAAATTCTGCAGGGTTTCTTATTTATTGCATTCCCACGATCACCGTCAGCACGGCGAAGAGGATCACCGTCATCAGCGTCATTGCCGACAGCGCGGCAGAAATCTGCACACGCTCCTGCGGATCGTCAGCAAACACGGGAATCACATAAGGCGGCGGCAGAATGAACATCAAAATCGCCGCACCCTCAAAGAACATTCCGTCCAGAACTGTCCGGTTCAGCAGCACCACGATGCCAAAGAGAACCGCCGCGACCAGCAATCGCATACCAATCAGACCCGCGGTTTTCCGCCAGGGGATCTCCCGAATCACCAGGTCATAACCAACTGTCAGCAGAATGATCATCGCAGTGGGTGCGGACACAAAGCTTGTTGCACTGTCCAGAATTCCGGCAACACCCCAAATTTTCAGCTCGCCGTACAGACCCGTAGCGCCGATGAGAACGCCGATCAGCACCGCCCACAAAATGGGGGTGGTGGCCATATCCTTGCCGATGGCCTTGAAGTCCGTCTTTCCGGAGATCAGGATTTTGAACAGCGTAAAGACGAACAGAGTCTGGCCGATATCCGGCAGGGCAAATGCGGAGATGCTTTCCTTGGGGAACAGCAGCGCAAACAGCGCGTAGCCCAGCATTCCCGCCTCAAAACCGGTGGCAAGAAAGGGCGCAAGATAGCTTTTCATCCCGCTTAAGCGGATGATCAGCTTGCCCAGGATGAGCGCCACGCAGCAAAGCAAGAACATTACCGCCGGCAGGATCAGCGCCGCCAGAGAATACTCCGCCGTGGCGAAGGCATTCAAAAGCACCGCAGGCAATGTAATATTGATGACCACCTTTTTCAGGGTGTCCACGCCATCCCGGGTGAGAAATCCGCGGCTGCGGCACAGCGCGCCCAGAAAAAGCGCTAGAAACACCGGCAGCGCGGTCTGGATAATGGATATTACCTTATCCATAAAATTACTTGATAACGCCCTTTTGCAGAATGATGTTGGCGTAAATGGCGGTCTCGCCGGACTGCAGGATGCAGTAGCAATCCTTGGCCTCGTCGTAGAACTTGAAGCGGTCGATATTGCCGACGCAAGCTGCGCCGCGGTCATCGTGCTTGGCAATGATGGCCTTGTATTCATCCCAAACCGGGATTTCCAGATCCTTATCGCAGTCCATCTTCTCCATTAGAATGGCGGGCTTTTCCACATATGTATCCAGCGGGAACACCTGCAAAATGGCATCCAGCAACTCGGGCACGCCGTGGCCGTCAGCGCGCAGGAAGATGGCGTTCTTGGCCTTGGCCATCGCAGCGCCGGGGAAATTGCCGTCGCCGATGCAGATGCGGTCAGAGTGGCCCATCTCGCTGAGGACCTTCAGCAGCTCGGGAGAAAGAATGGAAGGAATATTCTTAAGCATAATTTTTACCTCCAAAGACTTTTTTGAAAAATGGCGGTCCAGAGGACCGCCATCTTTATTTATTTGCGAATTACTTGTACATCGGGCCGTAGGTAGCACAAGCGCGGTAGTCCTGGCCTTCCTTGTCCATACCGAATGCATTCCAAGCGGCGGGGCGGTAGATCTGATCCTCGGGAACGTTGTGCATGCAAACGGGGATACGCAGCATAGAGCACATAGTGATCAGGTCAGCACCGATGTGACCGTAGGAAATAGCACCGTGGTTGGCGCCCCAGTTCATCATAACCTCGTAAGCGGTCTTGAAGGGAGAGCCTTCCTTGCCGTCGCAGCGAGGTGCAAACCAAGTGCAGGGCCAGGTGGGGTTGGTGCGCTCCATCAGGGTGTCGGAGACCTCGTCGGGCAGGTTGACAGTCCAGCCCTCAGCGATCTGCAGCACGGGGCCCAGACCCTTGACCAGATTCAGACGGATCATAGTGCAGGGCATTTCGGCCTTGGTGGTGTAGTGGCTGGAGAATCCGCCGCCGCGGAAGTTGTCGAAGCCGGCCTCGCACCATACGGTAGCGTCGGTCATCTTCTTGATATCCTCGTCGGTAACTTCCCACCACTTCTTCATAGTGGCGTTGCCGTTCTCGTCGGTGCAGACGCCGGAAGCATCCAGGCAGGCTGCGCCGGAGTTCAGCAGGTGGATGATACCATTGCTTTCAGCGGCCTTTCCGGTGAGCTTGTAGCCGGTAACACGCTCGGTAGCCTCGCCGGACCAGTAGGTACGGACGTCAGCAAAGATCTGTGCGCGGTGGGTCAGCAGACGCATCATCAGCATACCCATACCGTTCAGGATGTCGTTCTCGGTAGCCAGCGTGTAGGGCTCACGGGCGCCTTCATAGTCGAAGGTGGAGCTCAGCAGAGCCTCGGGGTAGTCGCAGTTGGGCCAATGGTCGGTCCACTGACGCTGACCCTGGAAGCCGCCGGCGATGGCGTTGTGGCCAACCTTCTCTTCCTCGAACTGATCGGGCAGATTCTTGTTGCCGGCCATCAGATCCTTGA
>JAFTUO010000025.1 GCA_017466215.1 Oscillospiraceae bacterium | reverse complement strand
GGTTCAGGGTGTCTGCGCCAAACTTGCCAACATACTTGTCGATGAATTCCTTAGCCTTGCCTTCGGTGGCCTTGGAGTTGAAGTGGGACAGCATCGTAACTTCCTGGGGAATGGTAGTGATGTCGAAGCCCTTCTGGCTGTCGATACCGTCAAAGCCGTCACAGCCGTAGTAAACAGCGTTAGCAGCCAGGATATCCTTTGCCTGGGTCATAAACAGAGAAGCGGGCTGGTAGTACGTGGGCATAAAGATGAAGGAGCAGTCCTTCAGGGTGTCGATCTGGGTGCTGAAGTCAGTAGCACCGGCATCAGTGAAAGAGGTCTCAACTACGGTAACGGACTCATCCAGATTGCTCATAAACTGCTGGAAGATGCCCTTGGAGTAGTCTTCGTCGGACTTGTAGAATGCACCGATAGTCTGGCCGGCAAAGTTCTTGTTAACGAAGTCAGCAGCGACTGCGCCCTGGTTGCCGTCAGCGAAGCACATCTGGTAGCCATTGTCAAACTCGGGGATCTTGTCGCCGGAAGCGGAGGGCGTCAGGAAGAAGACATTGTCTTCCTTGGACAGGTTCTTCCACTCCATACCGGGCGCGGTGGTAACAGTACCCAGGGACAGCTGCATACCCTGCTCCAGCATAGCGGAGTAGTTACCGGAAACCAAAGTTGCGTCGTGCTTATCGTCCATAGCGACCAGCTTGAACTTCACACCGTTCAGGCCGCCGGCAGCGTTGATCTCGTCAACAGCCAGCTGAGCGGAGTTCTTAACAGCAGTGCCATAAATAGCAGCATCACCGGTCAGGGGGCCGGAAACGCCGATAACAAACTCGGTATTGTCAGCGGTGTAGCCCTTCTCCTGAGCGCAGCCTGCAAACAGACCCAGGCACAAAACGAAGGTAAGTACGAATGCAATAATTCTTGTAGTTTTCATATAAGTTTCCTCCATTTCAAATCTTGAAATATAATCTATACTATAAACATTTTTTTCAAGTTGTCAATAAATTTTTTCTTTTTTGCCTTTTTGTTTTTAATTTTGCTGTTTTTAAAGATGTTTTTTCTTATTTTACAATGTAATTATTCGTTTTTCGTATGTTTTTAATTTCCGCAGTCAGCAAAAAGTATTTCTGCTCGTGCACACTTGTCTTCTATTGGCATACATTTTGACCATTTCGTCCGTCAAATGCGTATTCCTGTGAAAAACATTGGTCTTTCCACCAAAAACACTCTTCCCCTGACGAAAATTTCATACAAAATACCGAAACTGTGAAGACGGACGGTTTTGGTATTTATGACAGTTTAGTATCTCTCTAACAGTTATGTGTCGCTGCGCGCCTTCCAATAAGACGCCGGGCCGATCTCGTAGAGATTATTTCCCAGGCTGTCGATGATGACTGTCAAAGGCATATTCTTCACCTCCAAGCGACGAATCGCCTCTGCGCCCAAGTCTTCATATGCAATGACCTCAGATCTTTCAATGCACTTTGCAAGCAACGCGCCGCAGCCGCCAATGGCACCGAAGTACACAGCGCCGTGCTCTTTCATTGCGGCGACCACACATTCATCCCGCTTGCCCTTGCCGATCATTCCGGTCAGCCCAAGAGCGATCAGCGT
>JAFTUO010000024.1 GCA_017466215.1 Oscillospiraceae bacterium | reverse complement strand
GCACACTGTTATTGAGCAAGCGATTCATTACTTCAACTACGAACGCCCTGTTCGCAAACTGAACGGAAAACCACCAGTCCTGTACAGAACAGAACTGGTGGCATAAGAAATTTTGTGTCTACTAACTATTGACTACTTCACAGTTGCTCCCGGTTTTTTATGTTTATTTTTTCTTGCGGCGGAAGGTGATGATCCGCACGGTGGACGATACCAGCAGAATGCCCAGCGCCATAATGCCGGCGATGGCAACGGTGTGCATACCCTGGGATGCAAACAGCTCGGTATTGCCCTGGACGGCGTAGTTCATCGTGTAGTACGCGCCGGCGCCGGGGATCAGGGGAAAGATGCCGATCACAAGATAAGAGATGGCGGGCCGCTTGCGGATGCGGGCCATTGCCTCGGAATAGCCGGAGGCCACGATCGCGCCGAAGAAGTAGCCCAGAAGATCGTTAAAACCCATCCGGCACAAAACGAGATAGGTGATCCAGGCCAGGACGCCGCCCACACCACAGATCGCAATGTCCGGTCCGTGGATATTGAAGAAGATGGCAAAGCCAACGCAGGCGATAAATGCGGCAATGGCGTGGATCAGTATATTATGCTCAAGGACCGCAACCTCTGCCGGCGCGCCCCACAGCCAAGTGCCGCAGTTGAGCGCGACCGCAGTGCCCAGCGCCGTAGCCACGGCGATCAGCAGCACCTGCACGATGCGGTTGATGCCGGAATTGGTATCGCCGAAGATGATATCGCGCATTGCGTTGGTGAACAGAAGACCCGGCACCAGCAGCATTAGTGCGCCGATGATGACGCAGTCAATGTTACCCACCAGATTCAGCGCCTCCAGACCGCTTGCCAGTAGCGCCATCGGGAATGCTGCGGCGATGGTTCGGAAGAACGTATTGCCGCCCATTTTTTCAATAAGGTGATTAACAAGGCATACCATTAAGCCGCACAGGCCGGAGCAAACAGCATCGGCCAAATTTCCGCCGAACAGAAAAGCAAAACCGAATGCGCCGAGAAAATAGCCTGCCATATGTATGGGCATTTTGAAAGACCGGCGCTGCTGCTTGGCTTCTTCCAGCCATTTGGCGGCGATCTCCGGAGCGGGACGCTCTGCGCAGATCCTGCGGCTCAGGCTGGACAAGCGCTCCACAGCATCCAGATCGCTGCCGTGAGTGCCGATGCGGCGCATACGGGTCAGCGGACGGCCGATCACCGGCTCAATGCTGATATGCATACAGTTAGGGATCGCAAAGACCTCGGCATCAATATCATAGGCTTTCAGGACCAGGAAGATGCTTTCCTCCACACGGAAGGTTTCCGCACCGTTCATAGCCAGCTCATAGCCCAGATCCGACACCAGATCCAAAAGCTTTGAATACTCCATTTTGGATCCTCCAATAGAAGTTTCTGACGAAAATAAGTATAACACAATGGATGAAAATTACAAGGGGGAACAAGAAAAAACGACCTCACAAAAGTGAGGCCGTTTTAGACTGCTAAGAAAGCTCAGTTTATATTAAGAAGGATACCTTCATTTGTAAGATCTAGGCTTGTCGATCAATCCAATTAAATAATCTGCAGAAAGGTTATAAAACTTACAGAGCTTGACCAGATCATCAATTTTTAGCTCTGCCCGTCCTGCTTCAATATGGTTGTAGCCTTGCTGAGATTTGTTAAGGAGCCTGCCGAGTTCCGCCTGCGTTAAATCTCTGTCTTCGCGAATATTGCGCATTCTGGTACGATAGTTCAACGAAACTCCCTCCTTTTTTGCAATCATACCACACTCATAAATTGAGTATTGACAAATACTCAAAGATTGAGTAATATAAAAGTACCTTATACGCATTATGAGGAATATTGATAAGGGGAGGGAATAATATGAAAATTCGAGAGGGCTGCAATTCGTGGGGTACAGTTGCGTATACCATCGACGACAACAAGATCCGTCAAGGCGATAAATCTTGGGGTACAGTAGTGTTCACCATCGACGGCGACAAGATCCGCCAAGGTGATAAACCTTGGGGTACGGTAGTGTACACCATCGACGGCGACAAGATTCGCCAAGGAGATAAACCTTGGGGGACAGTTGCGTACACCATCGACGGCAACAAGGTCCGTCAAGGTGATAAATCTTGGGGTACTGTAGTATACACGATTGACTACTGATATTCATATAATTATTTTGGAGGGATTACAATGAAAAAATTTAAGCGCGTAATTTGTGGACTGCTGGTTATGATTACACTTCTGGCGGTCAGTGTACCGGCTTATGCTGCAAAGACCAGCAATGTATCCACTGCCGGCAGTATGAGGACAGCAACTGTCATCACAGTCAAAACGGACAAGAAGACCACGCTTGAGTTTAAGCAGACGAAAGGCAAAGCTGCCTATCTAAACAAGGCTCTTGGAACAAGCTATATTAATACATATGGCGATTTCTATCTGTATGTCGTAGATCAAAGTGGCAAGGAAGCTCCGAAAAAGTATGAGTGTTCCTTCAAAAAGTCCATTACAATTAAGCTGAGCGCAAATAAGACCTATAAGATCTCCATTTTGCCACAGACAGATAGTGTAACCTACAATAGACTTGTCAAATCGGGTAAGCTTTGGTATCGCAACTACTTATGCAGTGGTGTAGAGTGGACCAAAATCCCTGAATGGTCCATCACGGCTAAAAAGGTTGTCTCCTTGAAGGTAAACAGTGTAGTAAAAGCACCTCGGTAAAATGGGACGAAAGAGATATTGCTAAAATAAGAAGCCCCTGTTTCAATTAACGAAACAGGGGCTGTTTTATATTTCTTTACTTGCGGACGAAGAGGACACCCAGGGTGGCAGGGCCGCAATGGCAGGAAACGGTGCAGCCTGCGGTGGTCTCGTACACGGTCTCAAAATGGCCGTGTTCCTCGATAGCGGCCTTAACGGCACTCAGACATTCGTCGGTAACGGGGGTGTAGGTGAGGAACAGCTCGTTACGGATGATGTCGTCCCGGTCAGCCAGACGGTCCTTAACATAAGAAGCCAGACACTTGGCATAGTTGCCGCGGTACTTCTTTACGACGCTCATCTTGCCGTCGCGCACCTCAATGCAGGGCTTCAGATTCAGCAGGTTTGCGCCCAGCGCAGCAGCACTGCTGCAGCGGCCGCCCTTGACCATATACTTCAGCTGATCCAGCAGGAAGCTGGCCTCTACCCGAGGGGTGAAAGCATTCAGCTTTTCCGCGATCTCGTCAAGATCATTGCAAGTCTTTGCCAGACGGCAGGCTTCCAGCACCACGTGGCCCTGGCCGGTGGAGAGGTTCATAGAGTCAATGACCCGGACGTTGGGATAATCCTCTGCAGCCAGACAAGCGTTCTGGTAGCAGGAGGAGAAGCCGGAGCCAATGGTGATCAGGATGACGCCATCATAGTCGGGACTGTACTTGGCAAACAGCGCGTCGTAATCGCTGATATTGTTGGCGGTGGTGGAGCACAGATCGCCGCCGGCTGCTACGTGGGCAAAAATATCCGCAGGGGTGATGGTCAAACCGTCAACATAGCCTTCGCCATCTTTGATAACGGTGAGCCGGGCAAGGCCGATGTCGTGCTCTTGCAGCTGCTCGGGGGACAGATCACAAGTGCTGTCAGACAAAATTTTAATGTTCATAAATTACTCCTTACAGAATCCAAATAACGTTGTGTGTACTTGAAAAATCCAAATCTCGTGGTAAAATAATAGCATAAAGCCTTACTATTGTCAAGAATGCCCCCTGTGGGGAGGAGTGATGCGTATGAAACTGAAATTCAATATCACCGGTATGACCTGCGCGGCTTGCTCAGCCCGGGTCGAAAAGGTTACAAAGGCCGTAGATGGTGTCGAAAGCTGCGAAGTGAATCTGCTGGGCGGCATGATGACGGCACAAGTTAACAATGAAAATGTGAAAGATGCCATCATCCGGGCGGTTTCCGATGCAGGCTATGGCGCCAGCCTGACAGGGGAAAAGAAGCAGGAACAAGCGCCTGCTGACAATGCGCTGAAGGGAATGAAAACCCGGATCATCGGCTCTGCCGTGTTTCTCGTGATTTTGATGTACTTTACGATGGGCCATATGGTGGGATTGCCGATGCCCCATTTTGTCCACGGCAGGGAAAATGCCGTGGTGGCGGCGCTGCTGCAGTTTTTCCTGACGCTGCCGGCGGTGATCCTAAACCGGGTCTATTACAGCCGGGGAATGAAGGCACTGTGGCATCGTAGCCCCAATATGGACTCGCTGATCGCGGTAGGCTCCGGCGCGGCACTGGTTTACGGTGTGGCGGCGCTGTTTCGTATGGCCTATGCCATGGGGCAGGGTCAGTGGGAAACGGTAGAGTTCTACAGCGAAAATCTGTACTTTGAATCCGCGGCGATGATCCTGACTCTGATCACCCTGGGCAAATTCCTGGAAACAAGAGCCAAGGGCAAGACCGGCGATGCGATCAAGGCCTTGATGGATCTGCGGCCGGAGACCGCAACGGTGCTTCGCGATGGCGTGGAGCAGACCATTCCTGCCGACCAGGTCCGGGTAGGCGATACCGTGGTGGTGCGCGCCGGCGGACGCATCCCCGTGGACGGAACAGTGCTGGAAGGACAGGGCAGCGTGGATCAAAGTGCCCTGACCGGCGAAAGCGTTCCGGTGGAAGTCCATCCGGGCTCTCGCGTGGCGGCGGCCACCGTCAATACGGTGGGCTATTTCACATTCCGGGCGGACAAGGTGGGCGAGGATACCACCTTGCACCAGGTCATCCATATGGTGGAAGAGGCCGGTGGCTCGAAAGCCCCCATCGCCCGGCTGGCAGATAAGATCGCCGGCGTCTTTGTGCCGGTGGTAATGGGCATTGCCCTGGCGGCGTTTGTGCTTTGGATGGCGCTGGGGAAAGGTCTGGAATTCTCTCTGACTACGGCGATCTCCGTGCTGGTGATCTCCTGCCCCTGCGCATTGGGACTTGCCACGCCGGTGGCCATTATGGTGGGCACGGGAAAAGGCGCGGCAATGGGCGTTCTTTTCAAGAACGGCGCAGCGCTGGAGCATCTGCACAGCGTGGATACGGTGGTGCTGGATAAGACCGGCACGCTGACCGTGGGCAAGCCTGCGGTAACGGATGTTTTGCCGGTGAATTCAGAAGAAGAACTGCTGAAGATCGCAGCTGCGTTGGAAAAACCCTCAGAGCATCCCTTTGCCAAGGCGATTTTGAGCCGGGCGGAGGGAATGGAGATTCCTGAGGTTTTGAATTTTGAGACCCTGCCCGGTGCGGGCGTGTCGGGCGTTGTAGACGGCGTCCGTTATTTCGGCGGAAACCGCCGGCTGATGGAAGAAAAGGGGATCGAAGCCCCGCCGTATCCCCAACTTGCGGATATGGGAAAGACCCCGCTGTATTTTGGCGATGAAAGCGGAAGATTCCTGGGCGTCATCGCGGCGGCAGATGTGCTGAAAACCGATTCTGTCCAGGCCGTGGCGGCGATGCAGGAGCAGAAGCTGCGTGTTGTGATGCTCACCGGCGACAACGAAAAAACGGCCAAGGCTGTCGCTCACAAGGCGGGCATCGACCAGATCCTTGCCGACGTCCTGCCCACCCAAAAGGCCCAGGCTGTGCAAAGCCTGCGCGCTGAGGGGAAGCGGGTGCTGATGGTGGGCGACGGCATCAACGATGCCCCGGCCCTGGTTACCGCGGATGTGGGTATGGCCATCGGCGCAGGCACGGATATTGCAATGGAATCGGCGGATGTGGTGCTGATGAACGGCTCACTGACCAATGTGGGCAATGCGATCCAGCTCAGCAAAGCGACGATTCGCATCATCCGGCAGAATCTGTTCTGGGCGTTTTTCTATAACTGCCTGGGCATCCCGGTGGCATTTCTGGGACTGCTGAATCCGATGATCGGCGCAGCGGCTATGAGTATGAGCTCTGTGTTCGTGGTGAGCAATGCTTTGCGGCTTCGCCGCTTCCGCCCGGTAAAAGAAGATATCAAGGAGGAAATGAATATGACAACTGTAATTAAGGTCGAGGGAATGATGTGTACCCATTGCAAGGCAATGGTGGAAAAGGTGTGCAAGGCTGCGCCCGGCACGGTGGATGCCGTGGTGGATCTGCAGGCAAAAACCGTAACTGTAACCGGCGATGCAGATGCTACCGCGCTGAAGCAGGCGATCACCGATGCCGGCTATGAAGTCATCGAGTAATGAGAAACATTCGGCTGGATATATGCTATGACGGCACGCGCTACAAGGGCTGGCAGCGATTGGGCGGCGTGGAGAACACCATCCAGGGCAAGCTGGAGCAGACCCTGAGCCGTATTCTGGGTGAGGATGTTGAGCTTTCCGGCAGCGGACGTACCGATGCCGGCGCTCACGCAAAGGGCCAGGTGGCGAATTTCCATACAGGAAGCGATATGCCCTGCGAGGATATTCTTTCTGCCCTGCGGCGGTATCTGCCGGAGGATATCGGCATATACTCCTGCAGGGAGACTTCTGACCGTTTCCACGCCCGGCTGAACGCCAGGACCAAGACCTATTCATACCGCATCTGGAATAGCGAAACGCCCTGCGTATTTGACCGGCGGTTTGTGTATATTTTTCCCGATGCGCTGGATATTGGCAAGATGAACGAGGCGGCAAAGCTATTTCTGGGCGAGCACGATTTTTCTGCATTCAATGCCAATAAGAAGATGAAAAAATCCACCGTCCGGCGCATTGATTCTCTGGATATCCGCCGCGAGGGCGAGGAGATCCGCATCACGGTAACGGGAGACGGCTTCCTCTACAATATGGTCCGCATCATCGTGGGTACGCTGATCGAAGTGGGCCTTGGCAAGCGGGAAGCAGGCAGTATTCCGGCACTTTTCGGCGCAAAACGGGAAGAAGCAGGCTATCTTGTCCCTGCCCAGGGGCTTTGCCTGATGGAGGTAAATTATTGAACATTCAGATTTTTGGCAAAAGCAAATGCTTTGATACGAAAAAGGCCGAGCGGTATTTCAAAGAACGCCGGATCAAATACCAGATGGTTGATCTGATGCGGTTTGGCTTGTCGGGCAAGGAGTTTGACAGCGTCCTGCGCGCCGTGGGCGGCATCGACAATCTCATCGACTGGGAGGGGAAGTCCCCGGATATCACGCTGATGAAGTATATGGACGATTCTGTCGCAAAAGAGGACAAGGTCTTCGACAATCCGGGCCTTATGAAAACGCCCATCGTCCGTAACGGCAAGCAAGCAACAGTTGGCTACTGCCCGGAAATCTGGGCAACCTGGGAATAAATCTACGAAAGCAGTCTCAAATGAGACTGCTTTTTCTTTCTATTTGAAGATTTTTCTTGCAACATGCAAAGAAAAGTGCTATGCTAGGAGGACATAATGACCAAAGTATTGGAATCTGTCAACAGCATCGTCTGGGGCGCACCGGCGCTGATCCTGATTTTGGGTGTGGGCGTAGCCTTAAGCTTTTGCACCGGATTTGCCCAGCTGACCCTGTTTAAGCGGGCTCTGCGGGACTTTTTTGCCAGGCTTCGGGGCGGGAAAGCAGAGGACGGGGCGGTTACGCCTTTTCAGGCGCTTTGTACCGCGCTGGCGGCTACCGTGGGCACGGGCAATCTTGCCGGTGTTGCCGGAGCAATGGCCATCGGCGGCCCGGGAGCTATCTTCTGGATGTGGGTCTGCGCCCTGCTGGGGATGGTCACGAAATTTGCCGAAGCCACTCTGGCTGTCCGCTTTCGGGTGAAAGAGGGCGGCGAATGGGTGGGCGGCCCGATGTATATGATCCGTGAGGGCATGGGCAAAAAATGGCTGTGGCTTGCGGGAATATATAGCTTTTTCGGCGTAGTCGCCGCCTTTGGCGTCGGCAATGCTACCCAGATCAATGCGGTGGTTACCGGCGTTAATTCCGCGCTGGCCGCATTCGGCGGCAGGGAAACGGTGCTTGGCAATGTGCTGATGGGCGTTATTTTGGCCGTCATAATCTGCATAATGCTTCTCGGCGGCGCAAAGCGGATCGGGGTCGTTGCAGAGCGGCTTGTTCCTTTCGTATCTGCAGCCTATTTGCTGCTGGGGCTGGGTGTCCTGGTGGCACGAGTCCAGCTTCTGCCCGATGCGTTCAAGACCATCGTCAGCGGCGCGTTTTCACCTCGGGCGGTTACCGGCGGCATCGTGGGCTCTGTGTTTACAACCTTGCGCATCGGCGTGTCCCGCGGGGTGTTTACCAACGAAGCCGGTATGGGCACGGCATCCATCGCCCACGCATCGGCCCAGGTAAAGCATCCTGCTGAGCAGGGGCTGATGGGCATTATGGAAGTGTTTTTGGACACCATCGTCATCTGCACGATGACAGCGCTGGTGATTTTAGTCAGCGGCGTGACGATCCCCTATGGCGTGGATGTAGGCGTTGCGCTGACCACGGATGCATTTTCTGCCGTTTACGGCGATTGGGTGGCGGTGTTCATTGCGACGGCGCTGTGCTGCTGTGCCTTTGCCACCGTGCTGGGCTGGGGACTTTACGGCGCACGATGCGCCCAGTTTCTGTTTGGCAACAATGTTTGGAAAAAGTTTGCGATATTGCAATCGGTCTGCGTGGTTTTGGGCGCGGTGCTGAACACCTCGGTGGTGTGGAGCTTGTCCGAAACCGTCAACGGTCTGATGGCAATACCGAATCTCATCGCGCTGGCGGCGCTGAGCCCGGAGCTTCGCCGCCTTACCCGGGAATATAAAAATAGTTTGGCAGCCTAGCCTGCCAATGGAGGTACGTATGAAAATTTCTATCAATGCAAACCGCTGCGAGCCGTCTCCTATGCGAAAATTCCATCCGCTGGCTGTGAAAGCAGAGAAGGAAGGAAAGAAGATCTATCACCTGAATATCGGCCAGCCGGATCTGAAGACCCCGGAGGCTTATTTTGAGGCCATTCGCGCATTTGATCCCGGTACGCTGGCTTACGAAGCGTCTCCCGGTATGCCGGTGCTGATCGACGCGATCCGCAATTACTACAGCAAGATCGGCGTGGACTTAGAGCCCAACGATGTGCTGATCACCACCGGCGGCAGTGAAGCATTGCTTCTGACCTGCCTGAGCATTCTCGACCCCTATACCGAGGTCATCGTGCCCGAGCCTTATTATCCTAACTATACTACCTTCGTCCACGCTGCCGGCGGTCGTATCCGCGCGCTGCCCACCCGTCCGGAGGAGGGTTACCGCTACGCAAACCGCAAGCGCATTGAGAGCCTAATCACCAAGAATACCCGGGCGATTATGATCACCAATCCCGGCAACCCCACCGGTGTGGTGCTGACCCAAGAAGAGATGCGTATGATCGCTGATGTGGCCAAGGAGCATAACCTGTTCCTGATCTGCGACGAGGTCTACCGGGAATTCTGCTATGACGATAAGTTCGGCGTGCCTTGTATGGGTCGCTTCCGGGATATTGACGACAATCTGGTTATTATTGATTCTGTTTCTAAGCGCTTCTCCGCCTGCGGCGCCCGCGTGGGCTGCGTCGTTACCAAGAATAAGGAGCTGCAGCAGGCTCTGCTGAAGTTCTGCCAGTCCCGTCTGGCGGTGGCCACCATCGACCAGCTGGGCGCAGCGGCGCTGTATGATGTGGACGAGGAATTTTACCGCGCCAGCAAGGAAGAGTACCGCCAGCGCCGCGATCTGGTAATCTCCAAGCTGCGCCAGATCCCCGGTGTGGAAGTGGAAGAGCCGATGGGTGCGTTCTATGTGATGGCAAGCCTGCCGGTGGATGATGCCGACAAGTTCCAGCAGTGGCTGCTGGAAAGCTTCGACCACAATGGCGATACCGTGATGTTCGCTCCCGGCGCGCCTTTCTATGAAACTCCCGGTAAGGGCTATAACGAGGTGCGAATCGCCTATGTCCGCGAGTGCAAGGAGCTGGAGCGGGCAATGGACCTGCTGGCCCGCGGCATTGCAAAATACCGCTACGAGGTTATGGGTGAATAAAATAAGAAAGACGACGGAAGAATTTCCGTCGTCTGGTCGACTGTTTCTTGCCTCTCCCGTTGGGAGAGGTGCCCAGTGCGCACACTGGGCGGAGAGGGAATATTGAAAACCCTCTCAGTCAAAAATCAGAGATTTTTGCCAGCTCTCCCAGAGGGAGAGCCAAGGCGTGTAATTATTCCTTAAAGAATATCCGCTGCATTGCTTCTTGGCCGGCAGGAGCGGGGAAGCTGGTGCGGAACAGGGCATAGAGGTCAGCGGCGCGCTGCTCCAGCGCCCAGTAGGGATCGTCCACGGCCTCGCCCACGTGGGGGAATTCGCCGGAAAGACGGGCACGCTTCAATGCAGCGCGGCCGGTATCGTTCAGCGCCAAAACCCGGGTATAGGGGGCGCTCTGCGCCAGCATTTCCTGCGTGATGCCCAGGTACGCGCACATCAGCATCCGGTCAATGCGGGTGCGGGTGTAGCGCTTGGATTTTGTTTCAGCTATGATGGCTTCAATGGAAGCCTGGCTTCGGCAGGCGTGCATAAATTTGCGCCACAGGCCCTCACTGCCATAGGGGAGAGCTTCAAATTCTTCGTCAGTCATACAACGCAATCTGGCAAGAACGGCCCGCTCGCCGGCGGCCAGGGAATAGGTGTCTGCGCCGCGGAAAATGTCGCAGGCAGCTTTGGGAACAAAAGCTTCCCAGTTATCGCCGCTGCACATTAGATTCCGGATGGCGGTGGCGGAGGGATTCTCCAGATCAGCATTGGTGTCGTGATAGTTACCTTGACGGATAATGGGCATCGGCTGCATCGGGCTCTTTTGCGACAAGATCGCCTTGCAATACTCCACAGCCAGAATGTCGTTGGGCCGCTGCAACAGCTCGGCGTGCTCTTTCAGTCCGGCAGCCCGGGCAACGGGGAAGGAAACACCCTTGTCCAGCTGCTGGCGCAGAGCGTCCCGAAATTCGGGAGACAGAAGTGCCTTTGCCGCAGCGGTCAGGGATTCCAAATCGCCGGTTTCCGTGCCGAAGCACAGCGCATCGCAAAAGCTACTGAGAATTTTGACACCGCCGGCGGCAAAGCCCTCTGCCGAGGACAGCGCATAAGTGATGGGAAGCTCCAATACAAGATCCGCGCCGCTCATCAGCGCGGCCTGCGCCCGGAGGGATTTGTGAAAAATGGCCGGCGCGCCCCGCTGGACGAAATTGCCGCTCATCAGGCTTACCACGGCGCAATCCGGGCCAAACCTGGCGCGAATGGTGTCGATCTGCTTCTTGTGGCCGTTGTGAAAGGGGTTATACTCGCAAATAATACCGACAGTTTTCAAAAATATCCCTCCTTTTCAAAAAAATACTGTTTTTTGGCTTGAGAATTTTGCCTCAGTGCGCTATAATAGTTCCAAGCTATGGCTATCATACCATAAAGTACGAAAAAAGAAAATATTATTTTTTAGGAGGCACACTCTAATGAATGTTTTGATCATCAATGCCGGCAGTTCCAGCCTGAAGTATCAGCTGATGAACCCTGAGACCGGTGAGGTTTCCGCAAAGGGTCTGTGCGAGCGTATCGGCATTGACGGCCGTCTGAATCACAAGGTCGGCGAGAACAAGGTCGTTAAGGACATCCCCATGCCCACCCATTCCGAGGCCATTGCCGCTACTCTGGACATTCTGGTTGACCCCGTTGAGGGCGTTATCAGCTCTGTTGACGAGATCGACGCCGTTGGCCACCGCGTCCTGCACGGCGGTATGGAATTCTTCGCATCCTGCATCATTGACGATGATGTCATCGCCGCTATCGAGAAGTGCATCCCCCTGGGCCCCCTGCATAACCCCGCAAACCTGATGGGCATCCGTGCCTGCCAGGCTGTTATGCCCAAGACGCCTCAGGTCGCTGTGTTCGATACCGCGTTCCACATGACTATGCCTCCCAAGGCTTACCGTTATGCCATCCCCACCAACTACTACGAGGAAGACTCCATTCGCCGCTACGGCTTCCACGGCACTTCCCACAAGTATGTTGCCCGCCGCACCGCTGAGCTGGTCGGCAAGAAGGAGTTCAAGATGGTCAACTGCCATCTGGGAAACGGCTCTTCTATGTCCGCCATCAAGGACGGCAAGTGCCAGGATACCACTATGGGTCTGTCTCCTCTGGCCGGCGTGCCTATGGGTACCCGCTCCGGCGATATCGACGCCTGCGTGGTGCAGTTCATCTGCAATAAGTACGGTATGAGCGTGGACGATTGCCTGAATATGCTGAACAAGAAGTCCGGCGTTCTGGCTCTGTCCAACAACGTTTCCTCCGACTTCCGTGATCTGGGTGACGGCGCTGCCAACGGCAACGAGGACTGCCAGCTGGCTCTGGACAAGTTCGCCTACGAGGTCGCCAAGTACGT
>JAFTUO010000023.1 GCA_017466215.1 Oscillospiraceae bacterium | reverse complement strand
GGGTTTACAGTACCGGGCCGGGACTTGAGGCGAGCCATCTCTGCCTTGCAACGGTGGAGCCAGCGGGTGGTACGCTCAATGGAGTTTTTCACGTAGCGATACTCAGCGGGGTTCTCGATGCACTCGTCGAAGGCCATAGCGATAGTGGAGCCCAGATTGGACTGAATCTGCATAGACTCCTCGGGGCCCATAAAGATGCGCTTGCCGTCGATGTGAGAAGCAAAGGTAACCCCCTCCTCTTTGATCTTGCGGAGCTTGGCAAGAGAGAATACCTGGAATCCGCCGGAGTCGGGGAGGATGGGACGGTCCCAGTTCATAAACTTATGGAGACCGCCTTGGTTTTTGATCACGCCGTCGCCGGGACGGATGTGAAGGTGATAGGTGTTGGACAGCTCTACCTGACAGCCCAGCTCCTTCAGATCCTCAGCACCCACACCGCCACGGATAGCGGCAGAGGTGCCAACGTTCATAAATACGGGAGTTTCAATGGTGCCGTGAACGGTCTCGAAACGACCGCGGCGAGCTCTTCCTTCTTTTTTAATCAGTGTAAACATAGGGTAATCACACGAAGAACAGTCGTGCTTTCCTTTCATAATATTAAATTCAATCAGGTTCTCTTGAAATAATGCTCAATGCGGGACTTTTTCAGTACCAGCGCAACCGGTCTGCCGTGAGGGCAATAGAGGATGTCGGGGTTCTCAAACAATCGTGCCACAACCCAGGCAATATCCTCGTCCCGATCGATCCGTCCCGCCTTGATAGCGGCTTTGCAAGAAGCCTGATAGAGCGCTTCCTCAAAGTAAGTCTTGCGGGTGACGTCCACCGATCCGGTGCCGTTTGCCAGCGCACCGATCATTGCCACCAACAAATCGGCAGCCCGATCAGAGGTGAGCAGGGAGGGGATTTGTGTGCAGTAGAGAATGGAGTGATCCTCGCTGATCTCAAAAGCAAAGCCGGCAGCGGCGATTTCCTCCCGATAATCGATGGCAGCGGCGATCTCTTCCTTACTCAGCGGCAGCTCCAAGGGAAGGATGAGCAATTGCAGCGTGCCTGCCTGCTCGGCCATAATCCGCTTCATATCCTCGAAGAGGATGCGCTCGTGAGCGGCGTGCTTGTCGATGAGCAGTACCGAGTCTTCGCTTTCCACGAACACGTATGCGTGGAAGGCAGTGCCCAGTATGCGATAAGGCTTTTCCTCGGTGGCAGATTTCCGCTGTGCGCCGGTGGAGAGATTGAAGAGGAAGCTGCCCGGCTCGCTCATATTGCCAAATAACTCGGTGAGCGTAGGGGCAGGAGAGGAGGGCGCCTCCGTTTTCACTCCGGCATCCGTTTCGGGCAAAGACCGGGCGTCCTTTTGGACGGGAGTTTCATCCAACAGCGCAGGCGCTGTTGGTGTTGAGACGGTTTCCGACTCCGTCTTGGTCACACCGACAGACGGCTTCACCACTGCAGGAGCGGGGGCGACAGTCTCGGTTTGGGGCTCGTGGGTAATGATTACGTCCTCAAACTGCAGATCGGCAAAGAGGGGATTGTATCCATTTTCATCCGGTTTCTCTGCAGGCACCGTATCCGCCTTCGGAGGAGGGGAAAACGGCTCTTGGGCAGGCAGGTCGGCAGAAACTGCTCTTGGAGCAGCAGAAACAGCGGGCTTAACAGCTGCAGGTACGGTGACCGGC
>JAFTUO010000022.1 GCA_017466215.1 Oscillospiraceae bacterium | reverse complement strand
CAGTTGGTAGAGTACCCGGTTCATACCCGGTCTGTCACCTGTTCAAGTCAGGTCGCCGCTACCAGGCCCGTTGGTCAAGCGGTTAAGACACCGCCCTTTCACGGCGGTAACATGGGTTCGATTCCCGTACGGGTCACCAATAACAATCCCACACCTTTTGGTGTGGGATTTTTATTGCCGTGCGGGAATCGAAAGGACGTATTGAAAACCTTTCAAACTATGATATAATAAGATGCATATTAAGAAAAACTGGAGAAACACAATGGAAATTACAGGCGCGATATTTGATTTTGACGGCACGCTTTTTGACTCGATGCCCGTATGGGTCGGGGTCCGGGAGAAGTTTTTTAATCGCCTCGGCATCACGATGACGGTGGACGACCATACCTTTTTCAAAGGCCTCTACTCCAGCCAGGCGCTGCCATTGGCAATCGAGCGGTTTGGCCTTAAGCTGACCTACGAGGAGATCCTGACCCTGTTCTTCGACTATATTGGAGAATTGTATCTGGCCAATTCCGTTCCGAAAAATGACATCATTGAATTTTTGGAAAAGCTGAAAGCCAAGGGTGTAAAGATCGGCATCGCCACGGCCTCCGGCGAACCTGCGATAAAATTGGCACTGGAGAAATTCGGGATGCTGGACTACTTCCAGACCATCTACTCCACCTACACGGTGGGCGTGGCAAAGACCGAGTCCAGGGTGTATGACGTGGTGCTGGAGGAGCTGGGTACGGATAAGGTCACCACCTGGGTCTTTGAGGATGCCCTCTATGCCGCCAAGACCGCCAAGATGAGCGGCTACAAGCTGGTGGGCATCTATGACGAGAGCGAAAAGCGGCAGGAAGAGCTGAAAGCCCTTGCGGATATTTACATCCACAACTATGCAGAAATTGAGCTTTGATAGAAAAATCCGTGTGTTAACAAACACACGGATTTTTGCTTGCGAACGATGCTCGCCCCTACTTTTTCAGATTCCCCACCAGCTCCAAAATCAGTCTGCAATGCTCCCGCTCCTGGTGGGCAAGGGCCTGATATACCGCGCCGTATTCCGGGTCGTCAGCGCGGCTTTCATACTGGCGCAGCGCCCGCAGCTTTCGCCCATAGGCCTTGCGCAGGGCGATGACCGGAGATTCCGGAGCAGGGGGGACGTGACGGACAGCAAGGGGCGTGTCAAAGGTGAAATAATGGATGCCTTTCAGACAGGCGGCGTGGGTCTGATCTTCCTCGTAAATTTTTCGCAGGATGGCCTTTTCCTTGCCCTGAAACTGCCGCGAAAGCATCAGATGGGCGGCGGCTTCGCTCAGCTCCGCAGCGGCCAATGCCTGCAGGCTTTGCTCCAGCCGGGGCGGTTGCTCCCCGTGTACCCGCTGCCAGACGGCTTCTTCCATTTCGGCGTCGAATCGTTCCACAAATACCACTCCTTATCAAAGCTATTCTATATAGTATAGTGGGGGCGAACAGAGATTTTTCTTACTTTTTTGAAATTGGGGCTTTCTTTTTTCGCTCATATGTGCTATTATAAGAAAAAGTACCGGGAAAGGGGAGAAAACTATGCCCAGAACCAGCGATAAGGCAGACCGAATTCTAGATTATGTAAACCAATTCGTGCAGGAACACGGCTATGCTCCCTCTGTGCGCGAGATCGGTGCGGCAGTGGGCCTGCGCTCCACCGCCTCGGTCAGCTATCACATCCAGGCGCTGCAGGATAAGGGCCTTTTGCTCAGCCCCGATACCAAGGGCCGCAAGCGCTCTATCGTTACCAATGTCCGTCCGGGTCAGATCCCGGTGGTGGGCGTGGTTACTGCGGGTATGCCCATTCTGGCTGTGGAAAATCAGGAGGGGACGATGGCCTGGGACGGCGATCCCGGCTGCTTTGCCCTCCGGGTCCGGGGCGACAGTATGGTAAATGCCGGAATTTTGAGTGGCGACCACGTGGTGGTGCGTCCCCAGCAGACCGCTTCTGACGGCCAGATCGTTGTGGCCCGCATTGGCGACGAAGCTACCGTCAAGCGCCTGAAGCTTACCGGCGGACAGGTCTGGCTGATGCCTGAAAATGAGAATTATGAGCCCATTGACGGCTCGGAAGCGGAGATCATCGGCCTTGTCAAGGCGGTCGTCCGCAAATATTGACGCATTTTTTGCCCGGGAAGTGTTTCTTCCCGGGTTTTGCTTTGTGAAGCCAAAAAATTTTAGCAAAAAAACGCATAAAAGTGTTTGCTTTTTGCCCTTTGTTGTGCTACACTATATGGGCGTTAATAGAAAATGTTAAAAAATATAAAAATTTGGGCGAAAATGGTTTGCCCAAACACAAATGAAGGAGGTAATTCCCATGCACAAGTATGTTTACCTGTTCACCGAGGGTGACGGCTCTATGCGAGAGCTTCTGGGTGGCAAGGGCGCTAACCTGGCCGAGATGACCAAGATCGGTCTTCCCGTTCCGCAGGGCTTCACGATTTCTACCGAGGCCTGCACCCAGTATTACGAAGACGGCCGTAAGATCAATGATGATATTAAGGCCCAGATTATGGAATATGTAGAGAAAATGGAGGCCATCACCGGCAAGAAGTTCGGTGATAAGGAGAATCCTCTGTTGGTCTCTGTCCGTTCCGGCGCCCGCGCTTCTATGCCCGGTATGATGGATACCATCCTGAACCTGGGTCTGAACGAGGACGTTGTGGACGTTATGGCAAAGAAGTCCGGCAATCCCCGCTGGGCTTGGGACTGCTACCGCCGCTTTATCCAGATGTACTCCGATGTCGTTATGGAAGTCGGCAAGAAGTACTTTGAGGCCCTCATCGACGAGATGAAGGAGCGCAAGGGCGTCGTGCAGGACGTTGAGCTGACCGCTGAGGATCTGAAGGAGCTGGCCGGCCAGTTCAAGGCTGAGTACAAGAACAAGATCGGTAAGGACTTCCCCTCCGATCCCGTTGAGCAGCTGATGGGCGCTGTTGAAGCAGTGTTCCGTTCCTGGGATAACCCCCGCGCCAATGTCTATCGTCGTGACAACGATATCCCCTATTCCTGGGACACTGCCGTCAATGTTCAGGCCATGGCCTT
>JAFTUO010000021.1 GCA_017466215.1 Oscillospiraceae bacterium | reverse complement strand
GGGACGGCGATCGCAATGGATGGCGTAGTCAATAGCAGCCAGACCCATAGGACCAACGGAGGCAAGCAGAGCCATCTTGCCGCCTTCCTTAATGCCCATCTCGTGGACATAGGAGCCGGCCTTGGTGTGGTACATTGCGTGGAAAGTGCCGATAACGCAGCTCAGGGGCTCAGCCAGAGAGCCGTAGTAGTAGGTATCGGAATCGTAGGGCAGCAGGCAGTTCATCAGCAGAGTGGGCAGCGGAACGTTGCCGTACTGGGAGTTGCCACCGCAGTACTTGTAGGAGTAGCCGGGAGCTTCCTGAGAGCCCTTGTAGTAGTGAGCGGGCTGGATGACGAACTTGTCGCCGACCTTATACTTGTGCTTCCAGTTCTCGCCGACTTCAATGATGTCGCCGCAGAACTCGTGGCCTACGATGGTGGGGTTCTCAGCGCAGTCGTTGGGAACGCGCTTGTGATCCTCGCCTTCAATGGCGGCCTTGTAGCTGGACATGCACAGGCTGTCGGAAACGACGCGGATGCGCACATCATCAGGACCGATCTCGGGAAGGGTGATCTCTTCCAGACGCAGGTCATTCTTACCGTGGATTCTTACTGCTTTTGTATTCATAACTAACATTCCTCCTGTTATTTTGTTTCGTGTTCAATGAGCTTCCAGGTTGCGTCGATCAGATTCTTAAACATGGGGTTTTCCATAGCCTTGATCACGAAGCTCTGCCGGGGAGAGTTGATATCCTCACCGGAGATCTGGAACATACCGTACTGATCGCAAAGACCTCTCAGGCGCTCCAGCTGAGCCTGGGTGTTACGGGTGGGCATATAGGTAACAGCCTTGACGCCCTCTTCCTTCAGACATTCAAAAACGTCGTCCAGATAGTCGTCTTCAAACTTCTGTGCCTTCTTGTCGCCGGTAACGCTGTCGCCAACGTCGCCCAGGTAGGCGTAGCACAGATAGGCGTCCACGTCTGCGCACAGCTTGACCATATCGGGAAGCTTGGGGCACTCGTCGGTGGCGTCGATGAAGATCTGGGGAACAAATGCACTCTTGAGGATGCCCAGCAGGTCATACTCGTAGAAAGGATAGGCGGTGTCCAGCATCTGGGCTTCCTGCTTGGCGGAAAGGGTCAGACCCATATCGTTAAGCTTCTTGACCATAGCCTCACCCTTGCCCACCTGAGCAACCAGCTTCTTGGCCAGTGCGTACATCAGATGACGCTCGGTAACACCGCCGTTATCGGAAGCCTCGGAGAGGGGCAGCACGTCGCGATCATAGTCCAGGTCAATACCGGGCAGCAGGGAGTTGATCTTCTCGATCATCTGGCGGTTACGCAGATGGCGAGCGGCCTGGTAGGGACGGAAGAACTCGGTCAGGGTTGCGATCTTGTCGTGGGGAACGGACTGGATGGTCATATAGCTGACGCCAACCTGATCGGGGTTATTGGTGCGGCGGCCCTGAAGACGGGTGCCGTCCATAGAAACCCGGCACTCCATACCGATGGTTACCGGCATATTGATCATCTTGGCGGCTTCCAGGAACTCCTCAGCGCCGGAGATAGAATCGTGGTCGATAATACCGGCGGTGCAAAGACCCTCCATCCGGGCGGCATAAACCGCGGCGGTGGGGGAGTAGGGGGAGAAAGAATATGTGGTGTGGATGTGGTTGTTGATGTACTCCGGTACGGCAGGGGGGAAGGTGGTGGTCTTCAGCACCTCAGCCAGATTGGCAAGGCGCTCTGCCTTGGTAGGAGCATTCAGCTTGTTCAGAATGTCGATATTGATCATAGCGCGCTACCTCAGCTGAGCATGATCTGGCCGCCGGTAACGGGGATGGCCTGGCCGGTCTCATACTTCTGCTCGCAGCAGTACATAACGGCGCGGGCAACGTCGATGGGCAGGCAGCCGCGGTTCATAGGAACCAGGGACTCGTAGTAGCGGCGGACATCGCCAACAGTCTTGGCGCCGGGGACCTTGCCGGCTGCCAGATACTGCACGAACAGACCTCTTTCGGGGTCGCTCCACAGCGGGCCGTCCAGATAGTTGCCGGGGCAAACGGCGTTGACCTTGATGTTGTAGGCGCACAGTTCCTTTGCCCAGCTCTGCACCAGACCGATGCCGCCGAACTTGGAGCCTGCGTAGGCAAAGTTCTTGTTAGAGCCTTCCAGACCGGACTTGGAGGAGATGGTTACGATGTCGTAAGTGGCCTCGGGATCTGCTGCGTGCTGGGCTTCCATAATGATGGCAGCGTACTTGCAGGTCAGGAACAGGCCGGTGTAGTTGATTGCGGTGACAAACTCAAAGTCTTTCTTTTCAAACTCAGCAATGGGGCCGCTGCGGACGACGCCGGCATTGGCAACCATCAGGTCCAAACCGCCGAACTTTTCCACGGTCTGAGCAACCAGGTTTGCAACGCTCTCTTCGTCGGATACGTTGACGGAGATAGCGCAGGCGCGCTCGCCCATTTCTGCTGCCACCTGCTCAGCCAGAGGCTGATTCATATCGGCGATGACGATGGTTGCGCCTTCCTTGTACAGCTCCTCAGCAATGCCCTTGCCGAAGCCCTGCGCTGCGCCGGTAACGATGGTGATCTTGCCGGCCAGACGGCCAGTGCCGGTGGGACGGTTATGGACATTTGCCTTGGCAAGCTCCTGCCACTTTGTCATATCTACGCTCATAATGATCTCTCCTTATTTAAGTAAATTCAGTAATTTGTTATAAGCATCTTCCCAAGCACTGGTGTGGTTGGGCTTCCAGGTTTCCACGGACTCGGAATTGCGGACGACCTGACGCAGCTCAGTAAGATCTGCGATGTCGCCCAGAGCCATCGCCTGGGTCAGGAGGTTGCCGATGGCAGCGCCTTCGACAGGTCCGGTGATCACGTCCCGATCCAGGGAATCGGCGATCAGCTGATTCAGGAAGCGGTTGTTGATGGGGCCGCCGACGATGTTCAGCGAGTCGATCCGCTGACCCTTCATCTTCTGCAGACCCTCCAGCGCGTGGCGGTACTTCAGTGCCAGGGACTCGTATACGCAGCGGGCAACCTGACCCACGGTCTCGGGTACGGGCTGATTTGTGCTGCGGCAGAAGTCCTGGATCTTCTTTTCCATATTGCCGCCGGCGTAGAACTCGGGGGAGTCAGGGTTGATGATAGAGCGCAGAGGCTCAGCGGCGCGGGCCTGATTGACCACCTCATCCCAGCTGATGTCCATACCGCTCTTCAGCCAGTCGCGGCGGCATTCCTGAATGATCCACATACCGATGATGGTATTCAAGGGGCGGAAGCCGCCCTGGATCGTACCTTCGTTGGAGAAATGTGCGGCTGCAGCCTCGGGAGAAATGTCCGGCTTGTCCATTTCCGCACCGAACAGCGACCAAGTGCCGGAGGAGCAGAATGCAAAGCTGCCCGAGCCGGGGATAGCGGCGACGGCGGAAGCGGTATCGTGGCTGCCTACGGCGACGAATGCGGCGCTGTTCAGGCCCAGCTCTTCACAGAGCTCGGGACGCAGATAGCCGCGGATCGTGCCGGTCTTGTCGATTTTTGTAAAGATATGCTCCGGCAGGCCCAGCTGACGGATGGTCTCCCAATCCCAGTCCTTGGTAGTGGGATTGTACAGCTGGGTGGTGGTGGCAATGGTGTACTCCGTACCCTTCGCGCCGGTGAGGAAGTAGCCCAGCAGGTCAGGGGTCAGCAGCATCGTATCTGCGATCTCCAGAGCGGGGTCGTTCTCCCGCTTTCTGCGGTAGAGCTGATAAAGTGTGTTAAAAGTCAGGGTGGTGGCGATGCCGCTGCGTGCATACAGCGTGCCCTCAGGAATGACAGCCTTGACAGCGTCAATATCCTCCTGCGTGCCCAGACGGTAGGAGCGGGGGATACCGGCAAGCTGACCGTTTTTGTCCAGCAGGCCGTAGTCAACGCCCCAGGTGTCGATACCGAAGGAGTCCAGCTCACCGTAGCCGCCCTGCTTAAACTTCAGCAGGCCCTGCTTGAGCTGATTGTAAAGGTAAGGCGTGTCCCAATAATAGACACCGTTCATTTCTATGTAGTTGTTTTCAAAGCGGTGCAATTCGCGCATGGTGATCTTCTCACCGTCGAACTGACCCAAGATGGCGCGGCCATTGCTGGCGCCCAGGTCAAAGGCGATCATATTGCGTGTCTTTGCCATTGCGTTACCTCCTTGTATCACTGCTCAGCGCTGAAGATGAATTTTCATCTGCAGCGATCAACTTTGATACTTGGCTCTCCCAGAGGGAGAGGCAAGGGGTGTTCTTCTCCAGTTGCGGTGCCCGACGATCGCCTCGGCGCGAACGCCTTCGTTGCTCGTCGACCGCGGCCACGCACTCGGGTCGCTTCATCCGCCACCGGCGGCGCTCCCCTCGTTTCCCACCCAACATTATATCATATCTATTCTCAAAAGGGAATGGAAAAATCAAATTTTTCGCGGTATTTTATAAGAAAACCGGCACCACCGAAGTGGTGCCGGTCGGTGTTAGTTAACCGTTAATTCGATTTGCTTAGGGATTAGCCCATGTAGAAGATGTTCTTGTCCTTCTGCTCGTCGATGTTGTCCTTGTTGTACCAAACACCAGCGATGCCGACGTCGGAAACGGACTTGCCTTCCAGCTTAGCGATAGCCATCTCAACAGCCTTGTAGCCGATGGAGTAGGAGTCCTGAGCGACAGAGCCGACCAGCAGAGCGTAGTTAGCGCCGCCGTCCTTCATCCAGTCGTACTGGTTGGTGCCAGCGTCGAAGCCGCAGAACAGGATGTTCTTGTAGGTGTCAGCACTGTTGGAGATCTCGGGGAATACTTCATTGACAACGCCTTCGTTGGTCATGAAGATGGACTGTGCACCCCAATCCTTCAGAGCGGTCAGGCCCAGCTTGTATTCGCCTTCGTTGTTGGCCTTAACCTGCAGGTTGATGTCCAGAGTGATGCTGTCAGCAGCAGCCAGAGCCTCGATCTTCTCCTTGAAGCCAGCAGCGCGATCCAGACCGGTAGCGGAAGAGTCGTGCTGAATGATGCCGACCTTGTAGCCGTTGGTCAGAACGTTCTGAGCCTTCAGGTATGCGTAGAAGTTCTCAGCAACAACAGCGGCAGCAGCCTTGTTGTCGGTAGCAACGGAGCCGATGGTGGGATCCTTGCCCTCGGTGATGTCAGCGCCGCCGGAGAACAGGCCGGAGTCGAACTCGACAACGGGCAGGCCCTTGTCGTAAGCGGAGACCAGCTCGTCGGTGAAGCCCAGGCCGATGGTAGCCAGAACGATAGCCTTGGTGTCAGGGTTGTTCAGAGCAGCCTGAACCATCTCGCGCTGAGAGGGAACGTACTCTTCGCTTTCCTTGGTGGGGCCGCGGAAGGTAACGTTGTAGCCGGCAGCAGCGCCAGCGTCAACAGCACCGGCCTTAACGGCCTGCCAGAAAGCGTGGGTCTCGCCCTTAGCGATGACAGCGATGGTGCCCTTGGTTTCGCCGTCGGTCTTCTGTGCGCAGGCAACCAGGCCTACGACCATAACCAGAACGAGAAGCAATGCAAACAGTTTCTTCATTTTAAGTTTCCTCCTAAAATTTTGTTTTATATAAAACCTGGTGGTTTTATTACGTTTTTACAGCGCGTGTGCGCTTATTTCTTTGCGGGGGTCTTGGGGGTGTCGATCTTGACCTTGTTGGCGTTCTTCTTCTTCAGAACGTCCAGCATAACAGCACCGACAACGATGATACCGGTAACGGCGTAGGTGATGTTGGTAGCGGAAACCGCGCTGCCGCCGCTCATTGCCAGGTTCAGGCCCTGACGGATGATGACCAAGATCATAGAGCCCAGGATGGTGCCGATGATGGAGGCAGAGCCGCCGGTGGTGGAAGTGCCGCCGATGTAGACGCCTGCGATGGCATCCAGTTCCATACCGTTGCCGCCGGCAATGGTCAGAGAGGGGTTAGCAGAAACATAGAACAGGGCAGCAAGACCTGCGAAAGTGCCGCCGATGGCGTAGGCGATGATCTTGTACTTGTCGGTGTTGATACCGGACAGACGGGCGGCTTCTTCGTTGGAGCCGATGGCCAGGATGTAGCGGCCGACCTTGGTCTTGTACATTACGATCATGCAGATGATGGTCAGACCCAGCACCCAAACCAGACCGATGGGGAAGCCGTTCAGATTGGTGAAGATCTTCTGGAACCAGCTGTTGGGGGGATACTTAACAGCGGAGGAGGTCTTGCGGACAGCCTCAGCGATAACGGCGGTCAGACCGCGGGATACCAGCATAGAGCCCAGAGTGGCGATAAAGGGAGCGATCTTGCACTTGGCAACCAGAATGCCGTTAAGCAGGCCGAAGACCAGGCCGGTGGCCAGAATGATGGGAACGGTCAACCACAGAGTGCCGTCTTCTGCGGAAACGCCGGTCTTACACAGCGCGCCTGCCAGAACAGCAGAGCCGATACAGACCGTACCGATGGACAGGTCGATACCGCCGGTGGCGATAACGAAGGTAACGCCCAGAGCCAGAATGGCGTAGGGAACAAGGGACTTGGTCATGGTCAGCAGGTTGCCGCTGCTGGCAAAGCCGGGGTTGATCAGATAGAAGACAGCGAACAGCGCAACAGCAGCCAGAATGATAACGAAATTCTGCTTACTGCCGGACAGGAGGCTGCTCTTCTTCATAAGGGGATTGTTCTTATTGTTCATATCAATTCTCCTCTCGCATTGTAGCAAGTTGCATAATGTTTTCCTGCGTTGCTTCCGAAATGTCCAGCTCGCCGGTCTTGCGGCCTTCGCACATAACGATGATGCGGTCGCTCATACGCAGGACCTCGGGAAGCTCGGAAGAAATCATAATAATGGACTTGCCCTGCTTGACCAGTTCGTCCATCAGGGTATAAATCTCGCTCTTGGCGCCAACGTCGATGCCGCGGGTGGGCTCGTCGAAGATGAAGATGTCGGAATTCTTCATCAGCCAGCGGGCGATGATGACCTTCTGCTGGTTGCCGCCGGAGAGGTTCTTCAGCAGCTGCTCCATAGAGGGTGTCTTGGTGCGCAGCTTGGCATTTGCCTCGGCGGAAATTTCAGCCATCTTCTTATCGTTGATCAGACCTGCGGTGATGAAATCATCCACAGAGGCGATGGCGGAGTTTTCGGTGACAGACTTATCCAGCATCAGACCGAATTGCTTGCGGTCCTCAGACAGATAGCAGATACCGGCCTTGACAGCCTGGGAGGGAGTCTTGATCTTGACCTTCTTGCCGTTGATGTAGATCTCGCCGGTCTGGCGGCGGTCAGCGCCGTACAGTGCGCGGGCGACCTCAGTACGGCCGGCGCCCATCAGGCCTGCAAAGCCCAGGATCTCGCCGCGGCGCAGCTGGAAGCTGACGTCCTTGACTTCCTTGCCGGCGTTGAGGTGCTTGACCTCCAGAATGACGTCGGCATCTGCGGGGCAGGTGCTGCATTCCTTCTGCTCGCCCATAATCACGCGGCCGACCATCATCTTGACGATGTCGTCCTTGGTAACCTCGGCGGTGTTGACAGTGCCGACGTACTCGCCGTCGCGCATAACCGTTACGCGGTCAGAGATGCGGTTGATCTCGTCCATACGGTGGGAGATGTAGATCATACCGATGCCCTTGTCCCGAAGCTCGTTCATAATCTTGAACAGCTCTTCCACTTCCGGCAGGGTCAGGGCTGCGGTGGGCTCGTCCAGGACCAGCAGCTTACAGTCCCGGGAGATGGCCTTGGTGATCTCCACCATCTGCTGCTTGCCGACGGTCAGGTCGCCCAGCTTGGCAGCGGGGTCGATCTTGACGCCCATCTTGTCAAACTGGCGCTGTGCCTCGGCTTCCATAGCCTTGTCGTCGATCAGGCCGTTCTTCATAAATTCCCGGCCGATGAACATATTCTGCGCAACCGTCAGATGGTTCATCATATTCAGCTCCTGGTGGATAACGCTGATGCCGGCGTCCTGAGATTCGCCGATGTGATGGAAGTTCACTTCCTTGCCCAGGTACTCAACTGTGCCGCCGTCGCGCTTGTGGATGCCGCACAGGACCTTGATCAGGGTGGACTTACCTGCGCCGTTTTCGCCCATCAGCGCGTGGACTTCGCCGGCACGCAGATCGAAATTAACGCTCTTCAGCGCGTGAACGCCGGAGAAGTGCTTTTCGATGCCCTGCATCCTTAAAATTGTTTCGCCCATTCAAAAATCACCTTTCTTGTGTTGTTTTTGCCGCGCGGCTGCCCGTGGGTGGCGCGCAGGGAATAAAGGCAAGAATTTCCCCGACACAGTAGTTTCAACAAAAGCGAAACGTTTCGTTTGTGCGGGGTGTACAAAGACCAAAAAATATCACCAAAACGGAGGTGATTATTTTGTTAAAGTTAACATTAACGTATGAAAATGTTAATGACCTTTTCTATAATATAATAAACTTTACTAAAAAAATCAAGAACTTTTTTCAAAATTTGTATTGACAGCACAAATTTGTTTTTATACAATATAAAATGTAAACAGGGAAGGATAGCCCGAATTTTCGCGAATCGTTTCGTTTTCTGACCGGAAGGAGTACCCTATGGCGACCATAAAAGACGTTGCCCGGATGGCCGGCGTGTCGATTTCCACCATTTCTAAATATATGAACGGCGGAAATGTGCGTCCGGAGAATGTACAAGCCATCCGGGAGGCCATCGCCAAGCTGGACTATCGGGCCAATCCCTTTGCCCGGAACTTAAAGATCCAGCGCAGCCGCTCCATCGGCATCCTGCTGCCGGATATGGCAGCGCCTTTCTACGGCACGGTGGTTATGTCTCTGGACAAGACTCTGCGCGAATTCGGCTACCACAGTCTGATCTCCGTTTACGGCTCCAATTACGGCCTGGAGCGGGACAATCTCCGCTTTCTGATCACCAACGGCATCGACGGCCTGATCTATATCCCCGAGGATCTTACCTGCGAGGAGTTTTATGAGCTGACGGCCAGCATCGGCATCCCCACGGTGCAGATCGACCGGGTCATTCCCGGCGTGGCGGGGGACGCGGTGCTGGTAGATAACGGCGAGGCGGTGTATCAGGCGGTTTCCCGGCTGATTGAAAAGGGCCACACCCGGATTGCCATCATCACCGGCCCGAAATCGGTATTTACTGCCAAGGAGCGCCTGGGCGGATACCTGCGGGCGCTGTCGGATCATGATATTCTATTTGATGACGAGCTGGTCATCAGCGACCAGAATGCTTTTGCCACCGGTTACCGGGGCTGCGAGACCCTGCTGGGGCTTGCTGATCCTCCCACCGCAGTGTTTACCACCAATTACGACATTACCATCGGCCTTGTAACAGCCGCCCGGGAACGGGGCATCCACATTCCCGAGGATATGGATGTGTTCGGCTTTGACTGCGTGGATGTATGCACGATGATGAAGCCGCCGCTGCCGGTAGTACATCAGCCGGAAGTGGAGATCGGCCAGACCGCCGCCAATTACTTAATCGAGCGGCTGGGCGGCTACGACGGCCCGCCCCGGACCACGAGACTAAAGTGCCGTCTGGCGCCGTAATACTATTTATATTGTATAAAGACGCATTGCGTTTTTTATAAAAGTTAAATTTGCCGCTTCATTTGCGGCTAGAATCAGGAGGAATAAACTATGGCAAAAAACAGATACATCGGTGAATACCCTGTTATCGGTATTCGCCCCATCGTTGACGGCCGTCGCGGCCCTATGATGCTCCGTGAATCTCTGGAGCCTCTGGTTTGGGCAATGGCGGAGTCCGCTAAGAAGCTGTTTGAGGAAAATCTGTATTACTCCAACGGCGAACCCGTGAAGGTCGTTATGGCCGACACCTGCATCGGCCGTGTTCCCGAGGCAGCTGCCTGCGCCGACAAGTTTAAGAGAGAGGGCGTTTCCATCACCCTGTCCGTAACTCCTTGCTGGTGCTACGGCTCTGAGACTATGGATATGGATCCTCACACCATCAAGGGTGTTTGGGGCTTCAACGGCACGGAGCGTCCCGGCGCTGTGTATCTGGCAGCCGTTCTGGCCGGCCACGCACAGAAGGGCCTGCCCGCTTTCGGCATCTACGGCCACGAGGTCCAGGATCGCGATCAGGTTACCCAGATCCCCGAGGACGTCAAGGAGAAGCTGCTGCGCTTCGGCCGTGCTGCTGTTGCTGTCGCCACTATGCGCGGCAAGTCCTACCTGCAGATCGGCTCTCAGTGCATGGGTATCGCCGGCTCCATTATGGATCAGGATATGCTGGAGACCTACTTCGGTATGCGCGTAGAGTCTGTTGACGAGGTTGAGATCCTGCGCCGTATGGAAGAGGGCATCTACAACGAGGAAGAGTTCCAGAAGGCTCTGGCCTGGACCAAGGAGCACTGCAAGGAAGGCCGCGACGATAACCCCGAGTCCGTTGACTTCCTGGGCGAAAACCGCCGCATCAAGTTCACTCCCGAGGAGAAGGAAAAGCAGTGGGAGTTCACCGTTAAGATGTACTGCATCATCAAGGATCTGATGGCCGGCAACAAGAATCTGCCCGATCAGTTCGAGGAAGAGAAGGTTGGCCACAACGCCATCGCCGGCGGCTTCCAGGGTCAGCGTCAGTGGACCGACCATTGGCCCAACTGCGATTATCCCGAAGCCCTGATGTCTTCCACCTTTGACTACGAAGGCGCTCGCGAGCCCTACACCCTGGCCACTGAGAACGACGTTCTCAACGGCATGGGCATGCTGATGAT
>JAFTUO010000020.1 GCA_017466215.1 Oscillospiraceae bacterium | reverse complement strand
GCACTCCTGAAAGAGCGTGGCTACGCCCTGCAAAAGGCAATGGCAGCGGATTTATTCCCCAGATGCGCCCACGTCGAATCCATCGTGTGTTTAACCCGGAAAGAGATCCACAGTATGAAGCTCCACGCTGACCCCTTTGAGAAGATCAAAAGCGGCGAAAAGACCATCGAGCTGCGTCTATACGACGAAAAGCGGCAGCAGATCAAAACGGGCGATTGCATCGTCTTTACCAACACCGCCACCGGCGAGCAGCTGTACAAAACCGTCAAGAAGCTCCACCTCTTTGCGTCTTTCGAAGAATTGTACCAAAATCTTCCCCTGCTGCAATGCGGCTACACCGCCGAAGATGTGGCCACCGCCCACCCTGACGATATGGCGCAGTATTATTCTGCCGAGGAGCAGGAAAAATACGGCGTGGTGGGCATCGAGCTTGGCTAAAGGAGCGTGTTTCTATGCTGAGTAATAAAAATATCTTCACCCACGTAGCTGCTTTTTTTGTACTTTTGGGTGGTTGTCTGCTGTGTCGGTACGCCTTTTTTTCGTATCACGGTATGGCAGCCTGGCCAGAAACACTTTACCACATCGGCAACGCTCTTTTGGCCGTTTCCTTCGTTTGCAAATGGCGGATAACGCCCTTTTGCTCCGCCCTTGGGTACAGCATCGGTTTTGTCGCAGGCTTCCTGTTTCAAACCGACGGTGTCGACCCCGGCGGCGGAACGACCAATAACCTTTGGATCATCTGGACGGCAGTGTACGTTTTCCTGATTTTCGTTGGCATTGTTGCTGACATCATCACCGCATCCAAACGCAAGTAAATAGTAAAGCCGGCAGCTTACGCTGCCGGCTTTTCTTCTACTTCTTCATTTCCATATAGGGAAGTTCCGTAAAGCCGCATTTTTCGTACAGCTCCACCGCCCGGGTGTTCTCCTCCTCCACCTCCAGGCGGAAAAGGCATCCCTCATACTTTTTCGTGATAAATCCGAAGAATTCCTTGCCGATGCCTAAGCCCCGGAATTCTTCTTTTATATAAATATCTTCGATCCAGATACAAGGCTTGCCGAATTCCGTGGAAAAGCTCTTGGCGATCATCGCATAGCCCTGAATCGCATCGCCGCATCCCATAATATAGCCCTCCAAATAGGGGCTGCCGCTGACGCAGGCTTCAATATCGGCGGTAAAAATCTCCTCCGAGCCGTTGCTGAATACCGCCGGGGAGGCGTAGAATACGCGCATCATTTTTAGGACTTCGTCTTTGTCCTGCGCTGTCATTGCTCGTATGGTCGTTCCCATCGTTTTTTCCTCTCAAAACTTGTTTTTATATATTGTAGCACCGCCGATTCCCAAATGCAACCAGGCATTGACAACTGCCGCGTTGGGATTGTACAATAGAAAAAACACCTTTGGAGGACACTATGACCATTTCCGGACTGCAAAAAATGACGCTGCTGGACTATCCCGGCCGTGTGGCCTGCACGGTTTTCCTGCAGGGCTGTAATTTCCGTTGCCCGTTTTGCCATAACAGCGGTCTGCTGGGCGCAGCCCAGGATGAGACCATCCCCGAGGAGGAACTTCTGGATTTCCTTAGCAAGCGCGTAGGCATTCTAGACGGCGTGTGCATCACCGGCGGAGAGCCTACCCTGCAGAGCGATCTGCCCCGGCTTTTGCGGCAGATCAAGGCCCTGGGCTACCATATTAAATTGGATACCAACGGCAGCCAGCCAAATATGCTGAAGCAGCTGGCAGACGAGGGGCTCATCGACTATGTGGCGATGGACATCAAGAACAGCCCGGCCCGCTATGCCGAAACCATTGGCTCTTCCCAATTCCCTGCGCAGATTGAAAAAAGCATTGACTTCCTGATGAACGGCGAGGTGGCGTATGAACTGCGCACCACCGTAGTGGAAGAATTTCACGACGAAGAAAATATTTTGGCGATGGGGCAATGGCTTTCCGGTATGGGCAGGCCCAAAAAGCTGTTCCTGCAGCCCTATGTCGGCCGAGACAGCGTTTTAGCCCAGGGCCTGCACTCCCCGTCGGCTGAAAAGCTGCGCGCTTTCAAGGCCATTCTGGAGCCTTACGCGGATTTTGTGGAAATCCGGGGTGCGGACTAAACCACAAGATATAGTTTCTTACAGAAAAATTTTCCACAATATATTGAATTTTTCTATTGACAACACCACAATATGTAGTTATAATACAGGCACTGTCGTTTTTTAGGCTGTGCCTGTATTTCTATATATGGAGGTTTGTTTATGTATCGCGTACAAAAAAGAGACGGCGGCACTGTGGAATTTGATATTTCCAAGATTTCTGCCGCTATGACCAAGGCTTTCGAAGCCCAGGACCGCAAGTACCATCCCAGCGTCATCAACCTGCTGGCTCTGCAGGTCGCTTCCGATTTCGAGTCCAAGATCAAGAACGGTGTGATCTCCGTTGAGGACATTCAGGACAGCGTCGAGCGCGTTCTGTCTGACGCCGGCTACTCCGATGTTGCCAAGGCCTACATCCTGTACCGTAAGCAGCGCGAGAAGATCCGCAATGTCAACGCGGCTCTGCTCAACTACAAGGATCTGGTGGACAACTACCTGAAGATCAACGACTGGCGCGTGAAGGAAAACTCCACCGTTACATACTCCGTCGGCGGTCTGATCCTTTCTAACTCCGGCGCCATCACCGCCAACTACTGGCTGTCTGAGATCTACGACGAGGAGATCGCAGAGGCCCACCGCAGCGCTGCTCTGCACCTGCACGACCTTAGTATGCTCACCGGCTACTGCGCAGGCTGGAGTCTGAAGCAGCTGATCCAGGAGGGTCTGGGCGGCGTTCCCGGCAAGATCACCTCTTCCCCCGCCGGCCACCTGTCCACTCTGTGCAACCAGATGGTCAACTTCCTGGGCATTATGCAGAATGAATGGGCAGGCGCTCAGGCATTCTCCTCTTTCGACACCTACCTTGCTCCCTTCGTTAAGGTGGACAACCTGAGCCAGAAAGAAGTCAAGCAGTGCGTACAGTCCTTTATCTACGGTGTGAACACTCCCTCCCGTTGGGGTACCCAGGCTCCCTTCTCCAACATCACCCTGGACTGGACCGTTCCCAACGATCTG
>JAFTUO010000019.1 GCA_017466215.1 Oscillospiraceae bacterium | reverse complement strand
TCAGAGCCATGAGGGGAAGAACCACGACGAAGGAGTGAAGCAGGGCAGTTCTCGCCGCTTTCTTGATCAAGTTGAATTTCTTCGCGCCTACTCCCTCTTCTTGCGCTCAACACATGCGGTGGGGAACTTGGCAGTGGGGTTGAAGCTGGTTTCGGTAACGCCGCCGGTGATGACATTCTTCATCTTAACGCGGACAAAAGCAGCACCCTTACCGGGCTTAACGTGCTGGAACTCGACAACCTGCATAACCTTGCCTTCCAGATCGAAGGTAACGCCGTTTCTAAATTCACCTGCAGAGATCATATGTTTTATCCTCCTAGATTCGCCCTAGTGGGCTTTTAATGTGTACATAAATTCACGCATATATACTACCCCAAAACTTTACATTTTTCAAGGGGTAACGCAAACTTTTTTACACAATAATCAAATTTTTCGGGCTGTGGGTGATATTTTCGCAGCCATTTTCCTTGTAGATCACCACATCCTCAATTCTGACGCCGAATTTACCGGGCAGATAGATGCCAGGCTCAGCGGAAGCGATCACGTTTTCTTCCATTACGCGCTCACCGCGGGGGCTGGGATTGTGGGCTTCGTGGATCTCCATACCCACGCTGTGGCCGTAGCCGTGGCCGAAATAAGGACCATAGCCGGCGTCCTCGATCACTTTTCTTGCGGCAGCATCCACTTCCTTGCCCAAAACGCCAGCCTTGGATGCAGCAATACCGGCCAGCTGTGCCTGCAGCACGATGTCATAGATCTTCTTCATTTCATCGGTGGCATAGCCAACGGCAAAGGTGCGGGTCATATCGGAGCAATAGCCCTTATACTGCGCGCCAAAATCCAGAGTGATAAAATCGCCCTCCTGGATCACCCGATCCCCTGCCACGCCGTGGGGCATACTGGTATTGGGGCCGGAGACCACGATAGGATCAAATGCCATACCGTCAGCGCCGTTTTTCAGCAGGCAGTAAATCAGCTCAGCCTGCAATTCTTTCTCCGTCATACCAACCTTCACGCGGCCAAGGATCTCAGAAAATGCCTTGTCGGTAATATTCTGAGCCTTGCGCATCAGGTCCAGCTCCCAGGGCTCTTTCACCGCACGGAAGCCGTGGATTTCGGCATTTTTTGCGATCAGCTTCGCATCCAGATTTTCTTCGTAATGGCGCAGCTCGGCAACGGTCAGATATTCTTCCTCAAAGCCCAGCACCTTGACGTCAAAATCAGCAATAGCCTCATTGATCCGCTTCTTATAGCTGTTGTTGCTGTCAATAACCAGCACCTCAAAGCCCTGGATTCCGTTCTCCGCAGACTCGATATAGCGGCTGTCAGTAAAGTAACGGCAGCCCTTGGCGGTTACGATGGCAACGCCCTCCGCGATATCAAATTCCGCAGCATAGTAACGGCTGTAGCGGCTGGTCAGCAGCAGGCCGTCAACGTCCTGGCCCAGCAGGGATAAGTATTTGTCAATATTCTTCATTTTATCAGTCTACCTTTCTTGGCAAGTAATATAAAAGGCATTTCAGCCACGTGCCGCAGCTTCAGCCAGATCGTATGATTATTAATGGCCGTTACCAGTATTGAGCGGATCCCCGCACAGTTAGCGCCCAGGGTATCCGTGTAGATCTGATCGCCGGCCAGAGCGCATTCTGTTTTTGGTATTCCAAATCGGGTCAAGCATTCATTGATACCCTTGGAAAAGGGCTTTTTCGCGCGGGTAATGCAGGGTATGCCGTACTTTTCGCAGAAGATCTTAACTCTGTCGCGCTTGCTGTTGGACACCACGCAGATCTGAATTTGGGATGTCAGCATCATTTTAAGCCAATCTTCCATCCGTTTGGTTGGGACATCGGTGGTATATGGCACGATAGTGTTGTCAAAATCCAGCATCAAAAGGCGAATCCCCTGCCCCTGCAGCCATTGAGGCGTCAGATCCGGCAGTTCGTTCACAATGAAGCTCGGCAGCAGCGAAAAAGACATAACGCAAACCACACTTTCATAAGCTATGTAAGAATTATACCACGGCAAGGGGGATTTGTCTATGGAAATTGCAAGATACTTGGCGATGACAGCCGACGAATTTGCGACGGCGCCCCCTATCCCGGAAAGAAAAGCCTGGATGGCTTGCCACTTTTCCCCCTACAGTACTACCCTATCCAATTTACCGGAAGCCATGCCTGCCAATTCCCTGCTGATCCTCGATGACAGCACACCACCATCCGGCCAAGACCTCAAAGCGGTGGCAGCAATACTGGAAACCATTCTGAAAAAGCATAAATGCTCCGGCTTATTACTGGATTTCCAACGCCCAGACTGTCCTATGACCCAAGAAATGGCGCAGGCGTTAATTACGCTTCCGTTTCCGGTATGCGTTTCAGAATTCTATGCCAAAAGCTTGGATTGTCCCATATTTTTGCCGCCTTTGCCGCTTACCATACCGCTGACGGATTATATTACACCGTGGAAAGACCGAAAAATCTGGCTGGACACGGCGCTCAGCTGTGAAAAGATCACTGTAACAGAAAAAGGCAGCACATTCACTCCCCTAACGACCATTCCGGACCACTCTCTTGCGGATAAAGAACTGCATTGCCACTATCGCATCCAGCAAACAAACGATTCTTTCGTCTTTACATTGCATCGAACAAAGCAGGATCTAAGCGATCTGCTTGCTGAAGCAGAAGCTTTTGGCGTTGAAGCAGCAGTTGGACTGTACCAGGAATTAAAATAAAAACCGCTCTGGATTTCCCAGAGCGGTTTTGAGCATTTAATCAAGAGGGATATTAATAGAACTTTCTCTTGTTCTTGCGGGCAGCTTCAGACTTCTGCTTACGCTTCAGGCTGGGGCTTACGTAATGCTCGCGCTTCTTAACCTCGGCAATAACGCCCTCCTTGGCACAGCTACGCTTAAAACGGCGCAGAGCGCTCTCCAGAGATTCGTTTTCCTTAACGCGAATTTCAGACATTGATTTCCCTCCCTCCGATGGCATCCGGCTAGATCCTGGATGCTTTCAGGGCCTCATCGGCTTGATAATTATATAGCATTCGCCAAAGATTGTCAAGATATTTTTTGGCTTTTTGGCGTTTTACTTTACAATGAGATTGACCAGTTTGTTCTTGACCACGATGGTCTTGATGATACTGCCCTCCTGCT
>JAFTUO010000018.1 GCA_017466215.1 Oscillospiraceae bacterium | reverse complement strand
GAATACGCTGGGCAGCAGCTCGCCGGCGATCTTGTACATATTGGGGATCATCAGCAGCAGGCCCTGAGAAGCGGTGTAGGTGGTGGTCAGAGCACCGGCGGCCAGAGAGCCGTGAACGGTACCTGCAGCACCGGCTTCGGACTGCATCTCAACGACCTTAACGGTGTCGCCGAAGATGTTCTTGCGACCGGCAGCGGACCACTGGTCAACATTGTCGGCCATGGGGCTGGACGGGGTGATGGGGTAGATGCCAGCAACCTCAGTAAAGGCATAGCTGACGTGGGCAGCAGCGGTATTGCCGTCCATTGTCTTAAATTTTCTTGCCAAAATGAAATACCTCCTAAAGTATTTAATTTTCATCCTTTTAATCATAGCACTTTTGCATCCGTTTGTAAAGCAAAATTCCCCGTTCATTCGAGGAAAAAGTGAACAAAAATACAGATATTTTACGGCAAGGAAAAGAACGAAAATGAAAACGGAGAATGCCTGAGCATTCTCCGCTGTTTGTGTGATTAGTTGCCGGGGGCAACATAAGACCAATTCACGAGATTTCCACTGGAGAGGACATTTTTGCCGGTACAAAGAATGGATACTTCGTCAAAGTTTTCGAAATCTCCAAGAAAACAAAAGTACATAGAAACATAAGTTAACCCTTTTGAACGGTCATATCCTTCCAGCAAAAGCAGACGACAGTCTTTGCCTTGATCCTGACCAAAATAACTCATTGTGCCAGTAATATCTTTTCCGTTAACACTAGTGCCATCGGCTGTTTGAATGTCCTCAATATTGTCAAAGGAATCAATTTTCAGCAGGTAACGATCCTCTTGGAAGATGTAATTCAGCTTTTTGCCGGTGATATGAACATCAAAGTCGCCTAACTCGTTGCCCTCGGCATCCAGCTTGGTCATAGTAAGCGTTTTATCAATACGGGTCGGCCAGGGGATGAAGTAAAGTGCGGCAGCGATTAAGACCGCAGCAAGCAAAATACTTACGGTGATGATAACTGTCTTTTTGCGCATACTTTTGACCTCCTCGATATGAAATTCTATACACTAGGGCTTACAAGAATAAAATACCATAAAAAGGGAAAAGTGTCAAGAAAAACGCATAAATCTGGAAGGTGGAATTATACTTGTCATTTGGTATAAAATGCGGTATAATGCTGTAAAGCAAAGAAAAGGGGAGAATCTCTATGATCTGCAGTGTGAATACCCTGGGAATCAGCGGCATTCAGGGAAACGGTGTTGTGGCGGAATGCTATATTTCCAACGGCCTGCCGGGCTTTGATATTGTGGGTCTTCCCGATGCGGCGGTGAAAGAGGCCCGGGAACGTGTTCGAGCTGCGGCCAAGAACTCCGGCCTGACATTCCCCACCAGCCGGATCACCGTGAACCTTGCCCCTGCCAACGTGAAAAAAGCCGGCACGCACTACGATCTGCCGATCCTGCTGAGCATTATGGCTGCGGCCGGTGGCGTCCGCAGACCCCGTTCCAGCTCCGCGTTTATCGGTGAGGTCAGTCTGGACGGTCAGTTACGGCCTGTGCCCGGCGTGCTGCCGATGGCATTGGCGGCGAAGAAAGAGGGCATTCAGGCGCTGTTTGTGCCTTATGAGAATGCAGCGGAAGCCACATTAGCCAGAGGCCCTGCGGTCTACGGCATCCGCACGGTGCGGGAGCTGGTGGCGGGCCTGAATGGCGAAGCGCAGCTGCAGGAGCAGCCGCTGTGGCTGCCGGAGAAAACAGAAAACAGCATTGCGGATTTCAAGGATGTTTTGGGTCAGGAAAATGTCAAGCGTGCATTGGAGGTTGCCGCCGCTGGCAGCCATAATGTGCTGCTGATCGGACCTCCCGGCTCGGGCAAAAGTATGCTCAGCAAGCGGCTTCCGTCCATATTGCCGGATATGACCTGGGAAGAATCTTTGGAAGTCAGCCAAATTTATTCTGTGATGGGTCTGCTGACAGCGAAAAATCCCCTGGTGACCCAGCGGCCCTTCCGCTCGCCTCACCATACCATTTCCAATGCCGGCCTTGCCGGTGGCGGCAGCAATCCCAAGCCCGGTGAGATCTCGATGGCCCATATGGGTGTGCTGTTTTTGGACGAGCTGCCGGAATTTAAGAAGGATACCCTGGATATGATGCGCCAGCCGCTGGAGGATGGCATCGTTACCATCTCCCGCGTTTCCGGCGCGGTGAGCTATCCGTCGGAATTTATGCTGGTGTGCGCGATGAATCCCTGCAAATGCGGCTGGTATGGCGATCCATCCGGCCGATGCACCTGCTCGGAGCAGGCGGTGCGCGCTTACCGCAGCCGGATCTCCGGCCCATTGCTGGACCGGATCGACATCGTGGTGGAAGTACCGGCGGTGCATTTTGAGGAACTGCGCCAGCGCGCAGAAGCTGAGCCCTCTGCCGATATCAAGCAGCGCGTAGATGCCGCCAGAGAACGGCAGCACAAGCGTTTTGAAGGCCAGGGCAATATGTGCAATGCCCGGATGAGCCCGGACGAGATGCGCGCATTCTGCGATCTGGACGAGCAGTGCGCGAGCCTTATGAAGCAGGCGTTCGATGCAATGGGGTTAACGGCCAGAAGCTATGACCGCATTTTGAAAGTTGCACGCACCGTTGCCGATCTGGACGGCAGCGAAAATATCCAGCCCCAGCATATCGCGGAGGCCATCCAGTACCGGGTGGTCAATCTGGAAATCTAGCAAAGTGAGGAATATTTTGTGAAAGAGATTTTTCTGTTAAAACTCGGTGAAATTGTGCTGAAAGGCGCAAATAAGCGGCAATTTGAGAGCAAATTGCGGCAAAATATCCGCCGCCGGATGAAGGCATACGGCAATTTTGATGTGTATCTGATCCAGTCCACGGTCTATGTTGAGCCGATGGACGATGCTTGCGATATTGATGGCGCGTGGGAGGCTTGCAGCTCCATTTTCGGCGTGGTCAGCCTGTGCCGCTGCCGCCCCTGCGAGAAGAATATGGATGCGATCTTTAACGCTGTTGAGGAGTATCTGGGCGACGATTTGGATTGCGCCAAGTCCTTCAAGGTGGAGTCCAAGCGCTCTGATAAGCGATTCCCGATGACCTCCATCGCCATTTCTCAGGAGATCGGCGGCCGTCTGGCAGAAGCCCATCCCCAGGTTGCGGTGGATGTGCATAACCCGGACTATACGGTGTATGTGGAGATCCGGGATCTGGCGGCCTATGTTCACGGCCCGGCACAGCCCGGTGCCGGCGGCCTGCCCACCGGTGTGGGCGGTCGGGCGATGTGCCTGCTGTCCGGCGGTATCGACTCTCCCGTGGCGGCCTATATGATCGCCAAGCGGGGCGTGGAGATCGAGTGCGTTCACTTCTTCTCCTATCCCTACACCTCTCAGCTGGCCAAGGACAAGGTGCTGGAGCTGGCGCGCCTGGTTACCCGCTACAGCGGCAGAATGACGGTGGATATCGTTTCTTTCACCGAGATCCAGGAAGCCATCCGGGACAACTGCCCCGAGGAGTTCTTTACCCTGATTATGCGCCGGTTTATGATGGAAATTGCCCAGACCATTGCGAAAAAGCACGGCTGCGGCGCGCTGATCACCGGCGAAAACCTGGGTCAGGTGGCATCCCAGACGATGGAAGCTATGACCGTTACCGGTGCTGTGGTGGACATTCCCGTGTTTATGCCCTTGGTCGGTATGGACAAGGAGGAGATCGTTACCATCGCCAGAAAGATCGGCACTTTGGAAACCTCCATTCTGCCTTATGAGGACTGCTGCACAGTATTCACACCCAAGCACCCCAAGACCAAGCCCACCCTGGGTCAGGTGATCAATGCGGAGCGGAATCTTGACCGTGAGGCGCTGATCCAGAAGGCGCTGGAAAGCGTAGAAAAGGTAACGGTGAAGTACCATGACGAGCCTGGCATCTGAGGTTATCAAGGCCCTTGCCGGCAAGACCCTGGCCACGGCGGAAAGCTGCACCGGCGGTATGATTGGCGAAATGCTCACCGGCGTTTCCGGCGCATCGGCGGTATATAAGGGCGGCGTCATCAGCTACACCAATGAGGTCAAGCAGAAGCTGCTGGGCGTTGATGTCGAGGTGCTGGAAAAGCTTGGCGCAGTTTCGAAGCCCGTTGCGGCGCAGATGGCATCCGGCGCGCGAAAACGCCTGAATGCGGATGTGGCCGTGTCCGTTACCGGGCTGGCCGGTCCGGGCGGCGACGAATTCGGCAATCCGGTTGGCACTGTGTTTATCGGCCTTGATTGCGAAAACCGCAGCGAAGTAAAAGAATTCCACTTTATTGGCGACCGTGAATCCGTCCGCCGCCAGGCAGCAGAGGCGGCTTTGAGGCTGATATTGGAAAATGCATAAGAAAATCCCCATCCAAATCGGATGGGGATTTTTATGTTATAGGGGATTGTAGTTAACGATGATGTCTCTGGCGGTCAGCTCGGACACGTCTGAGATTTCGTTGCCGTACACGCTGACCTTGATCAGATTCGGGCAGTTGGCAAGGGAATTGACATAGTAAAGATTGTTGTAGTCCATCAGCACTTCGTTTAAGTTCTTGTAGCCGGCCAGGGTGGTGATAGACCCCAGCTCGTTATAAGAGCCGTCGATGGTGACCAGCGCGCAATCACGGTCCCATTCCGGCAGCTTCTTGACCTGGTTGCGGGAGAAATTCAGCTTCTGCAGCTTGGTCAGAGAGGCGAGGCAGCTGATGTCCGTCAGCTTGTTGCTGGACAGGTCCAGATTTGTGATGGAATTCATCGTCTTCAGCGCGGTAACGTCGGTGATGGAGTTGTAGGCCGCGGAGAGGGTGGCCAGACCCTTGATGTTTTCCAGGCCGGAAAGGTTTTCCAGCGTGTTGTTGCCCACGTACAGCTTTGTCAGCGCCTGGCAGCTGCTAAGCGGTGCAACGGAGGAGAGGGCATTGTAGGACACATCCAGCACCTTCAGCGAAGAGAGGGAGCTGAGGGCATTCAGCGAATTCAGCGCGTTGTGGCTTAAATTCAGCTCGGTAAGGCCGGTCATAAACGACAGCGGCGACAGATCCCGGATGGTATTGTTGCTTAGATTAAGAGTAGTCAGCTTGGATGCGGTGCTTAAGTTTTCGATGCTGGACAGGCTGCAGCCGGTCAGTGTCAGCTTGGTAAGGCTGGGCAACGCGCCGATGATCTGCAGATCCTCGGTGCTGACAACGCAGTCGGTCAAAATCAGCTGATTCAGGTAGGACATATTGCGAAGGCCTTCCAAAGACTCTCCGGTGCCATCTTGAATGTTCAGCACTTCAAGACCGGTCAGATAGGCCAGATCGTCATAGCTTTCTACGCCCGAAAGCTTCAAGGAGGTGATCGTCCAAAGCTGGCTGGACTGCAGTGCCGCATCCGCGGAAACGCCCAGCTTTTTGCGGACAGCAGCGTCAATAGCGCTGTCTTTCAAGGTAACTTCTTCCACAACGCCGCCTACGGTGTAGCCGTAGATCGCCAGGGGACTGACCAGGCCGTTATCGCCCAAGACCAGGGCAAAGATCCGGTTTTCACCGCCTACCAGCGTGAATTCACCGGTGCTGGGGGTATCATCTGTGGAGGGGTATGTACCGTCGGTGGTGGCGTACAATGTGCCCTCGTAATCGGAAAGGGTTACGGTGATGTACTGGCTGTATGAGCCGGGCGCGTAATTGTTCTGGGGAAGCTTCGGCCGCAGCGCATCCAGCTCTTCCTTAATAGCAGGATCGGAGATGTTGTCCAGCATAGTTACGGCGTCCAGAAGCTTATTCTGCTCCACATAGGTCTTGCAAAGGGCAATGTACAGCTCCGCAGAGCCGCCGTCAGCAATGGCATCGGTGAGGGTGGTCTCTGCCTTGGTGTAGTTGCCGATGGATTTGAAATGGTCAGAAAGCTCGATGGCCACGATCTCATTCTCGTCGGTCTGCAGATAGGCGCTGGAATACAGCCAGGCGGCAATATCGTGCTTGCCGTTCTCCTCAAAGAAGCGGGCCTGGTTCAAAAGCAGATCCCGGGTGAAGCCCCGGTCATAGATAAACAAATACCAGGCACAGCTGCATATGATCACGATCGCAAGAAGGATCGGTAAAATTCGTTTCAAGGCTCGGTTCATTCTGTCAGTAACCTTTCGAATAAAATTCTGTATAAATTATACTAATCAGAAAGAAGGATGTCAAGAACGCGGTTAAATTTGGATAGGCTTTCGCCATACTTCGACAGCTTCAAAAGTTCCCGGCTGATAGAATAGACCTGGGAGGGATGGATATGGACAAAAAGTGGAAACCGGTGGTGGTGGCGGTGGCGCTGGGCGTCATTTTGCCCCAGCTGCTGCTCAGCGCGGTCAGACAAAGGCCACTCTCAGAGCCTGCTGAGACGCTAACGCCCACACAACAGGAAACACAGCTGAGCCCTTCTGCGCGCTCTACATATCTTCCGGTGCTGACGGCTGAAAACAGCATCCACGTAATGGAGCTGGAAGCCTATGTACTGGGTGTGGTTTTGGCGGAAATGCCGGCGGAATTTGAAATGGAGGCGCTGAAAGCCCAGGCGGTGGTGGCCAGGACCTATGCCCTACGCCGGCTGAGCCGGCAGGACCGGCACGCAGATGTTGCCGTTTGCGCAGATCCGAATTGCTGCCAGGCATATATGACGGAAGAAGAATTTCTGCAAAAGGGCGAGACCGTAAGTGGTTTGGAGAAGATCGCCCGGGCGGTGGAGGCGACGAAAGGACAAGTCCTGATCTATGGCGGCGCGCTGATCGAGGCTACCTATTTTTCCTGCTCCGGCGGCAGAACGGAGGACGCCGTGGCGGTGTGGGGCGAGGTGATCCCATATCTGCAGGCGGTGGACAGCCCGGGGGAGGAAAATGCGGAAAAGTACTGGGAGGAAGTGCATTTTACCGCTGAAGAATTTGAAGATGCGCTGGGACGGGATCTGTCCGGTACGCCCCGAAGCTGGCTGGGGAAACGGACATTTACTGCCGGCGGAGGCGTACAAACAATGGTCATCGGCGGCATTGCCTATACCGGCACGCAGCTGAGGCAGCTCCTGGGCTTAAACTCCACGGCGTTTACGATGGCGGCAGAAGACGGCGGCATCACGGTGGAGACCCTGGGCAAGGGACACCGGGTGGGGATGAGCCAATACGGGGCTGATGCAATGGCCCGGGGTGGCAGCAGCTATGACGAAATTCTGATGCACTACTATCCGGGAACGAGAATTGACAAAACGGAGAATATCTTGTAAGATAATGTAACATATCTTTAGAAAGGGGGAAGCGCTTTATGCCGATCAGAATCCCCAATGATCTGCCTGCAGCAGAAACGCTGCAGCAGGAGAATATCTTCGTAATGCCGCAAAACCGGGCGCTGACCCAGGATATCCGTCCGCTGGAGATCGTGCTGCTGAATCTGATGCCCACCAAGATCACCACGGAGACCCAGCTGAGCCGTCTGCTGGGCAACACGCCGCTTCAGGTGAATCTGGAGCTGATGCACACCACTACCCACCAGTCCAAGAATACATCCCAGGAGCATATGCTGTCCTTTTATAAGAGCTTCGCGGAGCTGAAAGACCGGAAATTCGACGGTATGGTCATCACCGGTGCGCCGGTGGAAAAGATGGCCTTTGAGGATGTGGATTACTGGCAGGAGCTGTGCGAGATTATGGAGTGGAGCAAGAAGAGCGTCCATTCCACGCTCCACATCTGCTGGGGTGCGCAGGCGGGGCTTTACTACCACTACGGTGTGGACAAGGTTGCTTTGCCGGAGAAAATGTTTGGCGTTTTCCCCCACACTGCCGATTATAAGCGCTCTATCCTGCTGCGGGGCTTTGACGATCAGTTCTGGGTGCCCCATTCCCGGCACACCACGGTGCTGCGGGAGGATATCGAGAAAGTTCCGGAGCTGAAGATACTGGCATCGTCGGAAGAAAGCGGCGTTTACGCCGTGATGACCAAGGGCGGTAAGCAGATCTTCATCACCGGCCATTCCGAGTATGATCCTTTGACGCTGGAGAGCGAATACTTAAGGGATAAAAACCAGGGGATGCCCATCAGCGTTCCTAAGAATTATTATCCGGGTGATGACGACACGAAAGAGCCCATCGTCCGCTGGCGGGGACACGCCAATCTGCTGTTCTCCAACTGGCTCAACTATTTCGTCTATCAGACAACGCCCTACGACATTATGTCCATTGGCCAAAATGAAGAATAAGAAACAGAGGTCGCAAGACCTCTGTTTTTTGTATAAAAGTCGGGGCTTTGTGGGGAAAATTTAGGGAAAGACTTGCGTATAGAGGAAAAGAATGCTATAATATTCCCAATTATTTTGATGAGGAGCAACTATGGGAGAGCCGCAGTACCGTTTGGAAGGAATTGTCCGGACACGCTCAGAGCAAATGGAGGATTTTGAAGGTCCGCTGGACGTCATTTTCCTCTTGCTGAGCAAGAATAAAATAGAGATCCAGGACGTTTCCATCACTGCGATCCTGGAGCAGTATTTGGCATATCTTGACGAGATGAAGCGACTGGATATGGAGATCGCCAGTGAGTTTATCACCATGGCATCCCACTTGATGCTGATCAAGACCAAGATGCTGCTGTCCGCTGCTGAGCGGGAAGAGGCCCAGACAGAGCTGGATATTCTGCGCCAGTCGCTGATCGAGCGTCAGCGTAAGGAGGCCATTGAGCAGATCCGCACCGCCATTACCTGGCTGGAGCCGAGAAACGAGATCGGCCGCTGCCTGTTTGTCAAACAGCCTGAGCCAATCAGCAGAAGCCAGACCTACCGCTATCAGCACGAGGTCAACGACCTGCTGCGTGCGCTGGATGAGATCGCAGAGCGCAATCAGCGCCGCTTGCCGCCGCCGACGGTGAATTTCAAGGGCATCGTCGGCAAGGAGCCCTATCCCGTGACCCGTAAGGTCAGGGAGGTGCTGCGTCAGCTTGTGCTGCGTGGAGTGGAAAAGCTGAAAAATCTGTTTCGGGGCAACAAGAGCCGCTCCGAGATCGTTGCCACCTTCCTGGCGGTGTTGGAGATGTGCAAGGTCGGCTCTGTAACGCTGGAGGATGATATTTCCGGCGAGAATCCCAATGTCCGCGTGCTGGATGCGGAAATCCCGGTAAAGGAGGAGTCCTGATGGAACTTGAACAATTACAGCGTGCCATTGAGGCGATCCTCTTTGCTGCTGGCGAGCGGGTGGAGGCCTCCCGTCTGGCGATGGCGCTGGAAACCGATGTAAAAGAAATTATTGCTGCCGCGGATGCGCTGGCAGACGAAATGGCCTTTGCGCGCAGAGGCATCCGCATTTTGAAGCTGGAAAAGGGCTATCAGATGGTATCCTCCGGTGAAATGGCAGACTTTGTAACCAAAGCGCTGGAGACCCGCAAGCCCCCGAAGCTGTCGTCGTCTCAGCTGGAGACGCTGACAATCGTTGCCTATTATCAGCCTGCCACCAAAGCGATGGTGGAGCAGATCCGCGGCGTGGACAGCTCCTACTCCGTGGGCGCATTGCTGGATAAAAAACTGATAGAAGAAGCCGGCCGGCTGAATGTGCCCGGCAGACCCATTCTCTACCGCACCACACCCAATTTCCTGCGGACCTTTGGTATTTCCACGCTGGAGGAGCTGCCGCCCATTGAAAAGGTCAGCTTTGGCGAGCCGGAGATCGTGGAAGAAATGGAACAGCAGACCATTGAAGAGCCTGCACCGGAGGAAGCCTGATGGGCTGGCTCATCGCGCTGGCTGTGATCGCAGCGCTGGCATTTTTGCCGTTGGGTATCAAGGCAAAGTACGATGCCGATGGTGCTGCCGCCTGGCTGATCTTGGGCCCGCTGCGCACGGCGCTGTACCCGTCCCAAAAGACGGAAAAGAAGCCTAAGAATGAAGAATCCGCCGAGCCGGAAAGAAAGAAAAAGTCCGGTGAAGGAAAAAAGGGCGGAAGCTTTACCGATTTCTTTCCGCTGCTTGACGCGGTGCTTAAGCTTCTGGGTGAGCTGCTGTGCCGTAAGCTGCGGGTGAAGAAATTACAGGCCAGGATCATTATGGCAGGGGACGACCCCTGCGATCTGGCGGTGAATTACGGAAGAGCCTGGGCGGCGCTTGGCAATCTTGTGCCGTTGCTGGAGCGGTTTTTCGTGATCAAAAAGCGGGATCTGCAGGTGGAGTGCGATTTTACTGCGGATAAAACCTTAATCGACGCCCAATTGGAGCTGACCATTACCCTTGGCAGACTCCTGCACCTGGGAGCAAAACACGGCATCCGGGTGCTGCGCGAATATTTGAAAATTGTGAAATTAAGAAAAGGCGGTGCTGTACAATGAGCCAATCTCTTCCCAATATGCTGGAGAACACCATTGCAAAGATCCGTGAGATGGTGGATGTCAATTCTGTTATCGGCGATCCCATCACAACGGCCGACGGTGTAACCATTATTCCCGTTTCCAAGGTCAGCGTTGGCTTTGGCGGCGGTGGCAGCGACTATGTGTCCCGGAATGTCAATAAGCAGGAAAACCCCTTTGGCGGTGGCGCAGGCGGCGGCGTAAAGGTTACGCCTATCGCATTTCTGATCGTCAAGGATGGCTCTGTCCGGATGCTGCCGGTGGCAGCGCCTGCCAACACCACAGCGGACCGCATTGTGGAGCAGGTTCCCGATGTGCTGGACAAGATCGCAGCCTTTATTGATTCCAGAACCAAGAAGGCAGAATAATTTTTCCTCCTGCGGAAAATACTAACCGCGGGTGAGAAAAGATGAAAAAACGACTGATTCGGACGGCGGCTGCGCTGATGGCTGCCGTCCTGCTTTTACCTTGCCGGGCGCAGGCGGTATCTGCGCAGAAGGCGATCCTGATGGACGCGGAGACCGGCCGGGTAATTTATGAAAAGGATGCCTACAGCCGCAGCCTGATCGCCAGCACCACGAAGATTATGACGGCTCTGGTGGTCTGCGAGCAGTGCAATGTCCTGGACCGGATGCGGATTCCCAAGGAAGCGGTGGGCATCGAGGGCTCTTCTATGTACCTGAAAGAGGGGGAAGTGCTAACTATTCAGGAGCTTCTCTACGGGCTGATGCTCCATAGCGGCAACGATGCGGCGGTGGCGCTGGCTATCTATTGCGGCGGTACGGTGGAGGGCTTTGTGCAGCTGATGAACGACAAGGCCTACCGATTGGGGCTCACAGGCACGAATTTTGAGAATCCCAATGGGCTGGACGGCCCGCAGCATTACTCCACAGCCCGGGATCTGGCGGTGCTGACGGCCTATGCAATGCAAAACCCCATCTTTGCCCAGACGGTATCCACGAAAACCGTTCGGGTAGGGGAACGCAGCCTGCAAAATCACAATAAGCTTTTGTGGCGCGTTGACGGTGCAGACGGCGTGAAAACCGGCTATACCAAAGCCGCAGGGCGGATTCTGGTGTCCAGCGCACGGCGCGACGGTCGCCGGCTGATCTGCGTTACCATCAATGACGGCAACGACTGGGCAGACCATCAGCTGCTGCTGGAAGACGGCTTCGGCCGGTATGAGAACAAGACCATCGTCAAAGCCGGCGATGTGCTGGGGCAGCGCGCCGTTGTGGGCGGCGATGCCGAAACGGTGCAGCTGGTGGCGGCGGAGGATTTTTCCTTTGCGCTGACGCAGCAGGAGCAGCCGCAGATTTTGCTTTCCGGGGCAGAGTTTGACTATGCACCGGTGGTGCAAGGCGGCGAAGCAGGCTATGCCTATGTCCTTTTGGAGGAAAAGCCCATCGGCAAGGTGCGGCTTGTTTACGGCCAGACGGTGGAGCAGATAAAAGAGCAGGAAAAGAAACCTTTTTGGAAACGATTGTTGGGAGGCGCATTATGACCGAGCGATTGCAGAAAATATTGTCCGGCCGCGGTGTCGCATCCCGACGGGCGGCAGAAAAAATGATTACGGACGGCCGGGTAACCGTTAACGGCCGCATTGCGCTTCTTGGTGAAAGCGCAGATCCGGAACTGGACGAAATTTTGCTGGATGGGAGTGTTCTCCCATCCGCGTCCCAGAATGTGTACATCCTGCTAAACAAGCCAAGAGGCTATGTAACTACGGTCAGCGATGACCGGGGCAGAAAAACGGTGATGGAATTGGTGCAGGATTGTCCTGCACGGGTCTATCCCGTTGGGCGGCTGGATATGGACTCTGAGGGCCTGCTGCTGCTGACCAATGACGGCGCGTTTGCCAATGCCCTGATGCATCCAAAGCACAATGTGGACAAGACCTACGAGGTTTGGGTTACGGGCTACCATAGCGCATCGCTGACGCTTTTGGGGCGGCCCATTACCCTGGATGGCTACACCATCCGCAAGCCGGAAGTGAAGCTTTTGTGGGGAGATGGCGGCAAGGCCAAGTTGCTTGTTACCATCCACGAGGGCAGAAACCGCCAGATCCGCAGAATGTGTGAGGCGGCGAATATGCAGGTTACGCGCCTTCGCCGCATCAGCGAGGGCAGCCTGAAGCTGGGAGACCTGCCCCTGGGAAAATGGCGGTACTTAACCCGCGAAGAACAAGAAAGTCTATAAAATCACCCCCGGTTGGGGGTGATTTTTTGCAATTTTTGCTTCGACATCTTGCAAAAATGCAGGAAAACTGTTATTATGGATGCAATCAACTACCGAAAGAAGGCGCAATGTGATGAGTAACAATATTTTGTCCATCCTGCAGAGCAAAATGCCGACTTTTTCCAAAGGTCAGCGCCGGCTGGCTCAATATATCACTGAGTCCTATGATAAGGCGGCATTCCTGACCGCAAGCCGTCTTGGCAAGGCGGTGGGCGTATCGGAATCCACGGTTGTCCGCTTTGCCGTGGAGCTGGGTTTCGACGGCTATCCCAGTATGCAAAAGGCGATGCAGGAGATGGTGGTCAACCGCCTGACCTCGGTGCAGCGCATTGAGGTGGCCAATGACCGGATCGGCGATCAGGACATTGTTTCTATGGTGCTGCAGTCGGATATTGACAAGCTTCGCAAGACCGGCGAAACTGTGGACCGAAATGAATTTCAGGCGGCGGTGAATGCCATTTTGAAGGCGAAGCGGGTCTACATTCTGGGTGTTCGGTCTGCCGCGACTCTGGCCAATTTCCTGGGCTATTACTTAAACTATATGTTCCGCAACGTCCACATCATTACGGCTTCCGGCGCAGGCGAAATGTTTGAGCAGATCGTAGGCGTGGGCGCGGAGGATGCAGTGATCGCGTTCAGCTTCCCCAGATACTCGTCTACCACGGCCAAGGGCGCGCAGTACTGCCGCTCCACCGGCGCAACGGTCATCGGCGTAACGGACAGCCGGCTGTCGCCGCTGGGTCAGAATTGCGATCACGTGCTGCTGACCAAGAGTGATATGGTTAGTTTGGTGGACTCTCTTGTTGCGCCGCTGAGCCTTGTGAATGCCTTGATCGTGGCGCTGGCGGCCAAGCGGGAGAAGGAGCTGGGCAGAACGTTCAACGCTCTGGAGCATATCTGGGAAGAATACAATGTTTACGAAAAGCAGGTCGATCTTGTATGACATTTGACGGCATCATCATCGGCGGCGGCCCGGCGGGTATGTTTGCGGCCATCACCGCGGCGCAGCAGGGGCAAAAGGTGCTTCTACTGGAGCGAAATGACCGCCTGGGCAAGAAGCTGCTCATCACCGGCAAGGGCAGATGCAATGTGACGAATCACTGCACCGAGCAGGAGGTACTGCAAAATGTGCCCAGAAATGGCCGGTTTCTCTACAGCGCAATGGCGGCCTGCCCGCCGGAAATGGTGATGGCGTTCTTTGAAGACCGGGGCTGCCCGCTGAAGACCGAGCGGGGCAACCGGGTGTTTCCCGTGTCGGATAAGTCCCAATCGGTGCTGGAGTGCCTGCAAAATGAGCTGCGGCGGAAAAAGGTTACTGTCCGTACCGCCCGGGTCAAGGGTATCCTTACGGACAATGGCCGGGTCAGCGGTGTGCGCACGGAAAATGAGCGCATTGAGGCAAATTGGGTCATCCTGGCTACCGGTGGTCTCAGCTATCCCACCACTGGGTCTACCGGCGACGGTTATACGATGGCCTCCGCGCTGGGGCATACCGTTACCCAGACCGAGGGCTCTTTGGTGCCGTTGGAGACGGCAGGGGAGGACTGCCAGCAGATGCAGGGGCTGAGCCTGCGCAACGTGGGCGTGAAGCTTATTAACGAGAAGAACAAGGTGCTGTATAAGGACTTTGGCGAGCTGCTTTTCACCCATTTTGGCGTGTCCGGCCCGACGGTGCTTAGCGCCAGCGCCCATATGAAGGGCGATTGCCGGCTGGTTATCGACCTGAAGCCTGCGCTGGACGAGGGCAAGCTGGACAGCCGCATTCTGCGGGATATGGAAATGTATAAGAATCGGGCAATGGAAAATGCACTGGCGGACCTTCTGCCCAGATCTATGATCCCGGTCATTTTGCGCAGATGCGGCATTGCGCCGGATATGCAGGCCAATAGCCTGACCAAGCAGCAGCGTCGGGCGCTGGTGGAGACTTTGAAGGCATTTTCTGCGGAGATCATCGGCAAGCGGCCGGTGGCAGAGGCTATCATCACCTCCGGCGGCGTGAAGGTGTCGGAGATCGACCCTAAGACGATGGAGTCCAAGCTGGTTTCGGGTCTGTATTTCGCCGGCGAGATCATCGACTGCGACGCCTATACCGGCGGCTTCAACCTGCAGATCGCCTGGTCGACGGCCTATGCCGCGGGTATGGCGGCAAGCGCCGGTGAATGGGAAGAATAAGGCGCATTTTGCTGGAAAAATTCATCCAAAAAACTCTAAAAAAATGCTTGACAAACAGATATAGGATGTGTATAATAAAACCCGTCGCTGAGGCGCAATGCCACGCGATCGGTTTGGGAGCATAGCTCAGCTGGGAGAGCATCTGCCTTACAAGCAGGAGGTCACAGGTTCGAGCCCTGTTGTTCCCACCATACATCTGGCCCTGTGGTGCAGTCGGTTAGCACGCCAGCCTGTCACGCTGGAGGTCGACGGTTCGAGTCCGTTCGGGGTCGCCATAATGCATCCGAGTGGAGCGCAAGCTCCGCTCGATATGCCTCTGTAGCTCAGTAGGTAGAGCAGCGGACTGAAAATCCGCGTGTCGTTGGTTCGATTCCGACCGGAGGCACCATGGTTCCCATTTGGG
>JAFTUO010000017.1 GCA_017466215.1 Oscillospiraceae bacterium | reverse complement strand
GCACACTGTTATTGAGCAAGCGATTCATTACTTCAACTACGAACGCCCTGTTCGCAAACTGAACGGAAAACCACCAGTCCTGTACAGAACAGAACTGGTGGCATAAGAAATTTTGTGTCTACTAACTATTGACTACTTCAGGAATAATCCATCTCGCTTTTTTGTTATTGGGTTGTGGGGCGGACAAAGAGCCGTTTCAGCTTCAGCTTGCTTCCGTATGTGCGGATCAGATCGGACAGACCCATAACCACCAGCGCGGTTACGATGGAAATGCCGTAGTAGACCACCAGCAGGCGCTTGTCAGAATAATCGGGGAAGAAGGCCCGGATGTTCTTGGAGTAGAAATGGTGGCTTAAGTACAGCGGGAAGCTGAATTTGCCAAGCCAGGAGAAGAACCGGTTGTTAAACACCACGGTGTCGATGCCCATCTGGCTGAAAGAGATGACCAGCGCGATGGCGTAGATCAGTAGGTAGAAGAAATCCTTCCGGGTGGCGGTGCTGGTGTACATATAATGGATCAGCTGTGCGTAGCATCCATATTCCACCGCTGTCAGCAAAATGCGACCGAATACGGTGAAATTCAGCTTTTTCAGCTTCTCCACAATGGGGTACAGACTGATGCCGATGCCCAGCTCTGCCAGCGCCCGGAGGTTGCCCTTGTAGGTCCAGCCCAGCCACTCGGTGGGGTTTCTGGGGGACTTCACATTTCCGCAGAACCAGCCGAGAATCAGCAGCGAGCCCACGGGGATGATGACGTAAAGGGCGGTATCGCCGTACTTGCGCAGCAGGGGGAAGAGGATCGCCATCGCGATCAGCATCGAGGAAAGATACCAGATTGCACCGTTGACGCTTTTGGCCCAGATGCCGGCCATATTGATCAGCAGCACCTCGGAGAAGGTGGTGGACAGCAGGGTGAAGAAATTGGTCTTCTGGCCCAGATACGTAATGGCAAAGGCGATGACATAGGTGATCAAAATCTCGGGGCAGAAGCTCTTATACTTCTTCAGCAGAAATGCACCGGTCTCTGCGCCCAGGGACACCGTCCGTTCAGACATCTTTTTGATGCTGGCCATCATCAGATAGCCGGAAACCAGGAAGTAAAATTCCACGGCGAAGCTGCCGCCTAAGAACAGCGAATTTTTATCGCCCACCACATAGCGGCTGTGATGGATCAGTACCAGGACGGCGAAAAGGAATTTCAGAAAGTCGATTTTTCCGTTGCGTTTTTTGGGTGAAGCCATAGGATGTCTCCTTTCGGTTTCATAATCAGATCAGGCCGCACTGCTGTTTGATGATCTCAACGATTTGCTTGGCAGCTGTGCCGGTTTCCTTGCAGCCCCGGGCTTCCAGGAAGGCTTCCCGTTTCCGGGCATAGAGATCGGCGTCAAAGCCGAGGATGTTTTCGCACAGCTGGTCGTTGGTCTGCGCGATGGGGAAGGGAGTCTCCTCCAAGGGGTAGTAGAAGCCACGCTCCCGGTCATATTGGGCAAGATCCGGCGCGTAGATGAAGCCGGGTCGGCCGGTTAGCACAAAGTCGCAGATCCAGCTGGAATAGTCGGTGATGCCCACATCCGCAGCCACCATCAGCTCCTGAATATCCGGATATGCGGTGGCGCTGATGATCCGCGGGTCGGCTGTCTGGGCCTGCCTGGCTTTCAGGGTTTTTATATGGTAACGATTCAGCAGGATCCATTCCCCGCCGAACTTTTCTTCCAGCGCGTTCAGGAAGCGGCTGTGATCCAGATCATAGCAGTCGGTGGCATCCTTGTTGCGGAAGGTGGGGGCGTACAGGGCAATTTTTTTGCCTGCTTCAATGCCAAAATGCTGCCGGACGCGGGCAGAAATCTCTGCTTTCGTCTCATCGTCAGCGAAGAAAATATCGTTTCTGGCGTGGCCCAGCTCTTCGATCCGGTTTTTGGGCCAGTGGGTCTGGCGGAATACGCCCGTTTCAAAGCTGCTGTTGGAGACGCACAGATCTACCCACTTGGCATTCATTGCGGAGGCGATGGACCAGCGTCTGTTTTTGACGTTTTCCTTGCCGATGCGCTTTAAGCCCATCGAGCCGTGCCAGGTCTGGATATAGAACTGATTTTTCTTCTTGCTGGGGATGGGATTCCAGGTGAAGCCGAAGGCGTTGTCCACCCATACCTTGGCGGTTACCAGCTCCTTGAAATAAGGGCCCTTGCCGTGGACGACTTTCTTTGCACACGCCGGGAATTCCGTACCCTTCAGCTGGTGGGGCTTGACCACCCATACGATCTCCACAGGCAATTTCTGCCGCAGGATCTCCTCGCAGATATATTTGGGGTTGCAGGTATAGGTGTGGTTGAAGGTCAGGAAAATGACCTTGTTGCTTTGCACCTTGCTGGTCCAGGACAGGATCACTCTGTAAGGCAGCGCAAAGCCCCAGACAAAAAGCTTGCGCAGCTTACGGAGGATCTTCGTAATGAATTTATCATTTCCAGACATACTCATTTCTCTCCTTAAACTGCGCACGCATTTATTTCATATATTCGTCGTAGGCGGCCAGAACGGCTTCGGTTTCACCGAACTGCACCAGCTCACCATCGTTGATCCACAGTACCTTGTCGCACAGATCGGCGATGGTCTTATGGTCGTGGGAAACGATCACAACGGTACGATCTTCGTCGGTGATCAGCTCTTTCATCTTCTTGTAGCTCTTTTTCTTAAAGCGGGCATCGCCAACGCTGAGGACTTCGTCAATGAGGATGATCTGGGTCTCCAAAATGGCGGTGATTGAAAATGCCAGCTTGGAATGCATACCGCTGGAATAGGTCCGCACCGGGGCGTCAATGAAATCGCCCAGCTCGGAAAATTCGATGATCTGCTCCATCTTCTCATTGATCTGCTCTTTGGTAAAGCCCAGCAGCATACCGGAGAGGACGATATTGTCCCGGCCGGACAGCTCCTTCTGGAAGCCGATGCCGATGGCAAGCAACGAGATAGAATTGCCGTGCAGATCCACCGTGCCGCTGTTGGGGGCGAAGATGCCGGCAATGGCCCGGAGCATCGTGGACTTGCCGCTGCCGTTTTTGCCGACAATGCCCAAAATTTCGCCCTTTTTCACCTTGAAGCTGACGTTTTTCACCGCTTCGCAGATCTGCGTCTTGTTCCGTTTGCCCAGGAGCAGATTTTTCTTGATGGAGTAGGATTTAAGACTCTTGTAGTTAACGCAAAGGTTTTCTACTTCGATCGCATATTCACTCATAGTTTATACCGCTTTCAAGTAACTGTTTTCTTCTTTGTAAACCAGCGCAACACCGCAAACCGCAAGCACCACGCTGACGGCGAACCAAATGCCAAGGAACAGCAGATTCGGTGTCCGGCAGTAGATCAGGCAATCGCGCATAGCGCTGATGAGGGATGCCAGGGGGTTAAAATCATTCAGATATGCGCCGATGTCGGGAATTCTTTTCTTAATGTTGTAGAAGATACCGGTCAGGTAGAACAGAAAACGCAGCGCGATATTGACAACATTGGACAGGTCTTCCACATATACGCCAAAATGCATCACAATGCAGCTGCAGCCGAAGGTGAACAGCATCAGCGTCGCAATGATGGGGATAAAGAACAGTACGTTCCAGGAGATGGGGATCTTGAAGAAGATCATCATCAGCACCACGATGCCGAAAGAGATCGCCATCTTGAATGCGTCTGCCAGCAGCTGTGCCACGATCAAAATATACTTGGGGAAGTATACCCGGGAGACAACGGACTTATTGCGCTTGACGATCTTGACGCTGCTTTTCAGCGTGTGGTTGAAGAAGTCCCACATAGAAAGACCGACGAAGATGAATACCGGGAAATACTGCTCGTTGGACTTGAACACATAGCCGAAAATGTATGTGTAGATCAGCATAAAGCACAGCGGATCCAGGATCCACCAGATCCAGTTCAGGTAGGAGCTGGCCACCTCGGTCTTCAGCTGGGATCTTGCGGAGGTTACAGAGAAGCTGAAATATTTGCGAATATCAGTCAAAAAACGATTGATCATAAAAACATTCCTTTATATCGGCCGAAAATAACGGTAAAATCCACAGAAAGCTCCATAATAAAAGCTTTTTGTTATTATAGCATATTTTTTGAAAGTGTCAATGTATTTGGGGATTAGGGGCAAAGGCTTCCCCTGGGGGAAGCTGTCAAAAATCTGTGATTTTGACTGATGAGGGTGTTCTTACAAATGCAAATAGAAAAAGCGAAGGCAGATCCCTTGTGTCATTAAGTGAAAAGAAACTGTCATTCCGAGGGCCGTTAGGCCCGTAGGAATCTCCCGGCACGATCTTCAGACGTGCTATGCAGTAGTGTGGGTAGTACCGGGGGATTGCCACGTCGCTGCGCTCCTCGCAATGACATACTAACTTAATGACGCTGGAATATACCTCGCTTTTTGTTATCCAATATGCTTCAGTGTCATTTTTACCCGGTCGGTGATCATGACGGTGCCGACTCTGAAGATGGAGGTGTGCAGCGTGTTATTCAAAGGCTTGGTCCAATATTCCGGGATGAGGTTGCTTCCGTAGACCATACCGAGGATTGAGCCTACCGTGGCGGCGTTGCAATCGGTGTCGAAAGCGGTCTGCACCGCCATACAGATGGATTTTGCGTAATCGCCGCCGCCGTAGAGCAGGGCAGCCGCCACGATCATCGCGTTGGGGATGGTATGGCACCAGCCGTGGGAGGTGTGCTCGTCGTACTTTTGGTGGATGGACGCGAAGCAGGCATCCGCGGAAACGCCGTTTTCAAAGCCGGACAGGACGGACCGCACAGCTTCATACAGTCGGGAGGTGTGGGGGATTTGGGCCAGACCGCCCAGGATGATATCCCGGATGTTGCTGTTTACTGCGGCGACAGAGAGCATTGCGGCGACAAACATTTCGCCGTATATGCCGTTTTTAACGTGGGAAATGCAGGCGTCCCGCCAGGCCATTTCCGCGGCCAGCTGGGGGTTGCCGGGGTTAATGTAGCCAAAATAGTCGCCCCGGATCTGAGCGCCGATCCATTCCCGGTAGGCGTTCTGATACACGGCGGACTGGGGCGGCTGGAAGCCGTTTACAAAGTTGCAGTAGGCTACCCGCTCAGCGGTGCAGTAGGCGTCCTTGGGCTGGCTGCTCAGCCAGGTTTTCGCCACGTCATTGGGGGTGAAATCCCGACCGTATTTTTCAATAATTTCCTGATACAGAACGGTATAGTTGGTATCATCGTCCGGGGGCATTCCGTCGATCTCGTCGGCATAGATACCGTCAGCCAGGGGGAATTTGTATTTTGCGCAGATCTGGTCAGTCAGGTCGCTGCGCAGGATGTAGCGGTGCAGGGGATAGTTTCCGGTTTCTTTTAAGAATTGGATCAGCTCGTGGGAGCGGATGCCCTCGATGGATTTGCCCAGCATACAGCCGCAGATCCGGCCAAGCCACGCGCCCAGCAGCTTGTCCTCCATATCGGCAGGGGCGATCTGGACATAGGAATGGGGCTTGCGCAAAGCCTGGATGGAAGCTAAGTCAGAGGGCTCGTTATAGGGGTAATTCTCCCGCTGTCTGGCACGGCAGACTGCCTCAAAAAGGGCATCGCCCAGCTTTTTCTTAACCTCGTCATTGGGAAGGTAATACACGGCGGTGAACACGTCCTTGTAGGCCTCAATGTCCAGACCCTCGTCAATGCATTGCTGGTATTCCGTCAGCAGATTGACGGGATAGAATTCATATTCGTGAAGCTGATCGTATTGCGGCTTAAGTTCCGGCATAGAAATACCCCCTTTTCCTACATTTTACTTCCGCCCTTGATATTGCGCAAGGGTTTTGCTATAATTATTTTACGGTTTTTACTCTAAAATAAGGAGGAAACTATGGAAAAGAAGCGACTTCATTATATTGACGGCTACAAGGGCCTGCTGTGCCTGATGATTATGGTCGGACATTTCTGGAATATCTACCGCCTGACCTCCGGAGCATCCCCGCTGGATCACAGCGCGCTGGATGCCTTCAATGATTGGGGCAGCAAGTGGGCGCTGGTGGCGACGATGTGGCTGTACGCCTTTATGGCCATCAGCGGTTATCTGCTTTCCCTGGGCAAGATTAAGAGCACGCCGGACCTGCTGACCAAGTCGGTTTCCCGGTTTTTGCGGCTGTTTATCCCCATTCTTGGCGCTTGTCTGATCATCTTTGGCATCTCCAGGACGGTGGGCTTTTATGCAAACGATACCGCCGAATTCTTCAAAAACACCTGGTTCCAAAAGTATTATAAAAAAGCTTTTGTTTTTGCAGATGTCTTTAAGGAATCCTGGCGGGCGATGTTTGAGGGCGCCTGCAGCTTCAATTCACCTTTCTGGGTGATCAAGGATATGCTGCTGTCGTCGGTGCTGATCTATGTCTGCAAGCTGGTGGATCACACCTACCAGAAGAAGACCCATCTGCTTCCGCTGCTGCTGACGCTGTGCTTCCTGCTGCTGGACAACCAGGTGGCTACGGCCTGCTTCGCCGGCTTCCTGATCGGCTATTACGACGAGGAGCTGCGGGTACTGACGGAGAAATTCTGGAGATTTATTGCGGTTTGCGTCGCGATTTATTTCGCCTTTACCTGGCTGACGGAAGCGAAGGTCTGCCCCGCGGTGATCGACAAGGTTACCGGCTACACGCTGATCCATAGCTTCTTGCTGATCACATTGAATCGGTTTTCTGTGCTGCAGAAGATCTTCTCTGCCAAGCCTTTCCTGCTGGTGGGCAAGATCAGCTTCGGCATTTATGCATTCCATTGGCCGGTGATCTGCTCCGTGGGCAGCTGGCTTCTGATCCGGGGCATCCAAAGCAAATGGCATCCGGCCGTTAGCCTGGGAACGTCGTTTTTGGCGTCGCTGGGTGCGACGGTGGTGCTGGCCATCGGCTATTATTTCACGGTGGAAAAATGCGGCGATTTTACAGTCAAGCAGGTGCGCAAGCTGGGCAGCCTGCTGACGAAAGAAAAATAACGCAAACAGCAAATCAAAACGTTTAAGGGGAATTGATCGTGAAAGCACATCAGAAATTTGACCGTGTAGGCACGATGCCGCACAGAAGCTATTATATACCCTTTGCGGAGCAAGATGTGGCCGGCACAAAATGCGGTATTCTTGATCGTACCTCCAGCTCCAGATTCACGTCCTTGGATGGCGTGTGGCAGATCAAGCAGCTTGCCCACGTGGAGGATTTTGACGTCAATGAAGCGCTTGGCGAAACCATCCCCGTGCCGTCCTGCGTGCAGATGCACGGATATGACAGCATTCAGTATTTGAACTGCCGCTATCCGTTCCCGGTTATGCTGCCGCATATTCCCTATGAGAATCCCTGCTGGCACTACCGCCGCACCTTCCATTTGGAAAAGAAGCAGGGCCAAAAGTATTATGTAAACTTCGAGGGCGTTGACAGCGCGTTTTATCTGTATATTAACGGCTCGTTTAAGGGATATTCGCAAATCTCCCACGCCACCAGCGAATTTGATATTACGGATCTGGCGGTGGACGGGGAAAATACCATTGATGTGCTGGTTTTGAAATGGTGCATTTCCACGTATCTGGAGTGCCAGGACAAGTTCCGTTTCTCAGGAATCTTCCGCAATGTGTATCTGCTGACCCGGCCGGAAAATCACATTACCGACTATAAAATCGAGACCGCCTTTTCCGGCAATGACGGAATCCTGACCTTTATCAACGAAAGCGAAGTGGATATCAAGATTGTGCTGGGAGATCACAGCACTGTCGTTCCTGCCGGGATGAAGGCGGAGATCGTCGCCCCGGATGCAGAGGCTTGGACGGCAGAAAACCCAAAGCTGTATACATTGGAACTTTTTGCAAACGGTGAAAAGATCATCGAAAGCGTGGGCTTCAGAGAGATAGCCATTGACGGCAAGGTGTTTCAGATCAACGGCCAGCCGGTTAAACTGAAAGGCGTTAACAGACACGATTTTAACTGCGAAACCGCGGCAACCGTCAGCCTGGAGGATATGGCAAATGATATCCGGCTGATGAAATCCCTCAATGTCAATGCTGTCCGCACATCTCACTATCCCAACCGGCCTGAGTTTTATATGCTCTGCGACGCGTTTGGCCTTTACGTGATGGATGAAGCAGACCTTGAGATGCACGGCGCTTGCTGCCGTGATGGCGGATATGCTTTAGAGCCCTGGGAAGAATATGCCGAGGATATGTTCTTCGCGCCCGGCATTACTGACCGTCATATGGCCCTGGTAGAGCGGGATAAAAACCGCCCCAGCGTGATCATTTGGTCTTTGGGCAACGAAAGCTCCTTTGGCGAAGCCTTTATCCAGGGCGCAAAGTACATAAAAAGCAGAGACAATACAAGACCCGTGCATTACGAAGGATTGCAATGTGCCGACCCGAAATACTACTACACCGAGCTGGTGGATATGGTCAGTATGATGTACCCCAGCCAGGAAAAGATCCGCGAGGATGTGCTGGAGAATGAAAAGGAGACCCGGCCCTTTGTCCTTTGCGAATATACCCACGCGATGGGAAACAGCTGCGGAGATATCGCCGCGTACTGGGATCTGATCTACAGCAACGAGCAGATGATGGGCGGCTTCGTCTGGGAATGGGCAGATCACGCCATCCGGACGGAGAAAGGTTTCCTCTATGGCGGCGATTTCAACGAGCAGGAGCACGACGGAAACTTCTGTGCCGACGGCCTGCTGACACCGGACAGAAAGCTGAAATCCGCCGCGCTGGAAATGAAGGCGGTATACGGCGGCAAGACCAAAGCGGAAGTGCGCGATGTGGCGATTCCGGCCGATGCCCATAAGCAGGCCTCGGCCATTGCCATCGAGGTGGACGAGCATACCGGTGAGATCACCTCCATCAAGGCCGACGGCAGGGAAGTGCTGCGCACACCCGTGCATTTCAACATCACCCGCTATATCGACAACGACCGCAACTTGCTTCCCCAGTGGATAGACAGATGCCGACTTGACCTGTGCAAGCCCCACATCTTCTCCTGCCGGAAGAATGAAGCCGGCTATGAATTTGAGGGAGCGCTGGCGGCCAACTGCCTGATGCCCGCTGCGCAGTTCAAGCTGGGATACAAGGTAGACGGCAACCGGCTGACCGCCACCATTGAATACGAGCTTGCCGATTATGTTGCCCGTTTTCCGCGGTTTGGTATCGAATTCGGGGTGGATAAGGCATACAGCAATTTCTCTTACGTGGGTTTTGGTCCCAGCGAGAGCTATGCAGATAAGCTCGCGGCCTGCGAATATGGCCTCTATACAAGCTGCGCCGAGGAAAACTACGAGAGAGGATATGTTCGCCCGCAGGAATCGGGAAGCCATTATGGGTGCAAGTATCTGTCGGTTGACGATCTGTTTGCAGTAACGGCAGAAAAGCCCTTCTCCTGCTCGGTCAATCCCTATACCACCCAGCAACTGCGGGAAACCCGGCACACATTTGAGCTTGGGGAAAATGATTTTGTAAACGTTTGTATCGACCTTGCGATGAGAGGCGTAGGCTCGCATTCCTGCGGCCCGGAGCTGCCTCAGGAATATGAAATTCCCAGGACCTGCAAGAATACTTTTACATTCACATTTTAACAAAAAGAAACAGCGGCGAAATTTTCGCCGCTGTTTTGTTATGCAAGAAGCTTTTTGATCCACACCAGCAGGAGCATATGCGCCGGGTAGAACAGGTAAAAGGCATATTTCAGGAGCGGATGTCGGATGAAGCCCCGCTTGCCGTTGTACAGATTGATGGGGATAAACGCGGCTAAGGCGTAGATGCCGCCGGAGAACAGGGAATAGCCCGCGATAACCTGCACGATGGGGTGACCCTGCAGAACATACAGCACCAATATCACCACCACGCCGGCTGTGCCATAGTCTGCTTCCAGAACGGCAGAAATGCCCAGCACCGCCAGCATCAGGACGGTTTTCAGCAGGTTGTTTTTGATGTTCATATAGAAGTAGATGGACAGCGCGCCGAGAAACAGCGTGAAAAATACATTCTGGTTTGAGGCGCAAAGCCAGCTGCCGCTGATCATCAGGTTAAAGGGAATTTCGGACAGGATGGCGAACACAAAAAGCCGCAGCAGGTACTTAACCTGATTGCGGGTGTGGACAAGCCCCTCACCGATCAGGAAGCAGTAGATGGGGAAGGCCAGCCGGCCGATCTTGCGCAGGATGAAGTAAAGGGTTACGGTTTCCCCCAGCGCGGTGAACAGCGGCACGCGAAAAGCGGGGAATACGTAAAAAACATAACCAATGTGGTCGATGAGCATCGTGATGACCGCGATCAGCTTCAGCGCGCTGCCGCTTAAGATGCGATGTTTGCTAAGTGTTTCGGGCATAGTTGTTACCTCTGATTTTAGGATCGGTCGGCGATACACCGGGTGATGCACTGGCGCAGACGCCAGCTCAGGTGATGGGGAAAGGTCTCACCGTCTTGCTGAAAATTGAAGGAGTCCACGCCCTTTTCCACCGCGGCGATGCAGGCGTATACGGTGCGCAGGGTGCGAATTTCCCGGGGCGCGCGCCGGATATGGGCGGCCGCAAGAGGAAGATAGCTGCGGATCAGGGCTTCCCGGGCAGCTTGGTCGCCGGCGGCCATTTGCCGGGCCAGGGCTTTTTCCTCGCTGCGGCTCAGACGGGGCATTGCTTTCGCTTGGGTCAAAAAATCCTCCACGCCGGTAAAAAGCATAGCGTCCTCCTTGCGGTGATGTATATATTATATATACCATATTTTTGGGAAAAAGTAAATCCATATGAAAACAGCGCAGGGAAATCCCTGCGTTGCCGATGGAGATGTCCAGATATTTCAATGTTTCCATCAATTATCTGATCACCGGCGAGGAATTCAAAAAAAGATGAACCTATCCTGAAGAAAAGGGGATAGGTTCATTTTTCTTTTGCAGTATATTTCTTTCCCTTTTACAAATAATAGCATCGTAATTTGTAAAATTATTGTAGGGACACCGCTCCTGCGGTGTCCGCGGACACCCGAGGACGGGTGTCCCTACGGGGATGTAGGGGACGG
>JAFTUO010000016.1 GCA_017466215.1 Oscillospiraceae bacterium | reverse complement strand
GTACATACCGGGGCTGCGGACGATCTGGGAAACGATGACACGCTCAGCACCGTTGATAACAAAGGTGCCTCCGTTGGTCATAATAGGGAAATCACCCATAAAGATTTCCTGTTCCTTGATCTCGTCCGTCTCGGTGTTGCGCAGACGCACCCGCACCTTGATGGGCTTTGCATAGGTAGCGTCCCGCTCCTTGCACTCCTCGATGGTGTACTTGGGCTTCTCGTCCATGGAGTAATCCAGGAAACTAAGCTCCAGCTTACCGGAGAAGTCGGTGATTGTGCCGACATCCTTGAATACTTCCCGCAGACCGGTCTCCAGGAACCACTCATAAGAGTCCTTCTGGATTTTCAGCATATTGGGGATCTCCAGGATCTCGTCGTACTTTGCGTAAGACTTACGCATGGTCTTGCCGAACTTTACGTCCTTGACCATTGCCATATGGATCATCACAGCCTTTCTTTCGAATAGTGTGTTGCTTACAGATTTTGATACGCTCGGCGCAGTTGCCAAATACCTGCAACTTAGTACTTGACAAATGCCGTTTGCCGTGATACTATGTCCACGCTGGGGCGAATCGCCTAAAAGGGCATATTATCACAGTATGAAGAACATTGTATACCATTTTCCAGCCTTTGTCAATCCATATTTTTCATTTTTGCCGAGATTTTTTCTCGGTTTTTTGTTTTTTTATATGATAAAAGCAGGACAGCAACCGCTGCCCTGCTCTTTTATTGTATTTACACGATCATATGCTTCATCCGCAGCAGCGTCATCCGCCGCCGCATAAAGGGAGAATAGTACATACAATCCCGGAAGAACGCCTCGTCCTTGCCGATATCTGCAACGGTGATCTTGCAGCCGGCCTTCTCCATGGCAGCCTTGCACTGCTCGTAAGACGGCACGCTGCGGATGATCTTCACGATCTCGCCCCAGCTTTCCTTCAGCTTCTGAGGATCGACCAGATCAATAATATTCTCCGGCTCGTTGAGCTTGCGCACATCCTCTGCCATCGGGCCGTAGAAGCGATAGATCTCATCCCAGTCTACATTCTCATACTGGGTTTCGATCTGCGGCCTGTTTGCCAGTTCATTGTAATACTTCAGCGTTTCCAGCGTACACACGCCCACATCATCGCCGTGATAATTGGGGATGATGCCGTCGATCAATTCCTTGCATTCAATTACGTGGGAGATAATATGCTCTGCTCCGCTGGCAGGACGGGAATTCTGGGTATAGCTCATTCCGATGCCGGTCTTCAGCAGCGCCTCAAAGATCTTGCCGGCAGTTTCCTCATCATTCTCGGTGACCTTGTCCGCCATCTCCATCAGCTCGTCAATGGCCTGCCGGGTCAGCCCCGCCACCTTCTCGCAGTAATACTCGCCGGTAATCAGCGTAGACACCTGCCAGTCGATCAGTGCCACATATTTCGACACCATATCGCCAAAACCGGCAGACTTTAACGCATTGGGCGCATTGGCTAGGATCTTGGTATCACCGATGATGACCTCAGGACTCTTGGCAGGATAGCTAGCCTTAAAGCCCTTTTCCACCAGCGGGGAGCTGTAAGATGCAAAGCCGTCCATCGACGGTGCAGATGCAAAGATGCACAGCATCTTGTCCTGCTTGGCAGCCGCCAGTCGGCAGGGGTCGTTGACAGAGCCTGTGCCTACAGAAACGATGGCCGCTTCCCTGCCCCGGATCTTCTCCTCCAGCTCATAGACGTGCTCCATATCCGCCACCCGCAGGTTGTCATAGATATGCTGCTCCACCGAAAAGTCCTTCAGGCTTTCCAAAATACCCTCCGCAGCCTGCAGGGTATTGCGGTCCGCCACCAGCAGGATCTGCTTCGGAAAATGATTGTCCTTCAGGATCTGACCCACCTGATGCACCAGGCCAGAGCCGATGCGAATATCCCGGATGGTTGTTTCGTGGACTACACCGCACTTGCACTCTCCCCGGGTCGCATTGATAATATCCATAATCGCAGACATAGTGTTACCTGCCTTTCCTGTTCTCACCGGTAGTTTATCACGGCGCGGCACTTTCGTCAATGCAAAAGCCGTGGCAGATGCCACGGCTTTTATGTATTACATTTTACAGTGCAGAGTAGCCGAAGCTGTTGACCAGCGCCTCGATTCTGCGACCCCGCTTGCAGTAGGGGCAATCCCGATAGTCATAGCTTTCATAATCCGGCAGATCGTTGACAGAATATACAGAGCGAACCACATAACCTGCTACTTCGTCTACAGCTCTGTACAACGCAGCGATGCCCACTGTAGTGCCGCCATAATAGTTAATGGCTTCCATACTGCGTTCCGCAGTAAAGCCGGTGGTAACAGACGCCATCAAAACCAATACGTGCTTGCCACGGATCATCGGCACGATATTCTCCCGGAAAATAATCTGGGAATTGGCATTGTACTCCGGCTCAACGACGTAAATTGTCTGGTGCTGATTCATTGTGCAAAAGCCGGTCTTGGTCAGCTCCTGCGCAACGCAGGTGCCCAGAACTGCCGTGCCGTCCAGACACAGAATGGTATCCACGGGGGTATTATTGATAAAGTGGGACACCAGCTCTCTGGCGCTTTCCTTTGCCTCGGAAAGGCGGGTCTTTTGATATGTAATATCAATATAATAATTAATGTGGCTGTGGTTCGTTGCAAAATGACCCTTGGCATAACGCAGCGGCACGCTTCCACGCATCACGGGCAATTCTTTAATTTCAATCATAACAGTATCCTCCTTGTGGAAAATAAAAGAGCATTTTAAAGCTCCGGCAGAAGCGTTTTCGCCGGAAAGCCTTAAAACGCTTTTTTTCATAATAACCGAAATCGCCGGGATTTGCAAGAACAAATCCCGGCGAAACCTTCCAAAAAATTACTTTCTTTCTTGTGCAATCTGCTTAAGTTTCAGCATTGGCTCCTGCCGCAGGAATTGCCCGGCGATGATATAGCAGATCTTCTTTTTGCGGATCAGCTCGTGGACCTGCGCAAAGGTCGCCCACTGCACATCATCGGTCTCTCCCGGCAGCAGTTTGATGTCCTCAATGGCCACCTGCCGGTGCAGACAGTAGAAATCATACAGCGTATGATTATCCTTATCCGAGCAGAGCAGCTCGAATTCCGATTCCTCCGCCGCAATTCCGGTCTCTTCAAACAGCTCCCGCCGGATGGCCTGCAGGCTGGTCTCCCCTGCCTGGGCAGCACCGCCGGAATTTTCCCAGGTTCCTGCAAAGCTCTTTCCCTTTGCCCTGCGGGTCAGCAGGACCTTTCCGTTTCCGTCGTAAACCCACACGCAGACCACAAGACCGTATTCGCCCGGCTTCCAGGGCGTTCCCCGACGGTGGACTTTTCCTGTGCGCTGTCCGTTTGCATCATATACGTCGTTAAACTCCACGGTGATCCCCTCTTTACTCTATATATAAATAGAGTATAGCACAAAGCATATCGCTTGACAATAGCAACATAAAAACGGGCGGTCGCAAGACCGCCCAACAGGATCATTGTATCAAATCCAGATTTCAATGTCAATCATTTTTATGCCCAGAAAATGTAAATCTGTGTTTTACACAAGTTGAAGGTTTCATCTTTATGCAAGTTTACATCTTGAATATTCATATTTTTCGTGCTATAGTATAGACACAAAGAGGTGATACCAATGTACAGGTAAACCCAAAGCTCAAATAATAGATGAGCAAGCAAGACGCCCCTTCGACTAAGGGAAATATTCTGACACATAAGGCCATCCCACTGACGGGACGAGAAGAAGAATGAAGTGGTGCAGAATGCATTTCGACAACACGAAGGAACGCGTCGAAAATCTGTAGAAAGCGAGGTTAACCAATGATGTTAGATACTAAGACAGAACAGAAATGACCCTTGTCTGAGAGTGGTTGCAAGACACGATCAGTCAAGGGTCATTTCTTTTTTTCAAATAAACTTATCCGCCGTACGCAGCTTCGCGTTCGGCCATTTCTTTTTCATAGGCCTCTTCAAAATCAAACCGGTCGTTCCAGGTGTCAAAGATGTGCTGCTTCTTGAAATCCGCCACCACGGTGTTGAACAGCTTGTCGTGGATGCCGCAGTTTGCCTGGCTCATCATCACAATAAAGCCCTGAGTCATTGCAATAGCAGCCAAGACCAGAGATGCCGTCATTCCCAGCACGCCGTAATCGCTCAACACCAGCATCACCACAGGGATCAGGGTCTCAATAAAATATTTGCCCAGGATGGTGCGGTAAATGATCTGCATAAAGCCTACGCGGACGTGGTACTTGTGCATCACGCACAGACCCAGGATCTTTTTGCCCACGGTCTGGCCGTTTTTGAAGATCAGCGGGATCATAATTTCCAGGATCACATATCCCACAAGAAAGCCGACCATCAGCGACAGCAGCTCGATCCTCAGCATTTGCTTCAGGGCATCCATCGTCTCTTCATCCGCATTCAGCGCTTCCCAGGCAGCAAGGTACTTTTCCTGCTCCGCTTCCGAAAGCTCCGCCTGATCAGCTCTGGAAGCACTGAGATCGACACCGAACTGCTGTCCGTATTTCTCGCAGCTCATCTCATATTTATCTTCGTATGCATTGTAATCCATCGCCGAGTACATCGCCAAAGCGACAGCGGTCGTAATGACCAACAGCAGGATCAAATCTATTACATAAGCGCCCAGGCGCTTGATCGGCTTTGCCTTATGAAAATCCAGCATTTTTTGAGTGGTCCTTTCCCAATTTCTTAAAGTTAAACCCTACTATAGCACAAAAACCGGCAAAAGACTACAAATATTTTATTAATTTTCAAATATTCAGAAAACAGTTGCGCGTGCATCTAACATCTGCTACAATAGAAAGCAACAAATTCAGACAGGAAGTGTACGTTATGTCAACCAAACTCTCCCGCCGCTCTCCCCTGCAAAGCCGGCGGGATGTCGATATGACCGAGGGCAACATCGCCCGGCATATCATCACCTTTGCCATCCCCTTGCTGCTGGGCAACATATTCCAGCAGCTTTACAACACGGTGGACACCTGGGTCATCGGCAATTATGCCAGCAACGAAGCCTATTCCGCCGTGGGAAATGTCGGCCCCATCATTAATACCCTCATCGGCTTTTTTATGGGTCTGTCCTCCGGTGCAGGCGTGGTCATCAGCCAGTATTATGGCGCCCATCGCTATGAGGAAGTGGAAAAAACCGTCCACACCTCCGTCGTAATGACCTTGATCCTGGGCGTTTTGTTTACCGCAGTGGGTCTTTTGATGACGCCGCTGATGCTGGACTTAATGAAGATGCCCGATTCCGTCCGTCCCCACGCCGTTACCTATTTGTCCATCTATTTTGCCGGCGTTTTGGGATTGATGCTGTATAACATTGGTGCCGGCATCCTGCGGGCTGTGGGCGATTCCCGGCGTCCGTTCTACTATCTTGTGGTCTGCGCCGTGATGAACACCGTGCTGGACCTGGTATTTGTGCTGAAGCTCAATATGGGCGTTGCCGGCGTGGCGCTGGCCACCATCATCTCCCAGTTTACCTCTGCCGTACTGGTTATCATCACCCTGCTGCGGACCAATAACTGTGTCAAGCTTTCACTGCGGAAACTGCGCATTCACTGGGCGTTCCTGAAAAAGATCTTCACCGTAGGTATCCCCGCCGCCTTGCAGCTGGCCATCACCGCATTTTCCAACGTATTCGTTCAGAGCTACATCAATTATTTCGGCCCCGACTGTATGTCCGGCTGGACCACCTACGCCCGCGTCGATCAGCTGCTGTTTTTGCCGATGCAGTCCATCGCGCTGGCATCCACCACATTCGTCGGCCAGAACTTAGGCTGCAACCAAGTGGCTCGGGCACGCCAGGGCGTGAAGCAGTCCAATATCCTCGCCGTTGCGGCGACGGTATTTTTGACCATTCCCGTGGTGATCTTCGCCGAGCCTATCGTGGCATTCTTTAACGACAAGGAAGAGGTTATCCATTACGGCAGTATGCTGCTGCGCTGGATCTCCCCGTTTTATGTGCTGTGCAGCTTTAACCAGATCTATGCCGGCGCGCTTCGGGGCGCAGGCAACGCCAGAGCCCCGATGTTCATTATGGTGGGCTCATTTGTGGTGTTCCGCCAGATCTACCTGTTCTGTATGTCCCACATCTGCAACCAGATCATCCCCATCGCTATGGGCTATCCCGCAGGTTGGTTGCTGTGCAGCGCGCTGACGATGATCTATTTCTACAAATCCAATCTGACCAAAAACCGGTTGGTAGACGATCCGGTATAATCCGGCTTGCACTTTTTGGAAAAAAGTGCTATAATGCAGAAAATCACATCAAGGGGTGTTAAATTATGGATACAACACTTGCAAATATCTTGTCCCAGTTCCCTCTGGACGGCGCAGTTACCAGCTGTGAGCGTTATGGCTGCGGCCATATCAATGTTACATATCTGGTCGTCTGCGATACCGGCCACCGCTATATCCTGCAGAAGATCAATAACCACATCTTCAAGAATGTGGAAGCGCTGATGCAGAACATCTGCTCCGTTACCGAGTATCTGCGGACGCTGATGAGCGACCCCAGACGGGTACTGACCGTTGTGCGCACCGTAAGCGGCGAAGCCTGCTATCACGGTGAAGAGGGCTACTGGCGGGTCTATGAGTTCGTAGAGGACAGCCTTTGCCTGCAGCAGCCGGAAACTCCCGAGGATTTCTATCAGAGTGCTGTGGCGTTTGGCGAGTTCCAGCAGCAGCTGACGAATTTCCCTGCTGACACGCTGTCTGAGACCATCCCCAATTTCCACAACACCGTTGACCGCTACCGCATCTTCCACGAGGTCCTGGCTGCCGATCCTATGGGCAGAGCCAAGGATGTCCAGGCGGAGATCGACTTTGTGCTGGCAAGAGAAGCAGAAGCTGGCACGCTGGTGCGGCTGCTTGCCGAGGGCAAGCTGCCCCTGCGGGTTACCCACAACGACACCAAGCTTAACAACGTTATGCTGGATGCCGCCACCCGCACGCCTCTGTGCGTTATCGACTTGGACACCGTTATGCCCGGTCTGTGCGCCTATGATTTCGGCGACTCCATCCGCTTTGGTGCTGCTACTGCCGCCGAGGATGAGAAGGACTTGAGCAAGATGGAAATGAGCCTGGAGCTGTTCCGCATTTTCACCGAAGGCTTCCTGAAAGCCTGCCCCGGTCTGACAGATCTTGAAAAGGAGACTCTGCCGTTGGGCGCCAAGCTGATGACTCTGGAGTGCGGTGTCCGCTTCCTGACCGACTACTTGGACGGCGACCACTACTTCAGCGTCCACCGCGAGGGCCACAACTTAGACCGCTGCCGCACCCAGTTCAAGCTGGTGGCGGATATGGAAAACAAGTGGGATCAGATGATGCAGATCGTTTCGCAGCAGTAAATATTGGAAATTGGGCGCTTTTGCGCCCAATTATTTATTTTGTAACCGTTTTGTTTCTTCCCTTTTCTGCAATAATGTGCTATACTTTATGTTGGTATATTGGCAAATGCCAAATAAAGCCAAAGGAAGTGATTATTTATGTCCGAGCTTTCCGGAATTTCCGTTGTTCTTCCCTCCCTGAATCCGGATGAAAAACTGCTGGCTGTCGTTGACGGCCTGCTGCAATACGGCTTTACTGATATCATCCTCGTCAATGACGGCAGTGCGCAGGACCACCTGCATTATTTCGAAACAGCCGCCACCCATCCCGAGGTGCATCTGCTGCATCACGAAATTAACCGCGGCAAGGGTGCTGCGCTGAAAACTGCGTTTCGCTGGTTTCTGGAAAACCGGCCGGATGGCGTTGGCGTCGTTACCGTAGACGGCGACAATCAGCACCACGGCGAAGATACCCGGGCCTGCGCATTACATATGCTGCAGACGGGCCGCCTTACGCTGGGTGTGCGTGACTTTTCCCAGCCGGATGTACCTGCCCGAAGCCGCAGCGGTAACCGCATCACCAGCGCCGTATTCAAGATCTTCGTGGGTATGACCATTTCCGACACCCAGACCGGCCTGCGGGCCATCCCGAGAGCTGATCTGGAGACCCTAAGCCAAGTCTGGGGCGACCGGTTTGAATACGAGACCAATATGCTGCTTTCTGTGAAAGAGAACGGCATACCCTTTGACGAAGTGAAGATCCGCACCGTTTACATTGAGGAGAACAAAAGCTCCCATTTCCATCCCATCCGGGATTCCTGGCGGATCTACAAGCTGATCCTTGCCCACTTCTTCAAATACACGCTATCGTCGCTGTTCAGCAGCGTGGTGGACACCGGACTGTATACGCTGCTGACCTGGGCGCTTGCCAGTCTTCTGAATGACCCCTGGCTCACCGCCGTTTCCCTTTCCGCAGCCCGCGTGATCTCGTCGCTGGTGAATTTCTTTATGAATCAAAAGCTGGTCTTTAAGAGCCAGATTGCCACCGGCAAATCGCTGCTGCGCTATGCCGCGCTGGCAGTGCTGATCTTCCTTGCTCAGTTCGCGCTGACCTATGGCGTCTATACCCTCTTTGGTATCGGTGAGAGCCGGGTCATCCTGCGGGGGATCGTATATATCATCGTTATGACCGCACTGTTTGTTGTCAGCTTCCTGGCCCAGCAGCGGTGGGTCTTCCGCGATAATCGCAATGCAAAATAAGAGGTAATTCCACTATGAGAAAGAGAAAAAGCAGAATTATTCAAAACACGCTGGTGCGTTTTCTGATGCGCACCCTGCTGGTGATCCTCACCCTGGTGCTTGTGCTGGGTGCAGGACTGGTTATGACATTGTACACGGTCTTCAACGGCCCTTCTGACAGCGCCCGGGATATCCTGACGATGTCTTTGCTGGAGCCCAGCGCCACCAAGTGGATCCCCGGCATCTTCCTGGGGAGCGAAAAGGTGGAGCAGATCCGTGCCAAGAAGGGCACTGCCCTGCCTGACGATGTTTCCGGCTCTTCCCAGATCACCATCAACACCAATCCCAACGTCAACGCCGATGCCTGGAAGGATTATCCCGACGGCATCCGCATCGAGACCATCCAGGGCGACACCTATACCGCCCACGTGATGCTCGTCCGCAATCCTGCAGACGTATACCTGGCTACCTCCACGGAACACTTCTCCATCGACATCCCCGGCACCCGTATTCACAATCAGATCGAGACCGAAGGTGCGATCGCTGCCATCAACGCCGGCGCATTCAACGACGACGGCACCAGCGGCAGCTACGTCGGCAGTCTGCCCACCGGCCTTGTGCTTTCCAAGGGCGAAGTGGTCTGGGATGACGGCCAGATCTATGAAGGCTTTGTGGGCTTCAATGAGAAGAACGAGCTGGTGGTCGCCAGCTCTATGAATGCCACCAGGGCAAAAGAGCTGGGCATTCGCGACGGCTGCTGCTTCGGCCCGGTGCTGATTATGGACGGCGCCATCAACAATATCGAGTACAGCAGTAACTCCGGCTTTAATCCCCGCACCGCCATTGGCCAGCGTGCCGACGGCACCATCATCTTTGTGTGCGTCGATGGCCGTCAGGTAGGCAGCCTGGGCGGCACTTACTCTGACCTGATCAACATTATGGTAGAATACGAGGCTGTCAATGCCTGCAATCTGGACGGCGGCTCTTCCTCCGTTATGCTCTATCGCGACACCTACGGCAAGTACGGCAGCGACAGAAAGCACTGGGGCAACGACATCGCGATGATCAATAACTATTCGCTGCTTCAGCAAGACCCCAGAAGAATGCCCACATTCTTTATGGTGCGCCCTGCAGAGAGTGAGGGATAAATGATGAACGAAAATACAACAGATATCCTGCTGGAGGATCTTCCCACCATCGAGGAAAGCCAGTCCAGCGCTGCAGCAACTTTCCCCCGTCGCCGCGACCGGGTGGCTGAGCGGCAGCAAAAGCTGCGCAAGAATGCCCGGCGGTTTTACCGCATCTATTTCATCGCCACCGCAGCGCTGCTGTGTGTGCTGCTGATTTTGATGATCCCTCTGCGCAGCTGGCTGGAGCGGTTTGAGACCACCCAGCCCGACCACCACAGCCAGCAGGTATTCAACACCCTCTTTGCCCAGCAAAACTGGGGCGGGGTCTACGATGCCGCCAAGCTGGAGGACACCGCCTTTGAGACCCGGGATGACTTTATCGCCTATATGCAGGCAAAGGTCAACACCGCAAAGGACAAGGAGATCTCCTACCACGAAACCTCTGCCGGCTTATCCAAGGATCATAAGTACATCGTCCAGCTGGGCAGCGAGAAGATTGCTACCTTCACCCTGGCCGGCAGCGTCAACCAAAAGACCAACAAGACCGAATGGTCGATGAACAGCCTGGAGCTGGCTGTCGACCGCAGCCACAGCGTCAGCATCCAGCGGCTGCCCGGTTATACGGTACTGGTCAACGGCAAGGAAGTCAGCGACGATTACATCGTCCGCACCATCACCACCAAGGCAGAGGAATACCTGCCCGAGGGTGTCCACGGCTATACACTGGAAGAGCTCTATGTGGACGGTCTGATGACACCTCCCACCGTGGAAGTAAAAAATGCTGACGGTAACACCGTCCCCACCGTCTTCAGCGTTGCCGATAACTGCTACCAGCTGGATCTGCCCGTGGACGAAATGACGGACACGGAGCGGGATGTCATTCTGGGTGCTGCCAAGGCCAATGCTCTGTTTGCCATCCGTGCCATCGGCACTGGCGAGCTCAGCAAGTACTTTGACTACACCACTCAGATCTATAAGGACATCTGCAACACCCCCACCTTTATCCAGTCCTTCTCCTCCTATGGCTTTGACGAATCCGTAACTGCCATCAGCGATTTCTACCGCTACAGCGACGATCTGTTCTCTGCCCGGGTAACTCTGCAGCTGGACATCACCCGCAAAAACGGCACAGTCAAGAGCCTGGATATGAACACCACCTATCTCTTCACCAAAAATGCCGCCGGCACGTTTATGGTTACCAATATCACCAATGTGAATCTGCAGGAAACCACCGAGCAGGTGCGGCTTCGCTTTGACTGCAACGGCACGATCCTCGCTACGGCGATGGTGGATGTAACTGCTGAGACCGTTACCCTGCCCCAGCCCGAGGTCCAGCCCGGCCAGACCTTCCTTGGATGGGCCAGCCGCACGGTCAGCGATAACGGCCAGATCACGATGACCGTTCTGTTTGAGCCCGGTGAGATCGGTAATGTTCCCGCAGATCTTGAGCCTATGACATTGTACGCCGTGTTCGGTGCTGAGGAGGCTACGCAATAATGGCTGAAATATTCTCCTGGTTTGCCGTTAATTTTGACCTGCCGATCCTGGATTGGATCGCTGAAAACTTAGGCTGTGCATTCCTGGATGCGGTAATGCCGGTGATCACCGTTTTTGGCAATGGCGGCATCTTCTGGATCGCACTTTCCGTGGTGTTTTTGCTGATCCCAAAGCTTCGCAAGGCCGGCCTTGCAATGGGCATCGCCCTGCTGATGGGTCTTGTGGTGTGTAATCTCACCTTGAAGCCCTTGTGCGCCAGAATTCGCCCCTATGATTTTTACGGCGAGGCTATGCAGCTGCTGGTGGCGACACCCCACGACTTTTCCTTCCCCTCCGGCCATACCATCGCTTCCTTTGAAGCCGCCACAGCATTGGCGCTGCACAATAAGAAGCTGGGCATCCCTGCCCTGATTCTGGCCGGTCTGATCGCATTCTCCCGTCTGTATTTGTATGTCCACTACCCCACCGATGTGATCGTTTCCATCGGTCTGGGTATCGGCTTTGCATTCCTGAGCACCTGGCTGGTGAAGAAAATATCAGCCAAAGTAAAATTCTTTCAGTAAGTCAGAAAGGAGTCGCTATGGCTAAGCCTGTTTTGCGCATTGTGATCCCTTGCTATAACGAAGAAGCGGTGCTTCCCATCACCGCGCCTATGTTCCTTAAAAAGCTCACCTCCTTGTGGGAAGCCGGCAAGATCAGCCGCCGCAGCAAAGTCCTCTTTGTGGATGACGGCTCTAAGGACCGCACTTGGGAGATCATCCAGGAGCTTTCCCGGCAGGATGGCCACTATATGGGCATCCGGCAGAGCCGCAACCGCGGCCATCAGAACGCCGTTCTGGCAGGTCTTCTGGAGTCAAAGGATCATTGCGACATCACCATCTCCATCGACTGCGACGGTCAGGACGACATTAACGCGATGGACGAGATGGTGGACGCATATCTGGACGGCTGTGAGATCGTCTACGGCGTCCGAAGCAAGCGCGACACCGATACCTTCTTCAAGCGCTTCACCGCCCAGAGCTTTTACAAAGTCCTGAAGTCTATGGGCGTGGATTCCGTCTACAATCACGCAGACTACCGGCTGGTTTCCAGCAAGGTTTTGCAGGAATTTGCCTCTTTTAAGGAAGTGAATCTGTTCCTGCGGGGTATGTTCCCCCTGGTAGGCTTCAAAAGCACCAGCGTGTACTACGAGCGCCACGAGCGCATCGCCGGCGAGAGCCACTATCCCCTGCGCAAGATGCTGGCGCTGGCCTTTGAGGGCATCACCAGCCTCAGCGTTAAGCCCCTGCACATCATCACCACCCTGGGCGGCATTATCGCCGCGCTGAGCTTTATCGGCGTACTCTGGACCTTGATCGTGGCGATGTGCGGCACAACCGTTCCCGGCTGGGCCAGTATGACCTGCATCATCTGCTTCATCGGCGGCGTGCAGCTGACCTGCCTGGGTGTCATTGGCGAATACATCGGCAAGATCTATCTGGAGGTCAAGCAGCGCCCCCGCTACATCATCAGCGAGCGCACGGAGGAGCAGCTATGAAAAAGTTCCGGCTGAAATTCAATCCTTTGCTTGCCTTCTCCTTTCTGATGTCCGCGCTGTTTCTGCTGGTGTGCACCAAAAGCTCTCCGCTCTACCCGATGAACGACTGGGTGGATGTGAACTGCTTCTTCACCGTAGGCAAATCCATTCTCCACGGCATCGTGCCCTACGCCGAGCTGTACGAGCAGAAAGGCCCGGTCCTCTATTTCCTTTACGCCATCGCCGCGCTGATCAGCGATCAGAGCTTCTTCGGCGTATTTCTGCTGGAAGTGGTAGCCTTTGGCCTTTTCCTGTATTTCAGCGGCAAGATCGCGGAAATATACTTAGGAAAAACCTCGCTTGTGTATTTCATCATCGCATTCCTGGCCGCATTGATCCCCATCTCGAAGGCATTTGCCCACGGTGGCGGTGCGGAGGAAATTTGCCTGTTTATGCTGGCCTACAGCCTGTACAGCGTGCTGCTTGCCCTGCACGAAAAGCGGACGCTGACCTTTAAGGAAGCCTTCCTGAACGGCATCTTCGCCGCGGCAGTGCTGTACATTAAGTTCACCATTTTGGGCTTCTACATTGGCCTTGCGGCTTTCGTGCTGCTGTGGTACCTGTGCGACGGATTTAAGTGGAAAGAGCTGCTGACCACCATCGGCCATTTCCTGCTGGGTGTTGGCGCGCTGAGCGTTGTGGTATTTGGCTATTTCGCCATCCACGGCGCTGTTGGAGATTTTATGCAGGTCTATTTCTACAATAACCTGAACCTCTATCCCCAGGAAACCGAGGAAACCAAGTGGGAACTGATCAAAAAGTGCCTGGACACCACATTGAAGTACAACACCTCCTACGGCTGGATGATCTGGCTGGGACTTCTGCTGTTCGCAATGCAGATTCGCAAGCATTGGTCTGATCTTGTGATGGGTCTGATGTGCTTCGCCGGTCTGGTGATCGGCACTTACTGGGGCGGCAGAGGCTACACCTATTACGGCCTGATCCTGGCGGCCTTCTGTGTGTTCGGCCTAATCGCCATCGGCAAGGCTCTGCAGCTGGCAGACGACGGCCAATGGCTGCGCAAGAACCTCTTTGAAAGCTTTGGTGTGCGGGCGGTGGTGATGATCGTTCTCACCTTCCTTCTGCTGAATACCTGCCACGAAAAGAGCGGCAACACCTACCTGATGGACTACGAAAAGGCAGATATGCCCGCCTACCGCTTTGCCAAGACCATCAATACCGTAGAAGATGCCAAGATCCTGAACTACGGCTTCCTGGACGGCGGCTTCTATTATGCCGCTGACGTGCTTCCCAACTGCGAATTCTTCTGCACGCTGAATATCGACGCGCCCGATATGTGGGCGATCCAGCGCGAGTGCATCCAAAGCGGTGAGGTCGACTTTGTCATCACCCGAACCTATACACTGGATCGGTACACCGCAACTTCCAAGGGCTACGAGCTGGTGGATCAATGCACCTGCTACTTTGAGGGTGTGGACTTTACTTATTATCTGTATCAGCGGATCGCCTGATCTTTCCGCCCCGCAGGGTCTCCTGCGGGGCGTTTTTTTGTCGAAATGCGGAAATCTTTAAGAAAACTTAAGAATTCCCCCTCCTGACAAACGCCGGCATCTATGGTATACTGGTCGGCGGCAAAGGAGGCTTCGTCTATGGAATTTTGGATCAAAGTATTACAGCTGCTGGATACACAAATGCCAACACCGGGCTGCTACAGTCTGTTTCATATCTGTTTCTTCGCCGCGTCCATTCTCTTGACGGTCTATCTGTGCATCTTCCGCAAGAATGACAGCGCCAACCGGGTGCGGAAAGTCGTCTTTATCGCATCCATTGTTGTGCTTCTTCTGGAAGTCTACAAGCAGATCAACTACAGCTTTTCTTATGCTGACGGCAAGATCACCTTTGATTTCCAGTGGTACGCATTCCCCTTCCAGTTCTGCTCCACGCCTATGTACGCAGGCATTCTGGCAGGCCTCATTAAGAAGGGCAAAGTACATAACGCACTGTGCGCTTATCTGGCAACCTATGCCATTTTCGCAGGACTGTGCGTGATGGTCTACCCCGGCGACGTGTTCATCGGCACAATCGGCATCAACATCCAGACTATGATCTGCCACGGCGTAATGCTCCCCATCGGCGCATATCTGTTCGCCACCGGCCACGTCAAGCTGGAGCATAAGACCATTCTGAAAGCCCTTTGCGTTTTCGCGTCCGCAGTGGTGATCGCCGTAATTTTGAACGAGATCGCCCACTGGAGCGGTCTTGAGGAAACCTTTAATATGTTCTACTTCAGCCCCTATTGGCCCCCGCACCTGCCCGTATATTCCAGTGTGCAGGCCGTTGTTCCCTACCCGCTGTCGCTGATCATTTACATCGCCGGCTTCACCGCCGCCGCGTATCTGATGCTGCTGGCTGCAATGGGCATCCACCGCCTGGCTGCCGGCAAGAAAAAGCCCCAGGCCGCGGTAACCGCCAACTAAAAAACAGAAATCGGTATGTTACAAAACATACCGATTTTTCTTGCTTTTAGGCTTGACATTTATTCTATACAGAGTATAATTGTATACAATAATACATTGAGAAGGAGTGCTCCTTATGCTCGAGATTTCCAACAAGACAAATCTGCTGGAACAAAAGTCCTATAAGTATTCCCTGCAGGACGTGGCTGAGCCCAATCTGCAGCGGGATATTTATTCCTACGGAACTGTGCCCAAGGTTGCTTTTAACCACCGCCGCGTTCCTATGAATATGCCGGAAGAGATCTGGATCACAGACACCTCTTTGCGGGACGGCCAGCAGTCCATCGAGCCTTACACGGTGGATCAGATCGTCAATATTTACAAGCTTCTGTCCAAGCTGGGCGGACCGTTCGGCATCATCCGCCAGTCCGAGTTCTTCGTCTACAGTAAGAAGGACCGGGAAGCCCTGGAAAAGTGTATGGAGCTGGATCTAAAATTCCCGGAGATCACCAGCTGGATTCGCGCCAGCAAGGAAGATTTCAAGCTGGTTAAGGATCTGGGTATTCGGGAAACCGGCATTTTGGTCAGCTGCAGCGACTATCACATCTTCAAGAAGATGAAGATGACCCGTAAGCAGGCGCTGGATCACTATCTGGCCGCCGTTAAGGATGCCTTTGACGCCGGTATCATCCCCCGCTGCCACCTGGAGGATATCACCCGTGCCGATTTCTACGGCTTTGTCGTTCCCTTCGTCAATGAGCTGCAGAAGCTGTCCCGCGAGGCCGGCATCCCCGTGAAGATCCGCGCCTGCGATACGATGGGCTACGGCGTTCCCTACACCGAGGCTGCTATGCCCCGAAGCGTGGCCGGTATTATCTATGGCCTGCAGCACTATGCCGACGTTCCCAGCGAATGTCTGGAATGGCACGGCCACAACGATTTCTATAAGGGCGTTGCCAATGCTTCCACCGCCTGGCTGTACGGCGCTTGCGCTGTTAACTGCTCACTGCTTGGTATCGGCGAGCGCACCGGCAATGTGCCGCTGGAAGCGATGGTCTTTGAGTATGCTTCCCTGCGCGGCTCTATGGATGGTATGGATCCCACAGTCATCACCGAGATCGGCGAGTATTTCCGCAAGGATATTGGCTACGATATTCCCGTTATGACCCCCTTCGTGGGCAAGAACTTCAATTCCACCCGCGCCGGCATTCACGCTGACGGCCTTTTGAAGGATGCAGAGATCTACACCATTTTCGACACTGAGAAGCTGCTGAACCGGCCTGCTATGGTGGAGATCAGCAAGACTTCCGGCCTTGCCGGCATCGCCTACTGGATCAATCAGACCTACCGCCTGAAGGGCGATCAGGAGCTGAAGAAAACCGATCCTCTGGTGGTTTCCCTGAAGGCTTGGGTTGACAGCGAATATGAGGCAGGCCGCGTAACGATGATCTCCTCCGACGAGATGGAAGAGAAGATCGAAGAATACGCACCCGGCAGACTGCAGCAGGAGGTATAATATGGCACAGTTTAAGTCGATTTCTCTGGCGGATCAGGTATTTGAGAAGCTGGAAGACAATATTATCACCGGCGTATACGCCAGAGGTGAGATTCTGACCGAGATGAAGCTGGTGGAGCAGCTGGGCGTCAGCCGCACCCCCATCCGGGAGGCTCTGCGCCGCTTGGAGCAGGAGCGCCTGATCCAGGACTGCGCAAAGGGCTCTTTGGTCCTGGGTATCACTCTGGAGGATCTGGAGGATATTATGAATATCCGCCAACGGATCGAGGGCCTGGCAGCCTTCTACGCCACCAAGAATCTGACCTCCGAAACCGCAGAAAAGTTCAAGCAGATCAGCGATCTGCAGGACTTTTACTACAACAAGCAGGATATGGACCGCCTGCGTGAAATGGACGATGCCTTCCACGAGGCCATCTATGAGCTCAGCGGCCGGACGGTGATCCGGGACACCCTGCAGCCCCTGCACCACAAGACCCAGCGGTATCGCCGCATTTCTATGTCCAATCCCACCCGTGTTGCCGCCACGATGAACGAGCATAAGGCTATGTGCGACGCCATCATTTCCGGCAATGCAGAGCTGGCCGCCAAGCTGACGGAGCAGCACATCGAAAATGCAAAAATTCATATGATGGCGGGGTGTAAGTAATATGGGAAAGACAATTGCACAGAAAATCATTGCAGCACATCTGATCTCCGGCGATATGACCACCGGCAGCGAAGTGGCGCTGCGCATCGACCAAACACTGACCCAGGATGCCACTGGAACGATGGCATATCTGGAATTTGAAACGATGGGAATTCCCCGGGTCAAAACCGAGTTCAGCATCGCATACGTTGACCACAACACCCTGCAGTGCGGCTTTGAGAACGCCGACGACCACCGGTATTTGCAGACCGTAGCTGCCAAGCACGGTGTTCATTTCTCCCGTCCCGGCAACGGCATCTGCCATCAGGTGCATCTAGAGCGCTTTGGCAAGCCCGGCAAGACCCTGATCGGCTCTGACAGCCATACTCCCACCGCCGGCGGCCTGGGTATGCTGGCCTTTGGTGCAGGCGGTATGGACGTGGCCGTGGCTATGGGCGGCGGCGCGTACTATATCACGATGCCCAAGATGTTCAAGGTCAATCTGACCGGCAAGCTGAATCCCTTCGTAACCGCCAAGGACGTCAGCCTTGAGATCCTGCGGATTCTCTCCGTAAAGGGCGGCGTTGGCGCTATCATTGAATGGGGTGGCCCGGGCGTCAAAACCCTGACAGTTCCCGAACGCGCAACCATCACCAATATGGGCGCAGAGCTGGGCGCAACCACCTCCATCTTCCCCTCTGACGAGATCACCGAAGCCTTCCTGAAGGCGCAGGGTCGCGGTGCTGACTTCACCGCTCTGGAAAGCGATGCGGACGCCGAGTATGACCGCATTATCGACATTGATCTAAGCAGCCTCCAGCCTCTGGTAGCCTGCCCCCACAGCCCCGACAATGTAGCCACCGCCGAGAGCCTGACCGCCACCAAGGTGGATCAGGTCTGCATCGGCTCCTGCACCAATTCTTCGTTGCAGGATCTTCTGAAGGTCGCGGCGATGCTCAAGGGCAAGACCGTTGCTCCCAGCGTCAGCCTTTCCATCTCCCCCGGCTCTCGCCAAGTGCTGACGATGCTTAGTGAATGCGGTGCATTGACAGACATTCTGGCCAGCGGCGCACGGCTTCTGGAGTGTGCCTGCGGTCCTTGCATCGGTATGGGCTTCAGCCCTAACTCCGCCGGCGTCAGCCTGCGTACCTTTAACCGTAATTTCCACGGCAGAAGCGGCACAAAGGACGGTCAGGTCTATCTGGTATCCCCCGAAACCGCCGTTGCCTCCGCACTGACCGGTTACATCACCGACCCCACCACGATGGAGGCTTATGCCCCCATCCAGATGCCCACTACCTTCCGTATTGACGACTCCGCTGTTCTGCCTCCTGCCGAGGACGGCAGCACCGTAGAAGTCCTCCGCGGCCCCAACATCAAGGAATTCCCCAAGGCCAAGCCCTTTGCCGACACCTTGACCGCCACGGCTGTTCTGAAGGTCGGCGACAACATCACCACCGACCACATTATGCCCGCAGGTGCCAAGATCCTGCCCTACCGCTCCAACATTCCCCACCTGTCCCAGTTCTGCTTTGAGGTCTGCGACAAGGAATTCCCGGAGCGTGCCAAGGCAGCAGGCGACGGCATCATCATCGGCGGCAGCAACTATGGCCAGGGCTCTTCCCGTGAGCACGCAGCCCTTGTGCCGATGTACTTAGGTATTCGCTGCGTCATCGCCAAGAGCTTCGCCCGTATCCACGTGGCCAACCTGATCAACGCCGGCATCCTGCCCCTGACTCTGGAAAACCCCAACGATTATGAGATTCTGAGCCAGGGCGACAAGCTGAGCCTGAGCGATATCAAGGCTGGAATGGCTGCCGGTAAGATCACCGTGGTCAACGAAACCACCGGCAAATCCGCAGCCACGCTTTGCAATCTGTCCGATCGTCAGCAGAAGATCCTGCTGTGCGGCGGCCTGCTGAATTACACCAAGGAGGGCGGTCAATAATGGACATCAATCAGGCAAGCGAAGCCTTTCGCGTCCTGCTTCAGGAGCAGCTGACAAGGCTTGAAAAGATGAACTGTGAAAAGACAGACTTCACCAAGAAGGATGTCATCACCATCGGCGTCATCGACGGCGATGGCATCGGCCCTATTATCACCCAGCACGCCACCCGGGTGCTGGAAAATCTGCTGGCAGATAAGATCGCCGCAGGCAAGATCGTGCTGAAGAAGATCGAGGGTCTGACCCTGCAGAACCGCCTGGCCCAGGGCAAGCCCATCCCCGACGATGTGCTGGCCAATATTAAGACCTGCGACGTGCTGCTGAAAGGCCCGACGGAGACCCCTATGGGCGGCACGCTGGAAAGCGCCAATGTCACCATGCGCCGGGAGCTGGATCTGTACGCCAACGTCCGTCCCGTGTGCATTCCCGAAAAGAACATCGACTGGATCTTCTACCGGGAAAACACCGAGGGTGAATACGTTCTGGGCAGCCGCGGCGTGGAGCTGCCGGGTATGGCCGTGGACTTCAAGGTCATCACCGATCTTGGCACTCGCCGGATCGCGCGGGCGGCCTTTGAATATGCCCGCCAGAACGGCAAGACCCACCTGAGCGTGGTCACCAAGGCCAACATTATGAAGAAGACCGATGGCAAGTTCACCGCCATCTGCCACGAGATCGCCAAGGATTACCCCGAGATCACCGTGGAAGACTACTACATCGACATTATGACCGCAAACCTGCTGATCGAGGGCTTCCGGGAGAAATTCCAGGTATTTGTTCTTCCCAACCTCTACGGCGATATCCTCACCGACGAAGCCGCTCAGATCCAGGGCGGTGTCGGCACAGCCGGCAGCGCCAACATTGGCGACCGCTACGCGATGTTTGAGGCCATCCACGGCTCTGCCCCCCGTCTGATCGCAGCGGGTCTCGGCGATTACGCCAACCCCACCAGCATCCTGAAGGCAGCTGCAATGCTCCTGCGGCACATCTGCTGCACCGCCGAGGCGGAAAAGCTGGAGGCCGCGCTGGAAAAGTGCCCCGTCAAGGTTACCGGCGATCGTGATGGCGCTACCTGCGCTCAGTTCGCCGACGCACTGATGCAAATTCTTTGATCTGACAAAAGACCGACCGCAAAGCGGTCGGTCTTTTAAGATTCTCTTAACTCTTTCTCCTTCGGTTGAAACAGCTTGTCGAAAAATGTATAATGAAGCCATCATTCCTCCCGGAGGGAAATCGTATGAGAGATCTGTTTCTGAAGCTGTTTGAGATGTCCCATTTTGACACCGGCATCTCCATCACGCCTTTTTCCATTGCGCACATCGTCTACCTTGTTCTGATCTTCGGCAGCATCGTTGTGGGCTGGCTGACATTCCGCAACAAGACCGCAGAAAAGAAGGAGAAGCTTCTGCGCTTCCTTGCCTACGCCTTGGTAACCTCCTATATTTCCGACTTTTTTGTTCACGAATTCGTCTACGGCGGCTTGAATACTGATAAGCTCCCCTTCCATATCTGCACCGTGCTATGCCCGCTGGTATGCTTCGCGCAGTTTAACCGCAACGGCCACAAGTTCAAAGAGCCTATCGTCATCCTCTCCGTTCTTGCACCGATGATGTACCTGTGCTTCCCTGCCAGCGTTGGCGATGGTGAGCCTTGGTGCTATCAAGCTGTGCAGACGATGTTCTTCCACGGCGTACTGATGGCCTGGGGCATCCTGAACATCGCCTTGGGTGAAATAAAGCCGGACATCCAAAAATGCTGGCAGAGCGGCGCTGTGCTGGTGGGCATTACCCTCTGGGCCAAACTGGGCAACGTCCTGATGGAACACAACTGGTTTTTCCTGGAGGAGGATGCCTTCTATATCGGTCTGGTTGAAGGCGGCATCATCCCCAAATGGTCGCTGATGATCATCAATCCCATTGTCTTCTTCCTTGCCGTTTTGGCTGTTTACGGTGTCTGCTATGCCGTGCGCGCCGCAACGAAGAAAAAATCCCTTGCAGTATAAAATACACCCCGGTCGCAAATGCGATCGGGGTGAATCTTTATGTTTCAGATGCGGGAAAGATTGCGCACGCAGGCTTCGCACACGTGCTTGTCCTTAAACTTCGTCAATGCCTTGGTGGAATTGCAGAATACGCAGGAGGTCTGATGCTTTTGCAGAATAATACGGTCATTCTCGGTGAAGATCTCCAGCTCATCCCGTTCAGCAATATCCAGCACTCTGCGCAGCTCGATGGGTAAAACGATTCTGCCCAGTTCATCGACTTTACGAATAATTCCGGTGGATTTCATCTAATGTACATCCCTTCAGATTGTATTTTGGAAATTAACGGGTTATTAATATTATAATAGGTTGATGTCGCTGTGTCAAACACTTTTTTACTTTTTTGTCGAATTTTGGTGCATTTTTCAACGAATACCCCTTTTTTTGTATCATAATATGATTGCAGAGGGGGCTTGGACGTGGTAATGAGCTGGGTATGGACCGGGATCGTGATGATCTCTGTTGTCTGCGCAATGATTCTCGGGCGTGGCACGCAGCTGGGCGCTGCGGTTTTAAGCGGCGCGCAAAGCGGCATAACGCTGTCTTTTTCCATCGCAGGCTCGATCTGCCTGTGGACAGGTGTGGGCAAGCTGATGGAGCACGCCGGCATTACACAAAGCTTAGCCAGGCTGATGCGACCACTTCTCAATTGGATCTTCCCCTCCTCAAAGCGCGACGAGATCCTCTCCCAAAAGCTCAGCGCCAATATCAGCGCCAACTTTCTGGGCCTGGGCAACGCCGCTACCCCGATGGGCATCCAGGCCGCTAGGCGGCTTGCCGACCCTGCAAGGCCCGGCCTTGCCACCGACGAGCTTTGCCGGCTGATCGTGCTAAACACCGCATCCATCCAGCTGATCCCCGGTAATGTGGCCGCTGTGCGCGCCAGCTTGGGCGCAGGCGCGCCTTTTGACATTCTCCCCGCTGTCTGGATCACCAGCATCTGCAGCGTCTGTGTAGGGCTTGCAGCGGCGTATGCGATGGGAAAGGTGTGGCGCAATGCTTGATTACGTCGTCCCCCTGCTGTTATTGACAGCTTCGCTGCTGGCTCTGCGCCGAAAAGAAAATACATACGATCTACTCCTTGACGGCGCAGCCGATGGTCTGAAGCTGCTGCTGTCCATCACGCCGGCACTGATCTTTTTGCTGACGGCCGTTTCTATGCTCCGGGCATCCGGGGCTGTGGAGCTGCTCAGTGGCTTTCTTGCCCCGGTTTTTGGCTTCTTTGGCATTCCACCGGAAACCGCCATTTTGGTCCTTGTGCGGCCCTTAAGCGGCAGCGCAGCCCTTGCAGTTGGAGCGGATTTGATGGCACAGTACGGCCCGGATTCCTTGATCGGCAGAACGGCCGCCGTGATGCTGGGCTCAACGGAGACCACATTTTATACCATCAGCGTGTATTTCGGCGCCGCCGGCATCAAAAAGACCCGCTATACCATCCCCGCCGCATTGCTCGCCGACCTAACCGGGTTTTTGGTAGCATCATTGACCGTAAAGTTATTTTTCTAAAATAAAAAGGACATCCTTTCGGATGTCCTTTTTCATATTCCGTTGTACCAATCTTCATTTTGCTCGGGATCTTTGGTGCATTCGTAGCACGCATTCTCAAACCATTGTTTGTACGCTTCGTCCAGGTTGTAGTTATCAAAAACATTCAGATACTCCAACTTGGTAAGATTCTTTGCGCTTTGGGGCAGGTGTCGAAGATCAAGTCCAAACAGATCCAGCCGGACAAGCTCCGACAACGCGCCGATATTCTCCGGCAATGCGGTGATTTTCGTATAGCCCAAGTCCAGCGATTTGAGATTTTTAAGCTTCGTTACGCTATCGGGAATTTCCGTTATTTCGGTGCTGTGCAGATCCAAGAACATCAGGCTTTCGCAGTTACCGATGCTTTCGGGCACAGCCGTTATATTCGTAGAGGAGGCATCAAGATATTTGAGTTTTTTCAGCTCCCCAATGCTTTCAGGAAGGCTTTCCATCGCTGTCAGCGCAATATTGATATATTCAAGTTCTTGCAGCTCACCTATATTTTCGGGAAGCTTTTTCAAGTCATACATCTTGAACAGTTCTAATCGCTTCAGGTTTTTGCACTGCGTAATTTCACTTGGTATTTCTTCCAAAATGCCCTTTCCCATTGACAACCCGGTTAACGATTTTAAGTATCCGATACCAGCCAAGCTTTCAACTCCACTGGAAGCCGTAATATCACCAGCAAAACTCGCCAGTTCTTCCTCCGTTACCGCTTCGTGGGCGACTTTGTTCATAGCAAACGCAACATTTCTCGCAAAATATTCGTCCTGAAAATAGCCATAGAAATTTATAACATCAGCATCGCTCGGATATGGGTCAGTCGGGCTTGTGCTGTCAATCGTATTGTTTGGTTGCTGGCAACCTGCAAGCAAAATAATCACCGATAAAACTATAAACAAAGATACCACATTTTTCATTGAAAAGCCCTCCTTTACTGTATTTTATTCTCTTTAATTACATTATCCCAACAGGCGAAAAAGATGTCAATTACAGACTGTAATCATTAAAAATATTTTTTCAGTGCCGGCCGGATTTGTTTGCCGCCGCTTCTCCAAAAAGAAAACGCACACCGTTTGGTGTGCGTTCCTTTTTGGACTTACACTACGAAAATGCAACTCTAATAATTGCTTCATATCTTTAATGATATATTGCTTACGCAATATAATATACGGCATTCGCCGCATGATATACTTGCCATCGGCAAGTATGATATAATATCCGTTCCCTCATATGCCGAAGGCATATATCATCCACCGCAGGTGGACATCATACCGAAGGTATATCACCCGTTCCGACGAGGAACGGATATCATTGAAAAAACTCCTTGAGGAATCTCAAGGAGTTTTTTCTGGGACCGACACTCAAAATGGAACCGGTCTTAAAACCTGATTTTCTTTAATTATTCTGCTTTTATACCATTATCTTCTAAAAACTTAATTAGTGTTTCTAAATACTTCAACCTTTCATGGTTAATAGGTGGATTATCCAAATATCCTTCATCGCCACCAACGCTTTCGTAACTTTCTTCACAGTAGCACATATGCAACAATTCAGACCAATCAAAATTTTCTTGATTTTCAGTGAAAAGTTTTTGAAACACTTCTATTGGTTTGCTTTCAAACATCAGACCAATTAATTCAAACTCATCATTCACTAAAATCACCACCTTGGTTGTATTATAGCATAATAGCGGTGAAGCCGCAATACTTATTCCCTCTTACCTATTACTTCTTACTTCCCAAAAATCCCGTGGAAATATCCTTTTTGAAGTAATAGTGAAAAAGTAAAAGGTAAGAAGTAAAAATCCCGAACGCTGTCGCATTCGGGATTTTTGGAGGTACCGCCCAGATTTGAACTGGGGAATGAGAGTTTTGCAGACTCTTGCCTTACCACTTGGCCACGGTACCGTATGAAATAAGGAACGCATCGCGCGTTCCTTATCTTTTTCTGGAGCGGGTGACGAGGCTCGAACTCGCTACCTCCACCTTGGCAAGGTGGCGCTCTACCGGATGAGCTACACCCGCATCTCGGTTCCCGATCGGGAACCGTGGTGCCTCCGGTCGGAATCGAACCAACGACACGCGGATTTTCAGTCCGCTGCTCTACCTACTGAGCTACAGAGGCATATTGTGGAGAGCAATGCTCTC
>JAFTUO010000015.1 GCA_017466215.1 Oscillospiraceae bacterium | reverse complement strand
TACATCACCGAATCCATCCGGGAGGATGCCTTTGACCTTTACGGCTTCATCAGCAAAGAGGAGCAGCATTGCTTCGAGCTGCTGACCTCCGTCAACGGCGTCGGCCCGAAAGCGGCAATGTCCATCCTGTCCGCCGGTCCGCAGAACTTCACGCTGGCGGTTATGACCGGCGACGAAAAGCTGCTGACCGCCGCCCAGGGCATCGGCAAGAAGATCGCCCAGCGCATCATTCTGGAGCTGAAGGACAAGATCGGCGGAAGCTCTGTAGAGCTGGACTTCTCCGGCCCAACAGCAGCCGCACCTGCCCAATCCGGCAACAGCGCCACTATGGCCCGCGCCGCCCTGCAGGAACTGGGCTACAGCCCCGCCGAGATCCAGAACGCCCTGAAGGGCGCGGATGCCAACGCCTCCACCGAGGAAATGATCCGCTACGCCCTGCGGGCTATGGTAATGAAAAATTGACAATTGATAATTGACAATTTAAAGCAGAACAGAGGTAGAAATATGAATAGTGCCGCGGTTCAAGAAAAGAGTTTTAGCTTTGCTGTACGAATCGTTAATCTATGCCGATATTTGCAAGCCGAACGCAAAGAATACGTGCTTTCCAAGCAATTGCTCCGCAGCGGCACCAGTATAGGTGCAAACGTAGCAGAATCGCAACAAGCGCAAAGCAGATCAGATTTTATAAATAAATTAAACATCGCGCTGAAGGAAGCCTATGAAACCAATTATTGGCTTCGCCTTATGTTCGAAACAAAATACCTAAATACTCAGGAATTTGAGTCTATTATTGCAGATTGCAAGGAACTGGAGAAACTGCTGATAGCTATCATTAAAACAACAAAGGAATAATTGTCAATTGTCCATTGTCAATTGTCAATTTGGAGGCACATATGAGTCTTGAATTTTCTGAAGAGCTGAATAGCTCCCCCATCATATCCCCCACCTTCACGCCCCAGGACGTCGGCGAGATTGGCCTGCGGCCCAAGCTGCTGTCCGACTACACCGGCCAGGAGAAGGCAAAGGGCAACCTTTCCGTTTACATCGAAGCCGCCCGCCGCAGAAATGAGCCCTTAGATCATACCCTGCTTTACGGCCCTCCCGGTTTGGGCAAAACCACCCTTGCCGGCGTCATCGCCAATGAGATGGGCGTAAATATCCGCATCACCTCCGGCCCGGCCATCGAAAAGCCCGGCGATCTGGCAGCCCTGCTGACCAACCTAAATCCCGGCGACATCCTGTTTATCGACGAGATCCACCGCCTGAACCGGGTGGTTGAGGAAATTCTCTACCCGGCGATGGAGGACTTTGCTATCGACATCATCGTGGGCAAAGGCCCCAGCGCCAATTCCATCCGTCTGGACCTGCCAAAATTCACCCTGGTGGGCGCAACCACCCGTGCCGGTCAGCTTTCCGCCCCGTTGCGCGACCGCTTTGGTGTCTCCCTGCGCCTGGAGCTGTACACCCAGGAAGAATTGGCCCGAATCGTTACCCGCAGCGCCACCATTTTGGGTATGGACATTGACCCCCAGGGCGCAATGGAGATCGCCTCCCGCAGCCGCGGCACGCCCCGAATCGCCAACCGTTTCCTGCGCAGAGTCCGGGACTTTGCCACCGTTCTTGGCGACGGCACCATCACAAAAGAGGCCGCTGATCTGGCCCTTTCCCGTCTGGAAGTGGACCATCTGGGCCTGGACACCATCGACCGCCGGATGCTCACCGCCATCATCCGCAATTACGGCGGCGGCCCTGTTGGCCTGGAAACCCTGGCCGCTACCATCGGCGAAGAAGCGGTTACCCTGGAAGACGTGTACGAGCCTTACCTGATGCAGCTGGGCTTCCTGACCCGTACCCCCCGGGGTCGCTGCGTTACGGCGCTGGCGTATAACCATCTGCACATTCCCTTTGAGGGCCAGACCCAGTTTGACATCTAAAATGTTCCGTTTTTTGCATACAACCGGTGCATTTTCGATAAAATTTGTAAAATTATTATGAATTAACGATTGACATTTAATATAACCTTGTGTATAATGTATCCTGTGGTATAACCACATTTAATTACTTGACTCCGCGTTCTGACCAGTCGTTTTGTGGGCAATCACGGGGCAAACAACCGAAGAGAGGTATTTCCAAATGTACGAAGACAAGACTTTAGTTTGCAAAGAGTGCGGCAACGAGTTCGTATTCACCGCCGGTGAGCAGGAGTTCTACGCAGAGCGCGGCTTCCAGAATGAGCCCCAGCGCTGCAAGGCCTGCCGCGACGCTCGTAAGAACGCTGCCCGTGGTCCCCGTGAGTTCTTCACTGCTACCTGCGCACGCTGCGGTGGTGAGGCCAAGGTTCCCTTCGAGCCCAAGTCCGACCGTCCCGTTTTCTGCAGCGAGTGCTTCGCTCAGATGCGCGCAGAGGGCTAATTGCAAAAAACCGACAGGGCTGGTTATCCAGCCCTGTTTGTTTGCTCTATTGGTTTACATAACATCAGTTTTGCTTCCGGTTTTCCATTTTTCCGGACTGGATAACCGGCGGCTTCGGATCCGCCACCTCCCAGGGAATGGGCTTCTTCTCCTCTTGCTTCATCGCTTTTCCCTCTCTTTCTTCCCTAGTATTCCGCAAAAAAGGAAAAAGTATGCGCCCCTTGGCTCTCCCCTTGGGAGAGCTGGCAAAAATCTTTGATTTTTGACTGAGAGGGCATCTCCCCCATAGGGGGAGGCAAGAAATTGATGCCTCCATTTCCCGTTTTTCTTCTTCCGTCAATCCGTCCCGGCTGAAGGCCGCTTTTTGCTTCAGCTCTTTTAGGCGGCGCTGCCGGGGATCCTCCCGCCGGCGGCGAAACAGCAACAAAAAACCAAATATCACCAAGCACGGCAACGCCCAAAAAATCGCATTTGGGGCGTTGCTTTCTGTTTTTTTCTGCATTTCCGGCAACGTCGCGGCCTCCACCGTGGGCGTGGCCTCCAAAATTCGCCAAGCGCCGCCATCCCAATATTCTACCCAGGCGTGGGCATCGCCCTGCGCCACCGTTTTGCGCAGGCCCGCCTGCACATCCACAACAAAGCCCGTAACAATCCGGGCCGGGATGCCGGCTGCGCGCAGCAGCACCGCCGCCGCGGTGGCAAAATGGACGCAGTAGCCCCTGCCGCTATTTTCTGCAAACCAGCGGACGAAATCCCCATTTTCCGGCATTGCCGGGGTGTTTTCGTCATATTTCGCGCAGCTGCGGACAAACACCTGTATCTGCTCCACCCTCGCGCCATCCGGCAGCGTATCCAGAATTCCCTCCGCCCAAGCTTTCGTTTCCCGGGGCAGCTGCAAGCATCGCTTTGACGGTTTTTCCTCCACTCCATCATAGGGAGCGACGGTCATATCCTGATGCGCCCGGGCAGCAACGATCACCTTGCCTTTCGGTTCCCAAACAGACCACTCCTCCATAGCGAACGCCTGCCAGCTTTGCCCATCATAAACATCATACGCCTGCCCCCGCAGGTACAGCAGCTGTGGCTGCGACGCCACCACATCCAGCACCGCCTGCTTGCTTGTACTTCTCGGCCCGGCGGATGCCAGCTCCAGCCGCACCTCCGGCTGCCGCACAAACAATCCCCGAAAATCGCGCATCTGCCGCTCATATTCCCCCGGCGGAAATATGCAGAAAAGCACCGCAAAACACAGCGCTATGGGCGCGACCATCCGCCGCCTCGATTGCGGCACACGCCGCTCCATCACCCGTTCTTCACAAACGGTCAGCGCCCCGGTTTTCGCCGCCAGCTTCCAACGCACCCGGCTCAGGCTGTCGCCGGGCCGGTAAGGCCGCAGCTCCCGGATATATTCCTCAGGCCGCCTCTTGTCCGGAAGCCGAAAAAGCCCCAGCGCATCCGTCTCTTTTCGGATGGCGCTGACCGCCACGGAGCTTAGGGGCGACCCTGCCACCGTCAGCACGGCGATCCAGGTGATCCACCCCGGAAACGCCCCATACAGCCCCATACTCCCGGCCAGCACCGCCAGGTATATCCCCCACCGCCGGATCATCCCGATTTTGGCGGTCTTACCCGCCGGACGATCCTGCGCAGGCAGGCATTTTCGTCCCCCCGGGCCAAAATTCGATGGGAAACGCCCTGCAAAAAGGCCGCCTTCACATCCTCCGGTATCACAAAGTCCCGGCCCTGCAGCCGGGCCCGGGCCTTGGCAAGCGCCACCACGGAAAGGGTAGCCCGGGGGCTTCCACCCCGCAAAATTTGGACATTTTTCCGGGTCGCCGCCATCAGCCGTACCGCGTAATCCGCCACCGTTTCCTTGACATATGTATCCGCAACCTCTGCCTGCAGCTGCCGTAACTCCTCCGCTGTCAATACCGGCCGAATCTGCGCACCGGGCTGCAGAAGCATACGCTTCTCCTCCTCCGGCCCGGGATAACCCAGACGCAGCCGCAGCGCAAACCGGTCCAGCTGACTGTCCGGCAGGGGCTGCGTCCCCGCTGCGCCCAGGGGATTTTGGGTGGCAATGACGACAAAGGGCCGGGGCAGCTGATGACACACCCCGTCCACCGTTACCTGATTTTCCTCCATCGCCTCCAACAGCGCCGACTGCGTCCGGGACGTAGCCCGATTCAGCTCATCTGCCAGAAACAGATTGCACATCACCGGCCCGGGTTTATAGTGCAACTGCCCATCTTTCGGCACGCAGTAGCCCACCACATCCGACGGCATCACGTCGGGCGTAAACTGTACCCGGCCGAACTGCAGCCCCAGCGCCTGGGAAAGCGCCACCGCCAGCGTGGTTTTTCCCACGCCGGGGATGTCCTCCAGCAGGACGTGTCCACCGGCAAGGATCGCCGCCAGCACCCACAAAACCGTCTGCTCATTTGTCGCCAGTACCCGGCTCACCTGCTGTGTAACCTGCCGGGCATACTCCGCCACCGGCGTCTTTACTTTCACCGCGCCCCTCGCCTCCCCGATAATAATGTAGCATTATACAGAAAGTAGCGTATCTCTTTCCGTCGCAATCTGGCAGATTGTCCCATTTTTTATATTCCGTATTGCATTTTGAAAGAAAAATCGTTATGATATACTCAGCAAAATGCTCTAAGAGGTGATCACCGTGTTTACAGGCTTTACTCCCGAAACTGTGGACTTCCTTTGGGGAATCCGGATGAACAACAACCGGGACTGGTTTTTGGCTAACAAGAAGCACTATATCGACACCCTTTACGAGCCTATGAAGGCCCTGGGACAGGAGCTGTTCGTTCCCTTTGCGGACAAGCCCGGCAACCTCTTGAAGGTCAGCCGCATCTACCGCGATGCCCGGATGCACCATCCCCTGCCCTACAAGGAGAGCCTTTGGATCTGCATCCGCAAGGACGTGCAGTGGTGGGCAGAAAACCCCTGCCTGTTCTTTGAGATCAACCCCGAGGGTGTGGACTACGGCTTTTTCTACTGGAAGCCGCCTGTCTCCTCTCTGGAAAATTTCCGCCGGGAAATTTCCACACACCCCAAAAAGTTTTTGAAGCTGATCCGGGACGCAGAAGCCGCCACCGGCATTCCCATCACCGCCGCTTGCTACAAACGGCCAAAACCCACTGACAACGAAGCGCTCACCCCCTATTTTGCCTGGAAAGGCGCCATCGCCTGCATCCGCCACGAGGATTTCAGCGAAGCTACCTTTGGCCCGGAGCTTGCAATCCGGGTACGGGAGATGTTTGAACAGCTGATCCCCCTGTACGACTTTTTTGACAATTTCCGCGTGTAACAAAGGAGATAGAATTATGAAAAATACGATTTTTAAGGGTATGGCTACCGCCCTGGTAACCCCTATGACCACCACGGGCGTTGACTATGATAACCTGGCCCGCCTGATCGACTTCCAGCTGGAAAACGGCATCAACGCCCTGGTAGCTGTTGGCACTACCGGCGAAAGCGCCACCTTAAGCCCTGAAGAGCGCAAAGCCGTCATTCGCTTCACCGTAGAGCGTGTAAACGGCCGCGTTCCCGTCATTGCCGGCACCGGCACCAACAACACCGCCCACGTACTGGACTACACCCGCAGCGCCTGCGACGACGGCGCGGATGCCGTTCTGGTGGTTACCCCCTACTACAACAAGGCTACCCAGTCCGGCCTTTTCGCTCACTACAGCGCCGTGGCCGAGGTTTCTGAGAAGCCCATCATCCTTTACAACGTTCCCTCCCGTACCGGCTGTAACCTTTTGCCGGAGACCGTTGCCAAGCTTGCCCAGCACGAGAAGATCGTGGCTGTCAAGGAAGCCAGCGGCAATATGAGTCAGGCTGTGGAGATCTTTACCCGCTGCGGCGACAAGATCGACGTCTACTCCGGCGAAGATGCCATCACCGTTCCGATGGTGGCTATGGGCGGCGCAGGCGCCATCAGCGTGCTGTCCAACGTTGTTCCCAAGCTGTGCGTGGAGATGACCGACGCCGCATTTGCCGGCGATTTCGCAAAAGCATCCCAACTGCAGTGCAAGCTGCTGCCCCTGACCAATGCCCTGTTCAGTCAGGTCAATCCCATCCCCGCCAAGGCCGCCGTTTCCGCAATGGGCTTCGGTGAGGAGATCCTGCGCCTGCCCCTGACCAAGATGGAAGAGCCCATGCGCAGCAATCTGTTCGCCCAGATGCGGGCACTGGGAGTGAACGTATGAGAGCGGTCATTTGCGGCGCCAACGGCGCAATGGGCAAGCTGATCGACGGCATTTTGGGCGATGAGGTCTTCGGCCGCGTCAGTCTTGACGGCGAAAACGGCGTGCCCAGAACCTTTGCCGAGCTGGGCAAGGTGGATGCCAATATGGTCATCGACTTTTCTCACCACGCCGCTGTTGCGGATGTGCTGAATTACGCAATTTCTCTGAATTGCCCCGCAGTCATCGGCACCACCGGCCACACCGCCGAGGAAAAGGCGCTGATCTACGAGGCTGCCAAACAGATCCCCGTATTCTATTCCGGCAATATGAGTCTGGGCATCGCGGTGCTGTGCCGTTTGGCAAAGCAGGCCGCCAGCTTCTTCCCGGATGCCGATATCGAGATCGTGGAGACCCATCACACCCGCAAGGTGGATGCCCCCAGCGGCACTGCCCTGATGCTGTTCAACGCCATTAAGGAGATCCGCCCCGACGCCACCGCCCATTGCGGCCGCGCCGGCGAGGGCAAGCGCACCAAGGAGGAGATCGGTATCTCTTCCCTGCGGCTGGGCAATGTGGTCGGCATCCACGAGGTGCATATCCACACCGCCACCCAGAGCCTGACCCTGCGCCACGATGCCATCACCCGGGCGATGCTGGCCGACGGCGCGGTGGATGCCGCCCGCTTCATTGAATGCAAGCCGAAGGGTCTTTACAATATGGAGTCCATTCTGGGCTAAGGAGTTTTATGAAAGTTTGGTATATGAACGGCGCCGGAAACGACTTCGCAGTGGTTGACGCCCGCGGTCTTGCGCCTGACTACACCCAATTGGCTTTGGAGTTATGTAAACTCACCGGTGCTGACGGCTTTATGGCCATCGACAGGTCGCAGATCGCGGATTTCAAGCTCCATTTCTATAATGCCGACGGCTCCCGGGGCGAAATGTGCGGCAACGGCAGCCGCTGCATCTGCCGCTTTGCCTTTGAAAACGGCATCGCCGGCGAGAAAATGAGCGTGGAAACCGATGCCGGCATCGTCTGCGGTCAGCGGTTGAGCGAAAGCCAATATCTGGTGAAGCTGAATAACCCCGGCGTTGTCGATCTGCACCGAAAAGCCGACGCCGCCTATGTGGAGCTGGGCGATCCCGGCGTACCCCACGCAGTCACGGAAATTCCGGGTCTTAATTGGGATATGCGGGAGACGCTGCGGGAAAAAGCAAAAGCGCTTCGCTTTGATCCGGCGTTCCCCAAGGGCGCAAATGCAAATCTTTACACCTGGCTGGACGAAAAAACCGTCCGCATCCTGACCTACGAGCGGGGCGTGGAGGATTACACGCTGGCCTGCGGCACGGGCAGCGCCTCCACCGCGGTGGTGCTGTGGCTTCGCGGACTTCTGCCCGGCGGCAAGCTGACCGTCAAAAACCCCGGCGGCGATCTGGCCGTTACCGTCGAAGGCGAAAACGCCGCCGTTTCCGCCCTCTGGCTGGAAGGCCCCACCGAAGTGGTCAAAGAATTTGAAGTATAAGCAAAACAGTTGTGTCATTCCGAGCCAGTGCGCACACTGGCGTGGGAATCCCCTGGATTCAGGAGTCTTTCCCCACCGTTTGGGGGATTGCCACACCAGTGACTTCGGTCACTGGTTCGCAATGACATTTTTGTTGCACACAAAAAGAGATGCCGTTTGGCATCTCTTTTTTATACTCTTTGTCGCACCCCTTGCCTCCCCCTCTGGGGGAGGTGGCACGGCGAACGCCGTGACGGAGAGGGATTGCTTCGAGGTGGCACGGCGAATGCCGTGACGGAGAGGG
>JAFTUO010000014.1 GCA_017466215.1 Oscillospiraceae bacterium | reverse complement strand
AGGGGTTCGTCCATCAGGAAAACAGCGGGATCACGGACGATGGCACGGCCGATTGCAACACGCTGACGCTGACCGCCGGACAGAGCCTTGGGCTTACGGTTCAGATAGTCCGTGATGTCCAGGATCTCAGCAGCCTGATGCACCTTAGCCTCGATCTCCTTCTTGGGAGTGTGGCGCAGCTTCAGAGCGAAAGCCATGTTGTCATAAACAGTCATATGGGGGTACAGAGCGTAGTTCTGGAAGACCATCGCGGTATCGCGATCCTTAGGTGCAACATCGTTGACCAGGCGGTCGCCGATGTACAGCTCGCCCTCAGAGATTTCTTCCAGACCGGCGATCATACGCAGGGTGGTGGACTTACCACAGCCGGAAGGACCGACAAGAACGATGAATTCCTTGTCAGCGATCTCGAGATTGAACTCCTGAACAGCCACGACGCCCTTGTCAGTGATCTGCAGGTTTACCTTCTTCTCGGGCTCGGCGCCCTTCTTCTTTTTCTTGGGCTTCATGTCGTCGCCGTTGAAGGGGTAGATCTTCTTGATATTCTTCAGGGTTACAGTTGCCATACTTTCTTGACTCTAAATGCACCGGGCATTCCGCGTGCATCCTCGCATTCCGGACGGTAAAATTCCGGAAGCATTACGACAGGTCTCCACACTGCCGCACCGTGAGTCCAACGGTTTTTATCCTCCTTTATTTTAGTGAACGATACCTATTTTTGTGGAGTAGGCATAATCCACCTGGATACACAAATCATACCATATTTTGCAACTTCTTGCAACCGTCGTTTCGCACAGTTTTGATGTCGCAATTTTGGTAATTTCGCCGATCATTTCAGGGTGTAGCCTTCCCCTGCATTTTCCAGCGTGGTGCTGTAGTATTCCGTCATTGCTTTGAGTAGATCCAGCACGTCCTGCACACCGGCAGTCTCGTAGCTCGAATGCATCGCCAGCTGGGGCAGGCCGATGTCCGCTGTGGGCACGCTGACCTGAGAAAGGGAGATATTGCCCAAGGTAGAGCCGCCGGGAATATCCGCCCGGTTACAGTAGGTCTGCACCGCGACGCCTGCCTTTTGGCAGATCTTGCGGAAGATCGCAGCAGTAACGCCGTCGGTGGTATAGCGCTGGTTGGCATTGAATTTCAGCACCACGCCGCCATTTACCACCGGTGCGTTGGTGGCGTCGGCAAATTCGGGATGATTGGGATGCACCGCGTGGCCGTTGTCCGCGCTGATCATAAAGGAATCAGACAGCAGGCGCTGCTCATCCAGTTCCCTCTCCGCGCAGATGCGCTTGATGGTAGCCTCCAGCAGACGAGAAGCCGCGCCCTGCACCGACGCAGAGCCAACCTCCTCGCTGTCAAATACGCAAAGCACCGGAATGCTCTCGGTTTCTCTGGCATTCAGGAAGCCCTGGGTGCAGCACCAAGCGCAGGCCAGATCGTCCAGCGCGGCAGCGGAGATATATTCCTTATCCACGCCCCAAACGCTTGCTTTCTGGCGGATGTACAGATACAGATCGTGGCCCAGGATCTTGCCGCCGGCCTGCTTTTTCAGGAGCTGGTCCAGCTTGCCCTTGGCGTTCTTGCCGCCTGCCAGAGGCAGAGTGTCCACCGCGGGATTCCACTTATAGCCGTCATTGGCGGTGCGGTTCATATGGATGGCCACATTGGGGATCAGCAGCAGATCCCGGTCGATATCCACCAGCTTGCTCTGCACGCCGTCGTCCGTCTCTACCACTACCCTGCCGGCCACCGACAGCGGACGGTCCAGCCAGGTTGCCATCAGCATACCGCCGTATTTTTCCGTTGCCAGGCGGGTGTAGGTGCCGCAAAGCTCCGGGTTTTCCTTGATCTTAAAGGTCGGGCGATCGCTGTGGCTGGCGCTGAGCATAAAGCCCTTGACTTTTCCTGCAGGAATGCGGAATGCGATCACCGCCGTGCCGCCCCGGATCAGGTAATACTTTCCGCCGGGCACAAGGGTCCACTTTTCCCCCTCAGAGAGCTGGGTATAGCCGGCATCCCGCAGCAGTTTCGTCAAATTCTGCGCAGCGTGGTATACGCTGTGGGATGCATCCAAAAAGGATATAAACGCCTTGGTTTTCTTATCCATTTTCGTTCCTCCTGCGTAATTTTTCTTAAATCTATTTTACATCACGCGGCGCTTCCCGTCAACCGCGGAATGGGGAATGTACACATTTTGTCGAATTTTGTCGAAATGTTTGCACTTTTTGTGTTTTTGTCGAATTTTGGCGATTTTAGACGAGCGATTGTTCCGGTTTTTCCTTGCAAAAACGGACGCTTTATGCTAGTATTTATTTGTCGCACCGCGGTAGGTTCGCCGCGGTTTTCCGGGGAATATTTTGCAAATAACAGGAGAGGAAGTTATGGATCATTTGAAAACTGTATTTATTGCGGACGCAGCAGAAGAATTCTGTGCCAGCCTTTGTGCGGCACTGAAGCAGGCGGGTGGATTTCAGGTAGTGGGGACGGCTGCTGATGGGGAGCAGGCCATTCTCAAGATCCAGCAGCTGAAGCCGGATGTTCTGGTGCTGGATCTGATGCTGGCGAAAAAGGACGGCATCAGCGTTCTGAAGGCCATTGACCGTATGGACAAGAAGCCTGTAACCCTGGCAACATCCCGCTTCATCACCGATTATGTGGCCAACGCAGCGGCAAACTTAGGCGCCAGATATCTGATGCTGAAGCCCTGCGATATGAGCGCGCTCGTCGAGCGGCTGGAGGAGATCCGTGGTGGGGAGAACCTGCGGATCGCGCCTGCCCGCTCCAACGACAAGCGCAGCATCGAATCTATGGTTACAGGGATCATTCACGAGATCGGCGTACCTGCCCACATCAAGGGCTACCAGTATCTGCGGGAAGCGATCATTATCGCCGTAGGCGATATGGACGTGATCAACGCCATTACCAAGGTGTTGTACCCCCAGGTGGCAAAGACCTTCCAGACCACGCCATCCCGAGTGGAGCGGGCCATCCGCCATGCCATCGAGGTTGCCTGGGACAGAGGCGATTTGGACACCCTGCAGCGCTTCTTTGGATACACAGTCAGCAATACGAAAGGCAAGCCTACGAACAGTGAGTTCATCGCTCTGATCGCAGACAAGCTCCAGCTGCAGCTGAAAGCCTCCGAAGTCGCCAATTTCTAAAGAAAATGTTGCTTTTTCGTCTCCTGATGGTATAATAACCACAACATCAGGAAACGAGGTAACTGCGTATGATTTCGAAAACTGTGGATGACTCCCGGGTGGAAACTGTCCACGTGGTGCGGCCCAACCACTTAAACGGCGCAAACCGTCTGTTCGGCGGCATTCTGATGCAATGGATTGACGAGGTGGCAGGCATCGTTGCCAAACGGCACTCTATGTGCAACGTAACAACGGCGTCTGTGGACAATCTGACCTTCCTGCACGGCGCATATCAAAACGATATGGTGGTCATTAAGGGAAAAATCACCTGGGTGGGCTCTACCTCGATGGAGGTCTGCGTGGATACCTACGTGGAAAATGTAGACCGGCAGCGGGAATGGATCAACAACGCCCATTTCATTATGGTGGCGCTGGATGAAAACGACAAGCCCGTCCAAGTCCCGAAGCTTACCCTGCAAACGGAGGATGAGCATCTGGCCTGGGAGCGTGGCGAAGAGCGCCGCCGTATCCGCAACCAGCGCAAAAAAGAAAAACCGGACAAAGTCTGATATGTCTAAAAAATAAAAAGCCCCTCTGCGGCAGCAGAGGGGCTTTTTTGTTATTTGGTCTTGCGGTAGGCGATGGTCTTTTCGTGCAGGTCGATCATTGCATTGAAGACCGCAATTTCTTTTTCGCTCAGCGTGGTATCCTGGGAGAATGTTACCATCTCGTTCTTCAGATTCCAGCAGATGACGCTGCTGCGGTAATAGTAGTCGCCGTTAATCTCAACATAAGGCAGGCAATACAGGTTGGTATCCAGCTGATAGGTGTAGATACCCTTGTCGTAAACAGCAATCACACTGTCGGTCGCCAGACTCAGATTGCTTGTGCTGCTGCTGTATACCAGCGCGTTGCTCTCGGCGATCATCTCAGCAATAGACATACCGTCAGCATAGGTATTGTCCTTGTCGTGGTAGAAGATCATACCGTAATGGACGTTTTCACCGGCAAAATCAATGCTTGTTTCGGTTGCCGCGTCCTGGATGTAGAGCGTCACCCGGATGCTCCAGGGCTCGATCAGGCGGATCTGGTGGATCGTACCGAATCTGTAAGTGCCGGTTGCACCATTCTGATTGAAGCTGATACCGCTGTTTCCAACGGTAACACCTGCGGGATACTTGCTGCCGCCAAGGCCCTCACCTCTGAAGTCAACAACAGCCTGCTTCAGAGTCTGTATACTGGAAAGGACTGCCTTCTCCTCGTCGGAGACAGTATCCTGTCCGCTGACAGTTTCAGCAACGGCTACGATGGTCGTAGAGTTGAGGGAGGTGTAGTAGGTTACGCCGTTGACATCGACATAGTATGCGACCCAGTAGACCTTCTCGCCCAGACGGTGCGTGTAAAGCTCATCCGTGAAGTCAAATTCCACAGTCGTGGCCTCGTCGCTGCCGCCGGGGTAGATATCGCCGGCGGAGGAGGTGTATGCCTTGGTATCATCATCGGCGATCAGGTCTTCCACAGTTGCGGTTTCCGCATTGTCAAACTTGTGCTCGATGATGGCATAAGCGCCGTAGGAAGTGATGTTTTCCAGGCCGACAGGTGCATCGGGTGCAGATGCGAAGGTAACGAAGGTACGCAGTGCCTAGGGCTCGATCAGACGGATGCTGTAAGACACGCCGGCCATCGTCGTCTCCGGCTCGGCAGTCTTTTCCACCAGCTTGTACAGGGTGAAGTCGCTGGGATAGCCATTGGGGTTACCGGAGACAGTGGAGCTCTTGTAAGCGCGGAACTGATAGCTGGAACCGGAATTGGCAGCAAGAACAGTGGTGTCAGAGCCGGTGCCGGCGAACTGGAAAGTGCCGTCGGTGCAGGTTACTGCCCAGCTGTAAGTGCCGGACTGAATGCCATTGGTATCACCGCTCTTGGGGGCGATGGACACGCCGTTTGCATCTGTCAGAACAACGGAGGTGCCGTCAACAGTCAGATCCCAGATATAGCCGGCTGCATTGGCCTCCGTAATGGTGTCGCCATCAACGGTGGGAGTGCCGGAAAGGACCCAGGAGCCGCTCAATGTACTGGGTGCATAGCCGTTGCCCAGCACCATAACATACTTGCCGGTACTCAGCTCGTCCAGGCTGGTGATCTTGGTGTAAACATTGCCGCTGGCGGGCTCGGTTACGGGCTCAGTAACAGGCTCAGTTACGGGCTCAGTAACAGGCTCAGTTACGGGCTCAGTAACAGGCTCGGTTACGGGCTCGGTAACAGGCTCGGTAACAGGCTCGGTAACAGGCTCGGTGGTAGGTTCCTCCCCCTCGGTTTCCACCAGCTTGTACAGAGTAAAATCGCTGGGGTAATTTGTAGTATTAGAAGCAGTTGAGTCCTTGTATGCACGGATTTTATAACTGGAATTCTTATTTGCAGCCAGGGTAACAGTATAACCCGTGCCGCCCGTAAACTTAAAAGCGCCATCAGAGCAGGACACAGCCCAAGCATGACTGCCGCTGCTAATACCATTGGTATTGGTTCCCTTGGGCTTAATGGATACACCATTGGCATCTGTCAGAGCGACACCCGTGTCGTCAACGGTCAAGTCCCAAATGTATCCGGTCGCATTAGCTTCCGTGATCTCATCACCGGAGATCGTAGGCTGGCCAACCAGCAACCAACCGGTGCTATCGTAAACAGTTGGCGCGTAGCCAGAATCAAGCACCATAACGTACTTGCCGGTGGTCAGTTCATCCAGCGTGCTGATCTTTTGGTAGCTGACCGTTGTGGCCGCGTTGACAGTGATCACCGGAATGAAGCTGAGGATCAGCGCCAAAACCAGCAATAACGCTATCTTTTTCTTCATTGTTATCTCTCCTTTTTCTAAGTTACTCTGCATCACACCGCAACAGAGCATAAAATCTTTCCATAATAACTATATACTCCTTTTTGGGGAAAATCAAGCATTTCCGCAAAGATCCAACAAAAAAGCACAAAATTTACCCCTCTGCAGCAATTGCCGCAGAGGGGCTTTTCAATATCGCTTTATTGGTCTTGACCGCGGTGCATCAAAATGTCTTTGTACATCTGGAGCATTGCGTTAAAGACCGCCGTTTCCTCAGTGGGCAGGGTCTCATTCTACTATATACCTGCTGTAAGCGGTTCGCTCAAATGTCCCCATACATCTTCCGCGGCAACCGAAATATACTTTGCATTGCTGGGAAGCTCAACGGAAAATGTAATGGAATCGGGACGGTCTGCAAGATAATACTTGGAAAGCTCCCAATCCGTCAGCACAACGTTGCCGCTTGCATCCGTCACCGTCAGGCGATATAAGTACACTTCGTTGCCGCTGTTCGCAACAACACTTGCCTGCGGCACCGTGATTTGGGTGGTCGTTCCGGATTCTTGCACCGTCAACTGCGCATTATCGGCAAAGGTGGGCGCCTCGGCCGCATCCGCTCTTACCTCGTGAGAATATTTCTCCTTGGTGGCAGAAGTAACATTATCAACCAGATAGGAGCAAAGAATTGTGTTTGCGGTGACGTCCAGCACTTTGATAAGCACGCGGTTTTCCGCATCGATCTCTACGATCAGCGCCTGGGCAACTGTATCATACCCGTCAGGATGAATGCAGTTTTCATCATCTACGGTGAATTCCGCATAATACAAGCCGCCGGTTCCAACAGCTGTGTAAGTGCCCTGCCAGATGCTGCGCGGATCATTTGCCGGATAGTGAGAGTGGCCGGAGAAATCAATTACCTGCGGATATTTTTCCACCACTGCGCTGAAGGTATCTATACCCCAACCGTCCTGGTCATAGCTGCCGAAGACCGTATCGGAAATATGCTCGTGCTGGAACACAAAGACCGGCTGTTCGGGCGCATCCTGGGTCGCTTCCAGAAGCTGGGCATCCAGCCATTCTACCTGTGCGCTGGTATATTGCGCGCTGGTATCGGAAGCAGAGATACCGATCAAATGGTATCCGTTGATGACTACGTGGAAATCACTGGACTGTCCCAGCAAATTGGAAAAATACGCGATCGTATTGGTCCCCATGCTATCGCAATCGTGGCTTTTTGCAACAACGGCAAGTCGTTGTGTGTCGCCCTGCAAAGCGTTTTCCGTAGTCTCTGCAAAAGCTTCGAATTGGGCTGTTGTGCCGGTATTCGTCAGATCGCCGGCAAAAATAGCGGCATCAAGATTTTTGTAATATTGATTCGCGTTGCTCAGCGCGTAGACCTCGTTGAACATTTTTGTAATTCGCTGGCATTGTGCATCCCCGTCAGACATGATATGGGAATCCGATGCAACCAGGAATCGCGTCACGGGAGTAAATGTAAGATCGTCGTAGGAGGACTTGTCTGCTTCCGTCCAAAACAGCTGTACACAGTATAGCGAAGAGCCATCCCAATAGATGTCGCAGCCAAAATATTTGGCATCCTCCGCCAACATATTTTCCTTGTATCCATTGGCAGATGCGTAGAAACTGTCAAAAAAGAACTGAATCGCATCATTATACGCAGAACTGCTTGTGCCCACCGCAATATTTTCTGCCGCGCCGCCGACATCGGAGCCCGAATGGTCAAACTTCGTCGAAATCTCTTCCGCTCTCACATCTGCGAATTGCATCAGCTGGTTATCTACTGTCAGCTCTAAGGAATCGTAGCCCAGTTTCTCTCTTTCCGCATTGATAAGCGCCAGCATTTTTTCTGCGATTTCCTGCTGACTGTACATATAACGAATCGATTCTACATCAATTGTCATGCAGGAAGAACATTGCTTACACAGAAACTCGGTATGGTTCTCATATTGACCGTACGCACTTTCCAAGCTTGTCCCTGCGTGCTTTTCTTGAAAATCCGCAACCGCTTCTGCTAAGCTTCTTTCAGCCCAATTATGCGATGCTCCTGCAACGGATTGCTGCAAAATAGCGCAGTTATAGTAATTGATCATCGCCTCAAAGACTGCGATTTCCTCTGCGGACAGATCGGTGTTGTTGGAGAACGCCACCATCTCGTCCAGCAGGTTATAGCAGATCACATTGGAGGGATAGTAGTACTGGCCATCCACAACAATGTAAGGCAGGCAGTACAGCTTGCTATCCAGCTGGTAGGTGTAGATCTCGTGATCGTAGACCGCAACAATGCCGCTTCCGCCAATGGTCGCGTTGCCGTGGAGCTTGCTGTAGACCTTTGCCTCGGTCTCTGCGCTCATCTGGGCTGTGGTCATGGTGCCGCCGTACTTGTTATCCTTGTCGTGGAAGAAGATCATACCGTAGTCATCCGCGTTCTCATAGTCCGCATATGCTGCGGCTTCCGTGTTGTAGAACAGCGCTCTGACCCGGATGCCCCAAGGCTCGATCAGCTTCATCTGGTAGGATGTGCCAAATGCATAACCGGTGTTTCTCTCGCCCAGGCTGCCGGTATTGGCTGCGCCGGGTGCGTAGGTGTTGCCCAGATCTGCATCCTCACCGCGCAGTGCGATAACGGCATCCTTCAGATCCTTCATGCTCTGAAGAACTGCCTTTTCTTCTGCAGAAACAGTACCCTTATCCAGCAGAGAATTTGCAATCTCCATCAGCGTCTTTTCCTGAACGCTGGTGTAGTGCATCACACCGTTAGCGTCCACATAGTAGGCTGCCCAGTAGATGCTCTCATCCAGATTATAGGAATACAAGCCGTCGTAGAAGTCAAAGCACACCGTAGTTTCCGGATTGCTGGAGCTGGGGCTGATAGTGCCCGCCTCGGAGGTGTATTCCACCGTATCCGGATCGGCAATCAACTCTTCCAGCGTAGAACCATCAAACTTGTTGCCAATGATGGCATATGCACCATACTCAGTGAAGGTGGATACGGGGATCAAATTGTCGGGGGTGTTCTTCGCAAACAGGATGTTGGTGCGCAGGGCCCAGGGCTCGATCAGGTGGATGCTGTAGGATGCCCCAACCAGGATCGTGTCAGGCGCAGCCTCCACATATTCATAGCCGTACAATTCCACTTCGGGAATGATCAGATAACCGCTGATGGTGGAGTTAACCGTCAGACGCAGAGCATACGCATCATAATCCTGATCGAAATCCAAAACGAAGGTATCAATAAAGCCCAGTGTGTAGGCGTTACCAGAATAGATATTCGTCCAGGCGCCGTCCTGGGTTGTCTGCACTTCTACGGTGATGCTTTTGGCCGTATAGCGGTCATCATCATACGCAAACAGCTTCATTCTGCAGATATTGCTGGGATTGCCATCCGCATCCGTCAGGTTGGCTACGATCTGAACCGGCAAAGATCCGGACGCAACAGCAAAGATGCCTTCCTTCTTGTCGCCGTCAAAGATCTTGTCGACCGTATGCTGGCTGGGACTGGGAGATTTGTTGGCCGTTACGCTTGTAACGGGAATTTGCTGAAGAATTGTGCCGGTCTTAACCTCGAAAAGGGCGATTTCCATCAGCATGGGATAGTCATTGGAGCTGCCCACATAATCGTAGACCAGAATGCGGACATCCGTACCTACCACGGGATCAAAGGTGAGCTTTACCGTGTAACCGTCTGTAAACGGATTGCTTGTAACACTCTTAACGGTCTGCCAGATGCCGTTGGTATCCTTGACTTCGATGTCAAACTCGGTAATATAGTCGCCGTCTCTGGCAGTCAGTTCCACGCCACCAATGGTTTTGGTGCCGTTCAGTTCAAACAGGACAGCCTGAATCTTGTTGGAAGCCTGACCGCTTGTGCCGATCCAACCGGCAGTGCCCACGTGGGCATCGTTCAGATAAGCTTCTTCACCGGAAACACCGGAATTCAGGTCATCAAGGTTGCCATTAAGATAATCACCAACATGTGGCGTAATGGAAGATGCGGGAATCTGATCCAGCCAGGTTCCCGTCGCCGGAACTGTGGGGGTAACCGTAGGCTCCGTCGGTGCAGTGGTGGGCTCGGTAGGATCGGTAGGATCGGTGGGGTCCGTAGGATCCGTCACGGAGCCGCTGTTTGTGTTCTTCCATAACTCGATTTCGCCAATAGAAGCATACTCGTTTTCAGACTCCCAAATGTACAGGCCTACCAGATCATAGGTCTGATCAAAGGTATAAACCAGAACATCGTCACCTGCGCTGCCGGTAGACCAGTTGGTGGTAAAGGTCTGCTCCACCGTAGAGCCGTCTGTCAGCAACAATATCACCGTAATCTCAGAAACTTCCACATAGCCGCCGCTATAAACCTTCAGCTGATCTGCCGTCGTATAGCCGTCAGCGTTGTTAGAAAGATCCAGATAGACGTCCGCTCTTTCTCCGGAATCAACGCCCCAGTTTACCTGATTCGTCGTGTTTCCATCCACAAAGAAATTCAGATCACGCCAGGTGGGCCTGTCGTCGGAATACCAGGACAGCTTGGAAGGATCGCTCTGGCTTGCAGAGTTGGTAGAGCAGCAGCCGATCACGGTACCGGTCAGGCTGATCTGGGTATAAATGGGAGTGCTGGGTTCCTCGGGCTCCGTGGGATCCGTGGTACCGCCGCCGGAGCCTTCCATCTCCAGCGCATCCAATGCCGCGGTGATCACGGCGCAGGCTTCATCCACCATCGCCTGGCTAACGCCGCCGTAAGCAGCGAGGATCTCATCCGCCTCTGTCAAAGCTGCCTGCAGATCGCGGTAGCTTTCTGCGGTATAATCTGTGGCCTTGATGCTCTTAGCGGTTTCGATGGCTTTGTCCAGACGGGTTCTGTCGGGGATGTTCTGAATGTCAGTGAAAGCGCGCAGGTTGATGCTCTTGGTCATACCGTAGACAGAGAAATAGCCGTCTGCAGTAATGGTGTCGGCGAAATCCACAAAGTCAAAGACCAGATTTCCGTCCACATACAGGAAGAATCTGACGCCGCCGGTGACATTGATGGCACCCACGCGAATGCTGTGGAATTCATCGGGGGTAAAGAAATTGTTGGGCAGTACGCCGTAGGTGGAGTTAAAGCCGTCTACATCGCCGTAGAATACGGTACGGGTGCCATTGACGAATTTCTGCACCTCCACATCGTCGGTGTTGAAGCCGACGTAGTACTCCGTACCGCCGCTGATGCATATGGTACCCGGCGTCTGGGTCTTAATGGCAAAGGCGACCCATTCCTTCTCCACATCCAGCGGGATCATCAGGTCGAATTCAAAGATAGAATCCTGGCTGAATTTCTGACCGGTATAGGAAGAAAAACTATTATGGGTCATCACACCGCCGGAAACACTGCTGGGGGCAGTGGTCCAGTTGCTGCTGCTTGTAAACGCGCCGGACAGATCGACCTCTGTGCCGCTGATCTCGTCGTCGGTGCTGATCTGCTGATTGACGGTAACCGTCCAGTATACCGTGTTGCCGCCGTATTTCAGGGTGTAGGTAACGGGATCGGTGAAATCCTGCACGGAGCCGGAAGCTATGTCGGAGGTCCAGCCCTCCAGAAGGTCGAAGCTCAAGGCCAGCGCCGTAATATCCACGCTGTCATCGACAACGATATTGACGGTGTTGTTGATGGTATCGTAGACCGTATTGCTCACCTGACCGGGTACGGAGACGTTGGTCCAGCCGGCAGTGGGCTTGATGTAGCGGTCATTGTTGGCGTAGAAGCCCTGAACGATATCGTGCTGACTTGCGAAGCCCTCCCACATACCGTCCTTTATGCTCCCGTCCGTCAATCCTGCATTGTCAATAATGGAAACAGCGCCGGAATACTGGGTGAAATCGCCATCAGAGACAGCGGTGTTGCTTGTGATCGTATTGGTGCTGCTGTTGTTGTAGCTGCTGAGATCGGCGTCGTAATAGTTATCGTGCCAGTAGTTATCGTGGATATTGGAGTAGTACATCTGCAGCCAGTAGCTGCTCTGTCCGCCAACCACATTGTCGCAGACCTCCATATAGCAGGAGCCTTCATCCAGATAGATGCCGATCTCGCCGTTGCTGTCGCCATCGCCGGAGTTGTAGATGTAGTTGCCGGAAACCACGGTGCCCTCATTCCAGCCCAGAGAGTAGAATGCGCCGCCGTCGTAGTTGGTCTTACACACATCGTGGATATAGTTGTTGGTAACGGTGGCGTCGCCCAGATCGTTCATTGCCGCCGTATTGTCGCTTTCTTCCTCGTCCGCCCAGCCCCAGCCCAGGCTGATGCCGGAATAGGGGCAGTAGGAAATTTCGTTGTGGTCGATCACGGTGCCGTTGGTATAGGTGGCAACGATACCGGGAGAATCAAACATATCCAGACCGATACGGGTGATCAGATTGTTTTTAATGGTAGTATTTGTGACCAGCTGATAGCTTTCATAGCCATCGTGGGCAAATATCTCCGACACGATGATGCCGCTGTAGGAAATATCGTAAATACGGCAGTTGAGAATGCTGTTGGCGTCGCTCGTTGCCGTCTCATCGCTGCGGATCTGGATGCCGGCGGTGCCCATATTGCGGATATCGCAGCCGTCAAAGGTGATGCCGGTGCAGCCGGTGAGCCGGATGCCGCCGGGAATCTGATGCCAGGCGTCATCATAGTAGTGGCTGTTGGCCTGCTGATCCAGATAGCGGTTTTCGCTGGTGTGGGTGTAGGAGGTGTGGGAGAAGGTAATGCCTTCAAAGGTGATGTTGGAGGCGTAGTCCATCTGGATGACCTGCTCGGTAACGGGAACATAGGCTTCCTTGCCGTCCATGGTGCCTTCGGCTTTGTAGTAGATCTTATTTGTGTCCCGGTCGATGTACCACTCGCCGGCGCAATCAATGAACAGATAGTCATTGGCGATCCAGGTGGGGATACAGTCGCTGTTCTCGTAGATCTCGGTGCCGTCGCTGTTGATGTCGGTGAAATGCTCCACTCTGTGATACCACAGGTACAGCGTGTTCAGCTCCACATATTCCGGATGCCACAGATCCTTCAGATTGTACTTTTCAGAAACGGAGAAGCCGCCGGTGATCTCCTCCCAATCCGTGGGGGAATTCTCCAATCGAGCCAAAGGCTGGGGCTCACCGTCCACATAGAACTGGCGGGTCAGCTTTGCAGAGGTGGGAATATCCGCAACGTAGATATTGTTTTCCTCGTCGTAAAGTGTCCATTCGGTCAGCTTCTGACCACCGGAGATCAGCACTTCCTCGCCTTCCGCGGCGCGATATGTAATGGTGTTGCCATTCTGGCCGGAGTCAGAAGCGCTGAACACGATCGGCGTGGTTGCATCATATACGCCGCCCTTCAGGATGACCACTACGTCACCACTGGCGCTCAAAGATGCCGCCTTGCTTTTGGCAGCCTGAATGGTCTTCAGCGCGGTGCTTTCTGTTGTGCCGGCGTTGGTGTCCTTGCCGTTAACGGGATCGACCCACAGATCGGCATTCGTTTCTGCCGCATTTGCGTGGATATACGGCAAAACCAGTGCCAATATCATTCCCACAAGCAAGATAATTGCGACAATTCTAGCAAACTTGTTCATTGACGGACCTCCTAAATACTACATAGGGCCTACGCCCCGAGTATATTTCAATACGGAGTAATTATAAACCACAAGCGGGCAAAAGTGCAATAAAATTTTTCTTAATTTTCCAATTTTTTGATCAGTTTTTGCAGAAAACCGGGGAAATCATACAGCAACAGGCTCTGATATATCGTCCGTGCCGCAATGCTCGCCCCTGCACTTGACAACAGATTCGGCTTATTCTATAATGATTTCAGAAATTATGATACGAAAAGGAGAATTTCACTATGGAAGACAAGGAACTGCTGCCCGAAGAAGAACAGTCCAGCATTCTGACCCTGACTGACGAGAACGGCGTTGACACCGATTTCGAGTATCTCGATTGCATTGAGTACGAGGGCAAGGAATACCTGGTGCTGATGCCCGCTGACGAGATTTCCACCGAGATCGTCATTCTGGAAGTCGAGCCTGTGGACGAGGAGAACGAAAACTATCTGTCCGTTTCCGACGAAGCGATCCTGGATGCCGTTTACGGCATTTTCAAGGAGCGTTACAAGGACATCCTGACATTTGAAGACTAAAAGCAAAAACCGGCGTACGATGTACGCCGGTTTTTTGTTAAGGTTTTGTCCGGAAGCGCAGGGGTTGGCTTTCGATGCTGACCCGGGTGTCCGGTGCGACGGACTCTGTCAAAAACGCACTGGCGCCGATGACGCTGCCGCTGCCGATCACCGTCTCGCCGCCTAAGATAGTGGCGTTGGCATAGATGGTAACATTGTCCCCAATGGTGGGATGTCTGCGGCTTCCCCGCAGGCTCTGTCCGCCTTTAGTGGACAGACCGCCCAGGGTAACGCCCTGATAGATCTTCACATTCTTGCCGATCACCGTGGTCTCACCGATGACGATGCCGGTGCCGTGGTCAATGAAGAAATACTCCCCGATGGCCGCACCGGGATGAATGTCGATGCCGGTAACGCTGTGGGCATATTCCGTCATCATTCTGGGGATCATAGGAACGTTTAGACTGTGCAGCTCGTGGGCCAGCCGGTACACCGTGATGGCAAACAGGCCCGGATAAGAGAAGATGATCTCCTCCTTGCCGCTGGCAGCAGGGTCGCCGTCAAAGGCGGCCTGCAGATCCGTCTGGACCATCGCCCGAACCTTGGGGATCTGGGTGAAGAATTCCAGGCTCAGCGCCTTTCCCTTTTCCTCATCTCCCAGGATCAGCGCGATCTGACGGCTGAGGTTATACATTACATCTTCCATCAGCATAGACAGGTTGTGTCTTGCATTATAAATACGGTAATTCTTCTCCCGGGAGAAGCCGGGGAATACAATGCGGCGGAGCTTTTCGATCATATCGACAACAACATCCCGATCCGGCTGACAGTGCAGGTCAATCCGGTCGATATCCCGGCCGCCATCATAGTCCGCCAGGATGGTGTCAACAATTTTTGCGATTTGATTTTCCATCGTATCCATACGCACCCTCCTTTTTCAGTTTTATACCATATTCTGTTAGGAAAGTCAATGCAGCCACCATTGACTTTATAACTTGCTATATCCTATAATATAGGCAATCTCTTTGTGCGGAGGTAATCGCTATGATCTACACATCTATGCAGCAGCTCATCGGCAGCACGCCGCTGCTGGAGCTGTCTGATAATAACGCCCGAATCCTGGCCAAGCTGGAAATGCGCAATCCTGCCGGCTCGGTAAAAGACCGGGCAGCTGCCTTTATGATTGCCGACGCGGAAAACCGCGGTCTTTTGACCAAGGAAACCGTCATCATCGAGCCCACCTCCGGCAATACCGGCATCGGACTTTGCGCCATCGCTGCGGCCAAGGGCTATCGCTGCATCATCGTAATGCCCGACACTATGAGCCGGGAGCGGCAGCTGCTGATGAAAGCCTACGGCGCTGAGGTTACCCTCACCCCCGGCGCACAGGGTATGTCCGGCGCCATCGCCAAAGCGAAGGAGCTGGCATCTGCTCTGCCCAGCAGCTTCATTCCCGATCAGTTCGGCAACAAAGCAAATGCCGAAGCCCATTTTGCCACCACCGGCCCGGAGATTTGGGCAGACACCGAGGGCAAGATCGACGCATTCGTCTGCGGCGTGGGCACAGGCGGCACCATTACCGGCGTGGGTCGGTATTTGAAATCCCAAAACCCTGACATTCGCATCATCGCCGTTGAGCCAGCCGGCTCTGCGGTGCTGTCCGGCAATAGCGCCGGAAAACACGGAATCCAGGGCATCGGCGCAGGCTTTGTGCCGGAGGTATTGGATACCACCGTCATTGACGAGATTTTGCAGGTAGCTGACGCCGATGCAGTTTCCGCAGCCCGGGAATTGGCGCAAAAAAACGGCCTGCTTATCGGCATTTCCTCCGGCGCGGCTCTGTTTGCCGCAAAGGAATTGGCCAAGCGCCCGGAATTTGCCGGCAAGACCATCGTAACCCTGTTCCCCGACTCCGGCGAGCGGTATCTCTCCGCCGGCCTATATGACTAACATTATTCAACGGCCCCTTTGTGTAAAGGGGGCTGGCAGAAATCTTTGATTTCTGACTGGGGGATTGTAACTGATCGAACAGATCAACCCCTCCGTCTTCGCCTACGGCGAATCCACCTCCCCTTACACAGGGGAGGCTTTGTTTTTTAAATGAAAAGGAGCGGCTTAGCCGCTCCTTTTTATGTGTACGATTAGTCTGCATTTTTATCAGGAATAAACTGTGCTATATCTTCCAGCTTGCAATCCAGCGCACAGCAAAGCTTGTTCAAAGTCTTTGTTTCAATGTTATCGTTGGCGCGAAGTCGGCGAATGGTTTTGCGGTCAATACCGCATTTCTCCCGAAGCCAATATGTGGAAACACCTTTCCTTTCCATAGTGATCCAGAGTTTATCGTAAATGATCACAGTTCTTCCCTCCCCTTTCTCTTGACATTTTCTATTATGGGGTTTATAATCCTCATAATCAAGGGGATATAATCCCCCTATTGTTATTGGGAGGATAATATGGAATTGTACAAGGAAATATTTGCACACGCCTTGACATACGGACAAATTCAATTTGTGTTTCCCTGCAATGAAGATGATATTCTTAAAGTTACAGAAAATATATGTTACCAAACCCTGCAAAAAATCAAGGCCGTCATCGAAGATGACAGCCTTGACGACAACGAATGCTTTTATAAAATAGAGGAAATAGTTTGTGCATTTGAGGATATTGGGTGCGCAGGGCTTGGAAGGCACGATTTTGGGTGATTGTCAAAAAAGGAGCGGCTTAGCCGCTCCTTTTTTAGTCTTCAATTCTGCGGATCTTTGCGCCCAGGGCGGTAAGCTTACCGATCAGATGCTCGTAGCCCCGCTCCACATAGTGGATATTCTTGACAAAGGTTACACCCTCTGCCGCCAGACCGGCGATGACCAGCGCCGCGCCTGCCCGCAGATCGTGGGCGCTGACTGTTGCGCCGTAGAGCTTCTGCGTGCCGGTGATGATGGCGGTCTTGCCATTGATCTGGATATCTGCGCCCATACTCTCCAGCTCCGAACAATAGCCAAAGAACCGGGTCTCATACACACTCTCCGTCAGCCGGCTTGTGCCGGATGCCAGCGCCATACAAACGCAGATCTGTGCCTGCATATCCGTGGGAAAGCCGGGATAGGGGTGAGTCTTGACCGTGGCATTGCGCAGCTTTCCGGTGGCTCTGACACGGATAGCATCGTCATAATCAATGACCTCTGCACCCATTTCCTCCAGCTTGGAGGTGATGCAATCCATATGCTTGGGGATAACGTTGCGCACCAGCACATCGCCGCCGGTGGCCACAGCCGCCGCCATATATGTACCCGCCTCGATCTGGTCGGGAATGATGGCATATGTACCGCCCCTCAGCGCCCCAACGCCGCGGATCTTCACCGTATCCGTACCTGCGCCGGAGATATTGGCGCCCATGGTGTTCAGGAAGTTGGCAAGGTCAACGATATGAGGCTCTTTCGCCGCATTTTCGATGACAGTCGTGCCGGGAAGCAAAGTCGCGGCGATCATAATGTTCACCGTTGCACCAACGCTGACAACGTCCAGACTGACACGGCCGCCCTGCAGATCGTAAGCACCCGGTGCCAGATCCACATAGGTGTCCGTAACTTCCACATCCGCACCCAGAGCCGCAAAGCCCTTCAGGTGCTGGTCAATGGGACGGGAGGCAAAATTACAGCCGCCGGGCAGAGCCACGTGAGCCTTATGGAAACGGCCCAGCAATGCGCCCATCAGATAGTAGCTGGCGCGCATCTTCCTGACCAATTCCGCATCGGGCTCGGTACTGGTTACGCCGGAGCAGTCGATCAATACAGTATTCTCTTCCGGATGCTGGATGTCAGCGCCCATCCGCTCCAAAATGGTCAGCAGAATGCGCACATCGGAAATATCCGGTACGTTTTCAATACGGCAAGGCCCGGCAACCAGAAGCGTCGCCGGCAGGATTGCCACCGCGGCATTTTTCGCACCGCTGACGGTGATCGTACCGTTCAGAGGTGTGCCGCCCAAAATTTCATATCTAGCCAAGGATGATCCTCTCCTTGTGAAAAATCAAAATAAAAACTATTACCATAGTTTCCATAATTATATCACACAATTGTGATTATGTAAAGTACGATTTCAGCCCATTCGACGCAATCCCTTGGGATAGTGGTTTTTCAGCACCCGGCCATCGCCCTTTCCCCAGCCCAGAGAAAAGCCATCCACGGTAACCAGACACCAGCCCTTTTTCTGCGAGGGGATCACATCGCCGTGCATATAGGCAGCGGTTTTCTCGCTGTCGGCTGCAAGATCCTCGGTATTCGCGCATTCCCTCAGCCACAGTGCCAGGGCGTGGGCAGGCTCGAAGCGGTCTTTTTTCACTGTTCCCAGCTCAAGTCCCGGACGCAGGACCTTCAGTCCCCGCAGCTGGGGCATTTCCCGGGGCGCCCAGAAAAGGCTTTCTCCAAAGAGGATCGCCTGCCCATCAGGCAGCCGAATGCCCATCTGCTTTGCAAAATCCAGCCATAGATTAGGTAACTTTTCGCCGCGATTTTCGGCTGTTTCTGTTTCATTTTCTCCTTTTTTGCGAAGAACTGCAGCAAAATGGCCCTCGCCCAGCAGCTTATGAGGCCACATCCGGAAGCTACCGTTTTCCCCCTTTTCAAACCAGGGCGCGGTAACCTCTTCCGGCTCAAATTCAGGATGCCGGCGCAAAAATTCCGCCACCGCCATTTCGTCCTCTTCCGGGGCAAAGGTGCAGGTGGAGTACACCAGCCGTCCGCCGGGGCGGAGCATCGCCGCGCCGGAATCCAGGATCTCCGCCTGCCGCCGGGCGCACATTTCCACGGTCTCAACGCTCCAGTCCGTTACCGCCGCTTCTTCCTTGCGGAACATTCCCTCGCCGGAGCAGGGCGCGTCGATCAGCACCCGGTCAAAATACTCCGGCAGGTGCTGCGAAAGTTTCTGCGGATGCTCATTGGTGACCAACGCATTGGCAACGCCCATACGCTCGATATTCCGGGACAAAATTTTTGCCCGTTTGGGGTTGATCTCATTGCAAAGCAGCAACCCCTCCCCTGCCATCCGGCCGGCGATCTGGGTGGTCTTTCCGCCGGGCGCTGCGCACAGATCGCAGATCTTTTCACCGGGCTGAGGGTCAAGAAGCTGTACCGGCGCCATAGCACTTGCCTCTTGTAAATAGTATACGCCTGCCTCGTGATAAGGGTGCAAACCGGGTCTAGCATCCGGGTCGTAGTAGTAGCCCATCGGCTCCCAGGGCACACTTTCCCCCACAAAGTCCAGCTTGGGCTGCTCCCCTTTCAGCGGATTAAACCGCAGTGCCACCGCCCGGGGACGTTCCAGGCTCGTCAAAAAAGCCGGGTAATCTGCACCCAGCTGCTTTTCCATTCTATCTAAAAACGCCTGCGGAAGCATATGGTCTCACCTCGCCTCAATTTCTTACTGCTACTATACCACACTTTTTCCCGGATTTCCACATAAAAAAGCGGTGCAACCGAAGTTGCACCGCTTTCGTTATAAAATTAGTCTTCGTCCTTCTTGGCGTCGTCGATGATCTTCTGCTGATTTGCCTTGGGGACTTCCTCATAGCGCTCAAAGCTCAGGGTGAAGGAGCCGCGAGCCTGGGTCATTGCACGCAGGTCGATGGCGTAGCTGCCCATCTCTGCCATAGGCACTTCAGCCTCGATAACGGTGTTGCCGTCAGAATCGGGGTTCATGCCCATCGGGCGGCCACGGCGCTTGCTCAGATCGCCCATAACGTCGCCGACGTAATCCTCGGGAACGGTAACTGCCAGTGCGCCGATGGGCTCCAGCAGAGTGGGGTTGGCGTTGGGCATAGCTTCCTTGAATGCCAGGATAGCGGCCAGCTTAAATGCCATTTCGTTGGAGTCAACGGGGTGGTAAGAGCCATCGTACAGAACAGCCTTCAGGCCGACCATCGGGTAACCGGCCAGGGGGCCCTTCTGGACAGCTTCCTGAATGCCCTTTTCAACGGCAGGATAGAAGTTTCTGGGAACGGAGCCACCGAAGACTTCCTCGGCGAAGATCAGATCGTCCTGCTCTTCCTGAGGCTCAAAGCGAACCCAAACGTCGCCGAACTGGCCGGAGCCGCCGGTCTGCTTCTTATGACGGCCGTGGGCCTCTACCTTCTTCTTGATCTTCTCGCGGTAAGCGACCTTAGCGGGGCTCAGGACTGCATCCACACCAAAGCGGGACTTCAGCTTGGAGACCAGAACATCCAGCTGCTGATCGCCGGTGCCGCTGAGGACCAGCTGCTTGGTCTCGGCATTGTTGACCAGGCTGAAGGAGGGATCTTCTTCGTTCAGACGGTTCAGACCGGTGCCGACCTTTTCTTCCTGGCCGCGGGTCTTGGGCGCGATGGCCATAGAGTAGCAAGCGGGGGCGTAGGGAATGCCCTTCAGGCTGACCACCTTGCGGGGATCGCACAGAGTATCGCCGGTCTTGACCTTGTCCATCTTGCCAATGGCGCCGATGTCGCCGCAGCTGAGGGTCTTGACTTCGGCATTCTTCTTGCCGCACATAGTGTACAGACGGCCCAGCTTTTCAGTTTCGCCGGTACGGGAGTTGACCAGAGTGGTGTCAGAGGTGATCTCACCGGACAGGACCTTGATGAAGGAGTACTTGCCGAACTGGTCGGAAACGGTCTTCCACACGAATGCAGAGGGGACGCCGCCGGGAGAAACAACGAACTCCTCGGTAGTGCCGTCGGCCAGGGTGGCCTTATGATAGTTGCCCTCGATGGGGTTGGGGAACAGGTCGATGATCTGGTCCATCAGCATCAAGCTGCCCAGGCAGGTCATAGCAGAGCCGCACAGAACGGGATACAGCGTTCTGTCGATAACGCCGTCGTGCAGACCCTTGATCATTTCGGCATAGGTGAAGTCCTCACCGCCGAAGAACTTGTCCATCAGCTCTTCGCTGGTTTCCGCAACAGATTCCTTCAGGGCATCGTTGAACTCTTCAACGACAGATACCTTGTCCTCGGGAACAGGGATCTCAACACGCTTGAGATTGTTCATCTCGTAGGCGCGCTTGTTCAGCACGTCGATGATGCCGGTGATCTTGCGGCTGCCGTCCCAGATGGGAACGACCACGGGAGCGATCTTGTTGCCGTACTTTTCACGCAGGGCGTTGAAGGTGGCATTGTAGTCGGAGTTGTCCTCGTCTACCTTGGAGATGTAAATGAAGCGGGGCATATTCCGCTCTTCGCAGTACTTCCAGGCCTTCTCAAAGCCGACGGTGATGCCGTCCTTGGCGGAGCAGACCAGAATGGCTGCGTCAGCAGCGCGCAGAGCTTCCATAACCGCACCGGAGAAATCGAATGCACCGGGGGTATCCAGGACGTTGATCTTCACGTTCTTGTACTCCAGAGGAACAACGGCGGTGGAGATAGAAATGTTACGGCGGATCTCCTCAGGATCAAAGTCGCAGACGGTATTGCCGTCAGCGTTTTTGCCCATACGGTCGATTGCACCGGTCATATAAAGCAAGCTTTCTGCCAGAGCAGTCTTGCCGCTGCCGCTATGGCCCAGCAAGCAGATATTGCGAATGGAATTGGCTGTGTACATGGTAATCAAATCTCCTTTCAGCGGTGCGCACACCGCAATAAGGTAATTATACACGAAGCAGCTAAAGATTTCAACGTAAATTTTCGTCAAAGTGCAAAATTGGTGAAATTGGCAGATGGACAGTTGTTCTTCTGTGCAAAACACACAATTTCCCATTCTTTTTCCCAGCACGTTTCACAAATCATAACCGCCCATAAACCTGCGTAGGGGCGGATGCCCACATTCGCTCGCCGTACCCTCTGCGCGCACCAAAGGATTACCTGTAGGGAACGGGTCTCCCGTCCCACGGGCGGCGAAACGCCGCCCCTATAATAAAAACCGGCAGACACGAAAGTCTACCGGTTTTTTGTTATCTTATACCAGCCTTGTCCACTGGGTAACCAGCAGACCCGGGATCATCCAGATCAGCTCATACAGCAAAATATTGGTGGGTGTCAGCAGATCCTGCGCACCTATGATGGTCAGCACCAGCATGATCACAAGGCCCAGAATGCCGGCGATCAGATGGATCGCTGCGCCTACCATTGTGGCGCTGCGCAGAGCCCTTGAGCCGGTAACGGCGTAAGCCATACCGGCAAGACCATCCCGGGTGGTCAGGGCCAATGCGGGCGCATCCTCCTCCGGCTGGCGCTGAGAGAGCGCATCCCGCACTTCCCGCTCCGGGAATGCCATCCGCTTGACGTTGACGCCGAAGCGGCTGCGGATAAAGCTGTCAGACAGCATAAAATCGTTGGTTGTCAGCACCGGGATCAGCCCACGATACGCACACAGCGTATTCAAGCCCACGGCAGAGGTCTTGACCTTGCTGTAGGTAATGGCAAACACGCCGCTCAAAGCCCCGTCGATGGCAACATACACCGCAGAGCTGACCCGTGTGCCCTCCGGCATCTCCACGCCCATACTCTGCATAAAGGCCAGCGTACCGGCCAGCACCGCTTCGCCCTGGACTTCGCCGCCGATGCCGCCATCATAGCTGCGGACATTTTCCGCCTCGTAATGATACCCGCTGCGGCTATCCAGCAGCTGCTGGAACAGCAGCGCCATCGTGCCGCCGTCGGCATTGATCAGCGCCGTGGCATAGGCCACCACTTCGTCGGGATTGCGGCTGCCGTAGAACTTCACGCCGTTCATTTTGGCAGCGCCCATCGGGAACAGATCCGTGTCCTTCAAAGGGAATGCCAGGGCCTTGCTCAGTCCCAGCACGCCTTTCCAGCCGCAGATCACCGAGCCATGCTTATGCAGCCGACGCTGCAGAAGCGCCATCGGCCGGCTCAGGGTAATAAACATCGTGGCAGGTGTCGCCACCAGCAGGCTGGTGCAAAGCACCTGGACACCCATATGCACCGAGCCCAGGATCACGCCAACCGCGCCGGACACCAGACTGGCCGCCAACGCCGCCAGGGCATAGATGGAGAAGATCTTTTCCGCACCGGCAGGGGCGTTGTAGTTGTCCATAAAATCTTCCACCTGGCCCTCACCCCGCAAAACGCCGGGCAGGCCCTCGTAATAATCCGGGGTGCTGACCAGGCTGTCCAGCCGGGTGGCTTTTCGCATCGTGTCCATTTGGGAGATCTCCGTGCTGCGCTTCTGATAAGCGCTCCACAGCGACATCGTCATATTCAGGCAGAACGCCGCACAGCAGGGCACTCTGCCCACCTGCAGGCAAAGAACAGCATCCGCTGCGCAGGCGATGGCGCTGAATACCAGCAGCGTATTCAGGGTAAATCGCTTGTGCAGAAGATCCGCAACGCCCTCAATCAGCTGATAGCTGCCCAGCAGCGCCGACAGCATCAGCGCCAAAAACTGGCCAAATACCAGCAGCCGCATCCGCTCCGCGCTGACCATATCCAGCGTATACAGTACCGCCGCGCCTGCCGCCAGCGCAAAGATCACCACATTGATCAAAATGGCCACCTGCAGCTTGCCAAGGCCCATTTCAGAGAGCTGATAGTACCGCTTTTCCGGGCCCTCCACCAGCTTGTGCTTCAGCTCGTGCAGGCGGGACTTGGGGCGGAATACAATAGGCTCCTGGGGGACATACTCGCTGATGGGCTGCTCATATTCCGGCTCCCACTCCTCCGAGTAGGGCTCTGCCCGGGGCGGCTCGTCCACCGGCTGGTAGATCAGCGGCTTCGGCTCTTCCTCTTCTTCCCCGCCGACGGGGGCAAAGCGCATCGTTTGCTCGGTATCGCTTGCTTCGCTGAGCTCCCGGACTGCCCGGGTAATATCGCCCATACGAATGGTATCCGAGGGGAAGGCAACATTCTGCGCCGACTCTGTGGGGATCGTTCCGTCCCAGATCAGCACATCCGCTTCCGGCTCAAAGGGCTTGGAAGGATCGCCAAATTCTTTCAGAATATCCTCCAGACTGAAGGCATCGTCGGCTTCAGGCTGCAATTCCTTTCTTTCGTCGTCCATTACTTTCTCTCCTTATCCCAAACGCTGGCGTACTGCTTCATAAAGCAGAATGGACGCCGCGGCAGAAGCATTCAAAGATGAGATCTGTCCTTTCATAGGGATATGCACGGTAACATCGCAGTTTTTCTGCACCAGGGGGCTCATGCCCTGGCCTTCATTGCCGATGACGATGGCGGTAGGGCCGGTCAGATCTGCCTTGTACATCGGGATAGACCCCTCAGCAGCCGTACCGAATACCCAGACGCCCTTTTCCTTCAGCTCGGAGATGGCATTGTTGATATTGGTAACTCTGGCGACCTTCATATACTCGATAGCGCCGGCGGAAGCCTTGGCAACGGTGGCCGTCAGGCCCACGCTTCTGCGCTTGGGGATGATCACGCCGTGGGCGCCGGCACATTCGGCAGAGCGCATAATTGCGCCCAGGTTGTGGGGATCGGCCAGCTCATCGCAGATCACGATCAGCGCCGTTTCGCCACGGGCTGCGGCTTCCTCCAGAATATCGTCGATGGTGGCATATTCGTGGGCTGCCGCCAATGCGATAACGCCCTGATGGGAATGGGTAGTGGACATTGCATCCAGCTTCCGCCGGTCCACAGGGACCACCACAGCGCCGGCCTCCTTCGCCTGGGCAGCAAGGCGCTGCAGGCCACGGTCTGTTTCACCTGCGGCGATAAACACCTTGTCCACGGTTCTTCCGCTGCGCAGCGCTTCCGTCAGCGCATTGCGGCCCTCCAGCTGGCCTTCAATTTCTTCCACCGGGGCAGCAGGTGCTACGCGGCGGCGGTTATCATTCATTCTTTTCATATTCGCACCCTCACGATGTTTGCTTATAAGTATAGATGGTATCATTATAACAGACACTTTCCGTTTTCTCAACAGCTTTTTCTTCCCGCTTGCCCATAAATTAACAGAAATTTAACCGCAGTTCAGGAATCGTTCATTGCAGGAAGCGAAAACTTATGATATAATAACGAAAATAATGAATTATCTCCCCAAAGGAGGCGCAAATATGGAAAACAAACCTACCGATCCCAAGCCGAATGAAAAACCCGGCGAAAACAAAAAGCCCCGCAACATATGGATCACTTTGATCATCACCGCGGCTATCATCCTGCTGATCAGCTGGATCTACAATGCCGTGGTAAAAAGCCAATACACCGAGACAACCTTTTCCGATTTCCTCAGCGCAATGGATCAAGGCCAGCTCTCTGAAGTAAAGCTGCACTATGACCGGGTCTACTATCTGACCAAGTCAGAAGCGGCCAAGCCCGCCAATCAGCAGAAAGCCTGCTTCACCGGTCTTCCCAGCGGCAACGTGATGGCGCTGGCAGAACAGCTCAGCGATGCAGGAGTCAAGGTCAGCCAGGTGATCGTGGAGGATAACTCCACCATCGTAATGATCCTGATGTATGTGGTGATGTTCGCCCTGATCTTCGGCGTGATGCGCTCGCTGATGAAGCGGATGAGCGGCGACGGAATGATGGGCGGCTTCGGCAAGAGCAAAGCCAAGGTCTATATGGAAAAGCAGACCGGCGTTACCTTCCGGGATGTTGCCGGTCAGGACGAGGCCAAGGAATCCCTGCAGGAGATCATCGACTTCCTGCACAATCCCAAAAAGTATACCGATGTGGGTGCAAAGCTGCCCAAGGGCGCGCTGCTGGTGGGCTCGCCCGGTACCGGCAAGACCCTGCTTGCAAAGGCAGTTGCCGGCGAAGCCGATGTCCCCTTCTTCGCCATTTCCGGCTCGGATTTTGACGATTCCTTTGTCGGCGTTGGCGCCAGCCGCGTCCGGGATCTGTTCCAGCAGGCGGCAAAGGTTGCCCCCTGCATCATCTTCATCTACGAGATCGACGCCGTGGGCCGTACCCGGGACAGCCGCTACAATTACAATGAGCAGACCTTAAATCAGCTGCTGGGCGAGATCGACGGCTTCGATTCCACCAAAGGCATCGTATGCCTGGCCGCTACCAACCGTCCGGAAATTCTGGACAAGGCGCTGCTGCGTCCCGGCCGTTTTGACCGCCGGATCATCGTTGACCGCCCCAACCTGCAGGGCCGTTTGGACACCTTAAAGGTGCACACCCGCAAGATCAAGCTCTCTGAAGATGTGGACCTGAAGAAGATCGCCCACGCCACCGCCGGTGCGGTGGGCGCGGACCTTGCCAATCTGGTCAACGAAGCGGCGCTTCGCGCGGTGCGCAACAACCGGACGATGGTCAATCAGGAAGATCTGATGGTCTCCTTTGAGACTGTCATCGCCGGCACGGAGAAGAAGAACACCGTCCTATCCGACACCGAAAAGCGGCTGACCGCCTACCACGAGGTGGGCCACGCCCTGGTGTCTGCCCTGGAAAAGGAAAAAGACCCTGTTACGAAGATCACCATCGTCCCCCACACCACCGGTGCGCTGGGCTACACGATGTATACCCCCGAGGAAGAAAAGTTCCTGTCCACCAAGCGGGAGCTCTTGGCCCGCCTGCGCTCGATGCTGGGCGGCCGTGCGGCGGAGGAAGTGGTATTCAACGAGCAGACCACCGGCGCCCACAACGATATCCAGCAGGCCACCGCCCTGGCCCGGAATATGGTTACTCAGTACGGTATGAGTGAGGAATTCGGCCTGATGTCCACCGCCAGCGTCCAGCACGAGTATCTGGACACCCCGGCATTTGCGGACTGCGCTGAGGCTACTGCGGCCCTGGTCGATCAGGAAGTAAAGCGGCTGCTCAGCCAGGCTCACGCCGATGCCAAGAAGCTGCTGACTGATCATCGCGAGCTGCTGGACGAAATTTCCGAGTATCTGCTGACCAAGGAGACCATTACCGGCGAAGAGCTGATGCGCTTTGTCAAGGCTTATCAGAACAAGGACGAAGAATAAGATTTTCCTCTTGTTTTTTTCTGAAGCAGCAGTTATAATAGCAAAAGAATTGTAATAGGAGGTCATATTATGGCTGTTAAGATTGAAAAACAAACTATTATCGGCGACGTTCTGGACGTCGCACCCCAGGCTGCTCCCCTGTTCCTGGCCATCGGTATGCACTGCCTGGGCTGCCCCGCATCCCGTGGTGAGACCGTTGAGGAAGCCTGCATGGTCCACGGCATCGACTGCGATGAGTTCCTGGCTCAGCTGAATCATTTCCTGGAGGCTTATGAGGCCGATCAGGCAAGCAAAGCTTAAATAGCCGGCTATGCCATCCCGACTTTGCCGGGATGGCATTTCTTTTAGGAGAGTGTTTATGAAGCTTCCAATTTCAGATCGGCTCTTAGCCTGCGCCAGATTTGTGCGCCCCGGAGATCGAATTGCCGACGTAGGCTGCGACCACGGCTATCTGTCCATCCATCTTTTACAGGAGGGCATCGCCGTCAGCGCGATCTGCTCTGATGTGCGGCAGCAGCCGCTGCAATCTGCCGTCCGCAATGCGGAAAAATACGGTCTTAGCAGCAAGATGGAATTTTATCTTTCTGACGGCGCGCAGAATATCCCCCGGGATTTTGATACCCTTGTCTGCGCCGGTATGGGTGCGGACACGATGGTGTCCATTTTGGAAGCCGCCCCGTGGCTGAAGGACAGCCGCTACCGTCTGATCCTGCAATGCCAGAGCAAAACGCCGATGCTGCGCAAATACTTATCGGACAACGGCTATGCCATTACCAAGGAGCTTGTCCTGCGGGACGGCAGATTTCTCTATACGGTTATGGAAGTCATTTTCGATCCGAATGCACCACGTCTGACCCCGGCCGGGTGTTACCTGCCCGAAGTCCTGCAGGGCGATGAAGCTGATGCCTATCGGGCTTGGGTCATTGGCGGCCTGAAAATCACCACAGCCCACCAAAACGACCCGGAGAAAGAAAAGATTCTGCAAGAGTTGGAAGCCTTGGCTCTCCCTTTGGGAGAGCTGGCAAAAATCTCTGATTTTTGACTGAGAGGGTTATTGATCAACGCCCTCTCCGCCCAGTGTGCGCACTGGGCACCTCCCCCAGAGGGGGAGGCGAGAAAGATAGGAGGATACTTATGACCACTGTGAATGATATTCTGGAATTTATGGAGGCCATCGCGCCGATGGCTCTGAAAATGCCCTGGGACAACGCCGGCCTGCTCTGCGGCAGCCGCACCACCCCTGTTACCAAGATTCTGGTAGCCCTCGATCCTTTCGAGCACGTCTGTGACGAAGCCGCCGATTGGGGCGCGCAGCTGATCGTGACCCATCATCCGCTGATCTTTGATCCCCAGCGGGCAATTACGGACAATAACCCCGTAGGCCGCAGTATTCTGACGCTGTGCCGCAACGGTATCAGCGCCATCAACGCCCACACCAACTTGGACCAGGCCGAGGGCGGCATCAACGACATTTTCGCGCAGATTCTGGGTCTGAACAACATCGAGACCATCTGCGAAAATGATATGCAGCTGCTGCGCTGCGGTGAGATAAAAGAGCAGCCCTTGGACAGTTTCCTTGCCACCGTTAAGGAAAAGCTGCACTGCGAGGGTCTTCGCTACTGCGACGGCGGCAAGCCGGTGCGCAAGGTGGCCGTCGGCGGCGGCTCCTGCGGCGGCGAGCTGTACCAGGCAGTACGCGCCGGCTGCGATACCTTTGTTACCGCCGACGTAAAGTACAACCAGTTCTGGGACGCCAAGGACGCAGGGCTGAACATCATTGACGCCGGCCATTTCTGCACGGAAAATCCGGTCTGCGCTTACCTTGTTGAAAAAATCCGGGCTGCATTCCCCGATGTGGAGGTAAAAATCTCCGAAACCCACGCAGATTGCATTAAATACTATTGATTTTTGCCGCATTGAGTGCTAAAATAAATTGAATTTTCAGAAAAACGGAAGGAAGAAATAATTTATGTCCGGACATTCCAAATGGCATAACATCCAAAAGACCAAGGGCGCGCAGGACGCTAAGCGCGCTGCCGCTTTCACCAAGATCGCAAAGGAACTGATCGTCGCCGTTAAGGAAGGCGGCGGTATCACCGACCCGGCCAACAACTCCCGTCTGGCCACCGTCATCACCAAGGCTAAGGCCGCCAATATGCCCAACGATAACATCAAGCGTTGCCTGGAAAAGGCCAGCGGTGCAGGCGGCGGTGACAGCTATGAGTCCATTACCTACGAAGGCTACGGCCCCGGCGGCGTTGCCGTCATCGTAGAGACGATGACCGACAACCGTAACCGTACCGCAGGCTCTATGCGCCACCATTTCGACAAGTTTGGCGGCAATCTGGGAGCTTCCGGCTGTGTCAGCTGGTCTTTCGACAAGAAGGGCGTGCTGGTCATCGACAATGAGGACGGCGACTATGAAGAAGACGATGTAATGATGGACGCAATGGACTGCGGCGCAGATGATTTCGAGGCCGAGGAGGATGTCTTCACCATCTACACCACCCCCGACGATTTCAACGCCGTTGCCGAGGCTCTGGGCAAGAAGTACACCTTTGCTTCCGCTCAGATCGAGATGGTCCCCCAGAACTATCAGAAGCTGGAAAGCGAAGAGCATATCAAGCTGATGGAAAAGCTCATCGACATTATGGAAGAAGATGACGACGTCCAGAACGTCTGGCACAACTGGGAAGAGTAATAAAAAACAAAACCAGCGGAGTGAAATTCACTCCGCTGGTTTTATTTTGGTTTTTATCTCTTGATGCTGCTGCTGTTTTTGTAGGTACTCTTGTAGTTGCCACTGTAGGCCCGGACGGTGTACTGATAATATACGCCCTTCTTGGCAGTCGTATCGTTGAAGCTCAGCGCTGTCGTGGTTTTAATCTTCGTCCAACCGCTCCACTTGCCGTTAGAGTATGTTCTGCGGTACACAATGTAGCCCGTTGCACCGGCAGATTTGCCCCAGCTTGCCTTGATGCCATTCGTTGTCTTGGCGACTTTCACCGTGGGCTGAGCCAGGAACTTGGTGGTGTTGCTTGCCTTGATGTACGAAGTGAAGTTGCCGTTGATGGCCTTAACTGTGTAACGCACAGTTGCGCCAGACTTGACGGTGGTATCCGTGTAGGATGTGCCGGTCGCGCCGGTTTTCACTCTTGTCCAGCCGGACCACTTGCCGCCGGAATACACGCTTCTGTAAACGATGTAAGACTTTGCGCCGGCAACCTTATTCCAGGTAACCTTGACGCCGTTAGCCGCGTTTTCAACCTTTACAGTAGGTGTGGCAAGGAACTTGATGGAGTTACTTGCCTTGAACGCAGAAGAATGGCTTCCGTTAAAAGCGCGGACGGTGTAACGTACGTTATCAGCGGACTTTACCGTGGTGTCGGTGTAGCTTGTGCCGGTAACGCCGGTCTTAATCGCCTTCCAGTCAGACCATTTGCCGCCGCTGTATACGCTCTTGTAGACACGATAATTAGCCGCACCTGCCACCTTGTTCCAGGTGATCTTGACACCGTTTACGGCATTGGAAGCCTTGACGGTAGGTGTTGCCAGCTTGATGTTGAAGGTCAGCTTTTTCGTGCCGCTGTAATTGCCCTTCATCGTTACCGTTACGGTATAAGAGCCCGGATTTACGCGGCCGCTGGGGTAAGTAACGGTGTAGTCCGTGCCGTTTACCAAGGTCTTGCCGTTGGCATCCTTGACGGTAACCGCAGGCTTCTTCACCGCGCCGTTGTAGGTGTAATTCACCGTAGACAGGGTGAATGTGGTGGGGCGGCAAATCACTTCAGCATCAACATAGCCACAGCTACTACAGGTATACTCTACCTTTCCGTTGGCAGTGAGCGTTGCTTTTGTTACCTTTTTGCCTCCAAATGAATGGATATGATCTCTGTGAGGCTCTAGCCAAAACTCTACATCACTACTACAATATTCGTTGTAACTATATCTGATCCTCAATGAATATTCTTCGCCGCCCACTAAATTCCAACCATTTGCACGTTCTACGATCTTATTGTTTTTGTCGAAAATTGTGAGTTCGGCGCTGATTTGGCTCCAACTGTTTGAATAGAACTCGTAATTGTTAGTTTCGTCTGGAATGAGTCTCCAAAAATATTCATATTCTCCTTCATCCTCATATGTAATGCGCATATCGTCATAATCTGTAGCTGGATTTAACGAAGAGCACCATTCCACATAACTGGTAATATAGACAGAGGAGAAGCCGTACTGTCCGTTCATATACGAAATCAAAACATCTTGGTATCCAATATCAAAGTATGTTTCTCCGCCCTGTTCTACCGTCGGACCCCAATAGTATATGTCATTAATAGTGATGCCATTATAGAGCATTTCAGAGTATGTCTGCGTAGTAGTTGTTTGATCCGTAAATGTAAGTTTATACGAACTGTTCGTTACAAAACTCCAATACAGATAAGGCGTGTTCTCCATATCATAACCGTGGTTAGGAAGCAACAATGTGTTTTGTACAACTTCTACATTCGCTATGTCCTTAGCTGCTTTAGAAACACGAATACGCACAAGTTTTGCACTTGTTTCATAATCGTTTGTTACCAGTAAATACTCAGTATTCGCCTTAAGGTGTACTCTTGCATGCTGGTAACTGTAGAAATACATCGAGTCTACAAACTCACCGGATTGTTTTTCATAAAGTGCAGCCCAAACGTCAGCAGTTTGATACATTTCAAATATGTAGTCGCCTTCCGTTGAGGTCCTAAATTCCAACCAATCGGTATTTCCGGATCCGGCAGTCAGGTTCACATAAACGCCGTTGGTCATAGTGATGTTCTGGTAGTCATCATACGTCACCACAATGCTAGCCTCAGCATTCATATTGGTCCAATAATAGTCGGATGTATAATACCCGTAGCTCATCCTGATTTCATACATATGGCCGGCTATCAAATACATATTATCTGCTGCACATACGCCATCTTTTTCGCTCAAACTTCTGTAAGTGTCATAGCAATTACTTCCACTGAAGGTAGAATCCAGATCGGAAAGATAAACAGACAGATCTGCAGATCCGGCTAAATCCTCAGCAACAAGGTCATAATAACCAGTTTGATCGACCGTCAAATAAACATATTTATATTGTTCACTCTCACTCCACGTGCCGGACCATTGTTCTCCGGCTGTAATTTGATCAAGTCCGCCACTGGCTTGCGCGTTTGTTGAGAATGCAAAAATCAGCACCACAAACGCCGCGATAAACAAGAATTTTGACAATGCCTTCTTCACTTCTTTTTCCTCCCTAATAGAATTTATCATCATCGTACAGTGCCTCCCTGAAGGTCAGTTGCGCACAGGAGGCGTACAATTATTATAGTAAATTTCTTTACTAAAGTCAATAGTAAATAAATTTACTTGCTATACTGGTTATATTAAATATAACTAGGTGGTGAAAAAATGCGGACATTTACGGAAAAGCTGCGGGGGCTGCGGGAGGACAACGACCTGACGCAGCAGCAAATCGCCGATATTTTGGGCACTTCCCAGACGATGTATGCCCGCTACGAGCGGGGCGCCAACGAGATGCCCATTCACCATCTGATCACCCTGTGCAAATTCTACAATGTGTCCGCCGATTTCCTTCTGGGCACTGCCCCCAACCCCACCCGGAAGCTAAAAACTGCGAAAAAATAAACAATCCCTCAGCCGCGCTATGCGCGCCAGCTCCCTTTACACAAGGGAGCCTTTTTATTTCTTCACTTTTATGCGGATTTTTCTTGCAAAAGGGTGCGGAAAATGGTATTATTTTATATTGAGATGGTATAACCCGGAGGATCGAGAATGAACACCAAAACTACCGTTATTTCTGAGGCTGAGCTGAGCAAACAGTTCGTCTTTTGTGATAAGATCAGCGCCTACTGGCACGATAAAAATACAACCCCCGTTGCCTACGTGGAGACCTACGGCTGTCAGCAAAATGAGGCCGACTCCGAGAAGCTTCGCGGCTACCTGATCCAGTCCGGCTACACCATCGGCAGCGAGGCCGAGGGTGCGGACGTGGTGATTATGAATACCTGCGCCATCCGCGAACACGCGGAGCAGCGTGTCTTTGGCAACCTGGGCGCGCTGACCCACACCAAGCGCCGTCACCAGGGTCAGAAAATCTTCCTGTGCGGCTGTATGGCCGGCGAAACCAAAGTGTCCGACCGGATCAAGAAAAGCTACCCCCACGTAGACGGCGTATTTTCCACCCATCATCTGTGGCAGTTCCCGGAAATCCTGTGGAACGTCCTGAGCCGTGGCAAGCGCCAGTTCTACATCGAAGACGAGCCCGGCTCTATCGCCGAGGGCATCCCCCAGGCTCGCGATAATGCCCTAAAAAGCTGGGTGTCCATTATGTACGGCTGCAACAATTTCTGCACCTACTGCATCGTCCCCTACGTCCGTGGCCGGGAGCGCAGCCGCAAAAAAGAGGACATTCTGGCCGAGTGCCGCTGTCTGATCGAAGCCGGCAGCAAGGAAATCACCCTCTTGGGACAGAACGTCAACTCCTACGGCAAGGATCTGTACAATGATTTTGATTTTGCGGATCTTCTGGCGGCAATTGCGGAAATTCCCGGGCAGTTTCTGATCCGCTTTATGACCAGCCATCCCCGGGATGCCAGCAAAAAGCTATTCGACACCATGGCAGCGTCGCCCAAGATCGCCAAGCAGCTGCATCTTCCCTTCCAGTCCGGCTCGACCCGGGTGCTGAAGGCGATGAACCGCCACTATGACCGGGAAAAATATCTGGAGCTGGTGCGCTACGCCAAGCAGGTGATGCCGGAGCTGGTGCTGACCTCTGATGTGATCGTGGGCTTCCCCGGCGAGACTGAGGAGGAATTCGAAGAAACGATCTCCCTGATCGAGAGCGTACATTACGATTCCCTGTTCACCTTCATCTTCTCTTCCCGGCCCGGTACGCCGGCGGCGGAAATGGAAGATCCCACGCCCAAAGAGGAGAAAAACCGCCGTTTTGACCGGCTTTGCGCGGTGCAAAACGCTATTTCCGAAGAAATTCACGCAAATTATATTGGCAAGACCCTGCGCTGTCTTATTGACGGTGTAGACAAGGATCTGCTCACCGCCCGCACAGAGGGCGGCCGGCTTGTCCGGCTGGAGGGTGATGAAAGCCTGATCGGCACATTTGCCGATGTTACCATCACCGGCGCTACCACCTGGAGCTTGACCGGACAGCTGAAATAAGAGTAAAGGAGTGGTTTTATGGCCACCAAGGCAAACAAACTGACCCCGATGCAGCGTCAGTATTTGCAAATTAAAGAGCATAATCAGGACTGCATCCTGTTTTTCCGTCTGGGCGACTTTTACGAAATGTTCAACGAGGATGCCCAGATCGCATCCCGTGAGCTGGATCTGACCCTGACCACCCGGGATCGCGGCAAACCCAAGGAGGAGCAGACCCCGATGTGCGGTGTCCCCTACCACAGCGTGGATGCCTACATTGCCCGTCTGGTGCAAAAGGGCTACAAAGTCGCCATCTGCGAGCAGATGAGCGATCCTGCCCTGACCAAGGGTCTGGTGGAACGGGAGATCACCCGTATCGTCACCCCCGGCACCGTAACAGAAAGCTGTATGCTGGTAGAAAACCGGAACAATTACTTCGCCTGTCTTTATGGCGGCGAGCGGTTTGGTCTGGCATTTTGCGATATTTCCACCGGCGCATTCTACGCCACCACCTGCGACGATGCCGCGGCCGCCATTTCTGAGCTGGGCCGTTTTGCCCCGGCGGAGATCCTGCGGCTTGGTGCCGGTGTCCACACCCCTGCATTTGACGATTGCCTGCTGCGGCGGCTAAACTGCTGCGTCAACGAGGGCGATGTGAATGCATTTTCCCGGGAAGCATCGGAAGAGCTGCTGCAGAAGCATTTCTGCGCCAGTCTGTCTGCCCTAAATCTGACCGGTCTGCCGGAGGCGATCTGCGCCGCCGGTACGCTGCTGCACACTCTGCTGACGTTGCAGAAAAATGACCTGGCCCACATCCGCACCCTGGAATACTATACCTCCGGCAAGTTTATGGAGCTGGATATGGACGCCCGCAGAAACCTGGAGCTGACGGAGACGATGCGTGCCAAGGAAAAGAAGGGCAGCCTTCTGTGGGTGCTGGACAAGACCCACACCGCAATGGGCGGCAGAATGCTGCGCTCCTGGCTGGAAAAGCCGCTGCTTGATCCCGTCGAGATCGGCCGCCGCCACAGCGCGGTGGAAGAGCTGGTGGTCTCCACCATCATCCGTGGTGAACTGATTGAAGCGCTGAAGGATGTATCTGACTTAGAGCGCGTGATGACCCGGATCGTTACCGGAACGGTGAACTGCCGGGATCTTCTGGGCATTGCCCGGGGTCTGCGTGCGCTTCCGGACGTCAAGGCCCAGCTGAAGCAGTTGGAGTCTCCCCTGCTGCAGCGCCTGGAGCAGGCCATCGACCCGCTGACGGAATGCGCTGACCGCATCGAAGCCACTATTGTGGACGATCCTCCGCTGACCGTCCGGGAGGGTGGCATCATCCGCAAGGGTGCTGACCCGGAGGCGGACCGCCTGCGGGACATTATGGACGGCGGCAAGAACATCATCGCCACCATCGAAACTGCGGAGCGGGAAAAGACCGGCATCCGCACTTTGAAAGTCGGTTTTAACCGGGTCTTCGGTTACTATATCGAAGTTTCCAAATCCTTTATGGATCAAGTGCCCGGACACTATATCCGCAAGCAGACCCTTGCCAACTGTGAGCGCTACATCACCCAGGAGCTGAAAGAGCTGGAAGACCAGGTGCTGGGCGCAAAGGATCGGCTGACCGCGCTGGAATACCAGATCTTCTCCCAGCTGCGGGAGTATCTTGCCCAGCAGGCTGACCGGGTGCAGCTGACTGCTTCTGCCGTTGCCGCTGCCGATACGCTGTGCGCACTGGCAAGCGTGGCTGTTCAGCGGGGCTACTGCCGTCCCGAGATCACGCTGGATAATGAAATTCACATCACCGACGGCCGCCATCCCGTGGTGGAGGTGATGCTCAAAGACTCTCTGTTTGTCCCCAACGACACCTTTTTGGGCGCTGCCGATCAGCAGGTGGCCATTATCACCGGCCCGAATATGGCAGGTAAATCCACCTATATGCGCCAGGTTGCGCTGATCGTGCTGATGGCACAGATTGGCTCGTTTGTCCCTGCCCGCAGCGCCAGGATTGGCCTTGTGGACCGGGTGTTCACCCGTATCGGCGCCAGCGACGATCTGGCCTCCGGCCAGTCCACCTTTATGGTGGAAATGTCCGAGGTGGCATCCATTCTGAAATACGCCACCAGCCGCAGCCTGCTGATCCTGGACGAGATCGGCCGTGGCACTTCCACCTATGACGGTATGGCCATCGCCCGGGCGGTGCTGGAATACGCCGCCAACGAGAAAAAGCTGGGCGCAAAGACCCTGTTTGCCACCCATTACCACGAGCTTTCCACATTGGAAAACGTGCTTCCCAATGTAAAGAACTACAACATCGCCGTGAAAAAGCGGGGCGATCAGATGATCTTCCTGCGCAAGATCGTTCCAGGCGCTACTGACGACAGCTACGGCGTAGAGGTCGCAAAATTGGCGGGTCTTCCCAATGCCGTCGTTGCCCGGGCAAGAGAGATCCTTGCCGAGCTGGAGCAGGAAAACGGCGTGGTACATATGCGCGTGCAGGAAGCCGAGCCGGATGACCAGATCAGTATGCTGGATCTGACGGGTGCGCAGATCCGCGCCGCTCTGGAATCCATTTCCGTAGAAACTTTGACGCCTATTGAAGCTATGAACGAGCTGTACAAGCTGAAGAAAATGTTAAACTGATATGAAATTTCCAATTTTACTCCCCTCTCGCAAGGAAACGGCCTGGGGCTTTCGGTATCTGGCCTTTTCCATTGTCTTTCTGGGCTTTTTCCTGAGCCTTGCGATCCAACTTTTGGGGCTTCCCTGGGGCAGCAACGAGATCAATCTTACCTTCTTCTTTCTGAATTTTGGCGTTGCGGTTTTCATCTTCCGCCACTTTCTGCAGGAAACTGCCCTCGCGGCGGCAAAACGGATTCCGGCGATCCTTATCACCGCAGCTGCCGGCTTTGTTGTGTACCAGATCTTGACCACCGCGGTGAGCATCGCCATCATTTTCATTGAGCCCAACTTTTACAATGTAAACGACGATAATCTTTCCGCCATCAGCCGGAATTACTATTGGCTGACCGCATTGTGCACGGTGATCTTAGTTCCCATTACAGAAGAGCTGCTGCACCGGGGTGCGATCTTCGGCGGATTGTACCGCAAAAACCGGATTGCCGCCTACGCGGTGTCCACTTTGGTGTTTGCGCTGGTGCACGTCTCTGGCTATATCGGCTATTTTGAGCCGAAAATCCTGCTGCTTTGCTATCTGCAGTATATCCCTGCCGGTCTGTGTCTGGCTGCTGCCTACGACTTTACCGGCTGTATCGCCACCCCCATTTTACTCCACGCCGCCATCAATGCGGTGGGCATTCTCGCCATGAGGTGATTCTTTATGCCGAAAATTATTCAATTATCTACCCACGTTGCCAATTTGATCGCCGCCGGTGAGGTGGTGGAGCGCCCTGCCAGCGTCGTCAAGGAGCTGCTGGAAAACGCCGTGGATGCCGGCGCATCCAAGATCACTGTGGAGATCCGCGACGGCGGTATGACCTTCCTGCGGGTTACCGACAACGGCTGCGGTATGGCGCCCGAGGATGCCAAGACTGCCTTTTTGCGCCACGCCACATCCAAGCTGCGCACAGCTGAGGATTTGGCAGCTATCTCCACCATGGGTTTCCGTGGTGAAGCCTTGGCAGCCATCGCTTCTGTCAGCCGCATTGACCTGATGACCAAAACTGCCGGCGCTGTGTCCGGCGTCAGCCTGCACCTGGAAGCCGGTGTCATCACCGAAGAATCCGAAGCCGGCTGCCCCGAGGGTACGACCATTATCGTGCGGGATCTTTTCTACAACACCCCCGCCCGAATGAAATTTATGAAATCCGATACCGTGGAGGGCGGCAGAGTTTCCGCCGCGGTACAGCTGCAGGCGCTGGCCCACCCAGAGGTGGCGTTTACCTTTATCCGGGACGGCAAGCAGATCCTCTCCACCCCCGGCACGGGCGAATTGGAAGCGGCAGTTTACTGCGTCTACGGTCGCGACAGCGCACGGATGGCCAAGGTGGACAGCCGTTGGGATAATTACAGCATCACAGGCTACGTGTCCAAGCCCACCGACGCCCGTCCCAGTCGCAATATGCAGACCTTTTTCGTCAATGACCGCCCGGTGCGCTCCAAGCTCTTGATGTCCGCGCTGGAAGAAGCCTACCGCAATCAGCTGATGGTGGGCAAATTCCCCGCCTGCGTACTGCATCTGCGCTTACCCGCCAATGCGGTGGATGTGAATGTGCATCCTGCCAAGACCGAGGTGAAATTCCTGTCGGAAAAGGCGGTATTTGACTGCGTGCACTACGGCGTCCTGGCAGCGCTGAACAAGCAATCAGACCGCCCCCAGGTGCAGTTCAAGCCCGCTCCCCAACCGACTGTTCCCGCCTATAAACCTGCTGCAAAACCTGCACCCAAGCAGGAGACCTTCTTCCGCACTATGACGGCGGAGGAATACAAGAATTTCTCTGCCGCTGTCAAGGAAGCCCCCAAGCCTACACCTGCTGCAGCTGCGGCTACAGTGGCTGCTGTTGAGCAGCAGAGTGTTCCCCTGCGGGAAAGTGTTTTCATCCCCAAGCCCACGCCGGTTGCGCCGCCTCCTGCCGAAAAAGAGCCGGAGCAGACGGTGATGCCTATGCCTGAGGAAATCCCCTGGCGGATGGTGGGCGAACTTTATAACTCCTACATTATCGTTGAGCAGGGCGAGGATGCTTTCCTCATCGACAAGCACGCCGCCCACGAGCGCATCCTCTTTGAAAAGCTAAAGGCCAATCAGGAGGCCATCACCTCCCAGATCCTGCTGACCCCCGTGCCGGTGCAGCTGCGTGCCGACGCGGCGGCAGAATTGCTGAACAACACAGCGCTTCTGGCCGAGCTGGGCTTCGAGGTTGAGGAATTTGGCGACAGCACCGTGCTTCTGCGGCAGATCCCGATGGATCTAAGCCCCGAGGGCGCAGCAGAGGCCGCGGAAACCATCGCTGCAGACCTGCTCAGCGGCCGCCGGGAGAAAAAGGATACCGTGCGGGATGAGATCCTGCACACCGTGGCCTGCAAGGCCGCCATCAAGGCCGGCTGGCTGAATGATTCCAAGGAGCTGCTGGCGCTGGTAAAGCAGGTTATGTCCCGGGAAGACCTGAAATACTGTCCCCACGGCCGCCCCATCTGCGTTTCCCTAAGCAAAAAGCAGCTGGAAAAACAATTCAAGCGCACTTAAGCCTCCCTTTATACACGAAAGAAATTTGTCATTCCGAGGGCCGTTAGGCCCGTGGGAATCTCCCGGAGCAATCTCCCAAGGCTCTGTGCAGTAATTTAGATGGCACCAGGAGATTGCCACGTCGGGCATTCGCCCTCCTCGCAATGACATACTAACTTGATGACATTGCTGCACAGGGGAGCCTTTGGGCTCTTCTGCACAAGTACCATAAAGGAGGACAACGGCCTTGAACAATATCATATGTATTGCCGGGCCGACGGCCTCCGGAAAGACCGCCCTTGCTGTAGAGCTGGCAAAAGAGCTGAATGGCGAAGTGGTATCCTGCGACTCGATGCAGGTGTATCGCCGGATGGACATCGGCACGGCAAAACCTACCCAAGACGAAATGCAGGGCATCCCTCACCATATGCTGGATGTTGCCGAGCCGGATGAAGATTTTTCCGTCAGCCGCTACTGCTGCCTGGCATCCAAGATCGTCGATGACATTGTGGCCCGGGGAAAGACCGCCATCATCGCCGGCGGTACAGGGCTTTATATGGATTCCTTAATCAAGGGCAACGATTTTGCCCCCTTCCCCTCCACCGGTATGCGGGAAAAATTGGAGGCGCAAGCAGATGCCGAGGGTATGGAAGCGATGCTGGCGCTACTGCACAGCATCGACCCGGAGGCCGCCGCGCGGCTGCACTTAAAAGACCGCAAGCGGATCATCCGGGCGCTGGAAGTATACTATGAAACCGGCGAGACCATCACCGAGCATAACCGCAAGACCCAGGCCATTCCGCCCAAGTATAATCCCCTATGGCTAGGCTTGGATTTTGAAGATCGCGCCGACCTTTATAATCGCATTGACAAGCGTGTGGATGTGATGCTGGAAGCCGGATTGGTGGAAGAAATTCAGAGCCTGCTGGCTGAGGGCATCCCCGCCAAATGCACCGCAATGCAAGCCATTGGCTACAAGGAATTTGTAGACGCGCTGGTGGGAAAGATCTCCATTGCGGAGGCCGCTGACCAGGTTCGGCAATCTTCCCGTCATTATGCCAAGCGGCAGCTGACCTGGTTTCGCAGAAATGAGCGGATGCATTGGCTGACGCGCAAGAGTGATGACGATTTCGGGAAAATTCTGGAGCGCGCGCGACAGATTATAAACGAATTCGACAATTAAAAAATGCTAACATATGTATGTCATTTCAAAGAAAGAGGGTATACATATGTCAGACAATATCAATTTACAGGATGCTATTCTTCAGGAGGTGCGCCGGGACAAGGTGCCGGTAACGCTGTTTCTGATGAACGGCTTCCAACTCCGTGGGACCATCGTCGGCTTTGACAGCTTCGTGGTGGTTCTGGTCAGCGAGGGCAGACAGCAAATGATCTACAAGCACGCCATCTCGACCCTTGCACCGATGAAGCAGCTGAAGGCCGCTGGGCCGATCAACTAGCACCAAAGGGCGACGGAGAAGCTTTCTCCGTCGCCCTTTGTCTATAGAAAGAGGTAAAAATATGAACATTGCTATCGTTACCGGCGCATCCTCCGGTATGGGTCGGGAATTCGTCCTGCAGCTGAGCAATTACGTCAGCGTAGACGAGATCTGGGTCATTGCCCGCCGTCAGGCGGCGCTGGATTCTCTGAAAGAAGAGTGCGCCATCCCCGTCCGCCCCATCGTGCTGGATTTGGTCAATAGTGAAAGCTTTGACGCATTTTCAAAGCTTCTGGAAGCCGAAAAGCCCAATGTAAAGCTGCTGGTCAACGCCGCCGGCTTCGGCAAATTCGGCGATTTCCGCAAGGTCGATCCCATTGACGACTGCCATATGCTGGATCTAAACTGCAAGGCGCTGGTGATGATGACCCGGATCACCCTGCCCTATATGAACGCCGGCAGCCACATTCTGCAGCTGGACAGCCTTTCCGCATTCCAGCCCGTTCCCTACATCGCCACCTACGGCGCTACCAAGGCATTCGTCCTGAGCTATTCCCGTGCCATCAGCAGGGAGCTGAAAAAGGATAGCATCCGGGTGATGGCAATGAATCCCGGCTGGGTCAAGACCGAATTTTTCAACCACGCCATTGAGACCAACGACGGCGAAGTGCAGTATTACAATCATCTGTACGAGGCAAAGGACGTGGTTGCCACCGGCCTTAAGGATCTGTACAAGACCAAAAAGGACTATTCTGTCCACGGTTTCCCCATCAAGGCGCAGGTACTGCTTGTGAAGCTTGTCCCCCACCGTTTTGTGATGAGCATCTGGCTGAGTCAGCAGAAAAAGGCGAAAAACAATAAAAACCTTACTGTGGAGGAACGCAAATGAGAAAAATAACTGCGATTCTGCTTCTGGTTTGCCTGCTGCTGTGTGGCTGCGCGCCAAAGCAGCAAGGCAATATCGTTACGCCCGTCCAGGAGCAGCTTTGGGTACATTTTATCGACGTTGGCCAGGCAGACTGCACCCTGCTGGAATATAACGGCCATTTTGCCCTTGTAGACGGCGGCAACGATGGCGACGGCGAAGCGGTGGCAGCATACCTGCAACTGCAGGGCGTTCAGAAGCTGGATCTGGTGGTGGCGACCCACCCCCACGAGGATCACATCGGCGGACTTTCCACCGTCATTGATATGATCCCGGTGGATACCGTCTGGTCCTCCCCCATCCCCAACAGCACCAATCCCACCCGCAACTTCCTGAAAAGTGTAGCCAAGCGGGACAAGGAAGTGGAACAGCCCCAGGTAGGGCAGGTATTTAATCTGGGCGATGCTACCATCACCGTCATCGGCCCGGTAAAGGAATATGACGAGCTCAACAATCTGTCCATTGTGCTGATGGTGCAGCACGGCGACAACCGTTTCCTGCTGACCGGTGATATGGAGCGCACTGCGGAAAACGACCTGATAGACAGCGGTGCTGATCTGAAGGCCGACGTTCTGAAGGTTGGCCACCACGGCAGCGAAACCTCCACCGGCTACCGCTTCCTGCGGGAGGTTATGCCCACCTACGGCATCATCAGCTGCGGCAAGGACAACTCCTACGGTCATCCCCACGAGGACCCGCTGTCCCGCCTGCGGGACGCAGAGGTTACCGTCCTGCGCACCGACGAATGCTCTACCATCGTGGCCCGCTCTGACGGAAAAGACATTTACTTACTTTGGGGCGAGGAGCATATCTTCCCCAACGCGGCATAACGAAATTGAATTGTGAATAATCCTTGGCTCTCCCTTTGGGAGAGCTGGCAAAAATCTTTGATTTTTGACTGAGAGGGTTTCTTGGCAACTCCTGTTGCGGTGCCCAGCAAAAGCTTCGCCTGTCAAAGCAGGCTTGCTTTCTGCCGACCTCTGCCACGCGCTCAGGTCGCTTTCTCCGCCACCGGCGGCGCTCCCTTCGCATCCCCTCTCCGCCCAGTGTGCGCACTGGGCACCTCTCCCAGAGGGAGAGGCAAGTAAACAGTAAAAATCCCGGAGTGAAAACTCCGGGATTTTGCTATTATCTTACTTCAGCAGCAGCTCTGCGATCTGGACGGCATTGGTCGCCGCGCCCTTACGCACCTGATCGCCGCAGCACCACAGTGCCAGGCCGCAGGGATCGGTGATATCCTTGCGGATACGGCCGACGAAGACCAGATCCTGATCGGTGGTCTCCAGGGGCATAGGATACTGCTTTGCGCCCAGGTCGTCAACAAGGCGGCAGCCGGGGGCTTTCGCGATGACCTCTCTAGCCTGCTCCACAGTTACGGGAACGTCAAAGTGGCAGGAAACAGAAATGGAGTGGCTGCGGACCACCGGCACACGGACGCAGGTACAGGTAACATTCAGCTCCGGCAGGTGCATGATCTTTCTGCCCTCGTTATGCAGCTTCATTTCCTCGCTGGTGTAGCCGTTGTCCTGACCGCCGCCGATCTGGGGGATCAGGTTGTAGGCGATCTGGTGAGAGAACACCTTGGGCTCGTAATTTTCGCCCACGCGCAGTGCCTCGACCTCTTCCATCAGCTCCACCGGGCCACCAGCGCCTGCGCCGGAAACTGCCTGGTATGTAGAAGCGGTCATACTACGGATGGGAGAAATGGCGTTCAGGGCATTGACCGCGGTAACGGTGATGATGGTGGAGCAGTTGGGATTGGAGATGATGCCGCTGTGCCACTTCACATCCTCGGGGTTGACCTCGGGCACCACCAAGGGCACCTTGGGATCCATACGGAATGCGGAAGAATTATCCACAAACACAGCGCCGGCGGCAATGATAGCCGGAGCAAACTGCTTGGCGATGTCATTCTCCGCTGCACCCAGAACGATGTCCACGCCGGTGAACGCCTCGTTGCAGGCTTCCCGGATCACAACGTCCTCGCCGTTAAATTTCAGGGTCTTGCCTGCGCTGCGGGCGCTGGCCAGGGGGATCAGCTTGCCTACGGGGAAATTGCGCTCCTGCAGAATTTTGATCATTTCCTGTCCTACAGCGCCGGTGGCGCCCAGGACAGCAACGGTATATGTCTTCATAGAATTACCTCCGGGAATAGGGTTATTTTGCGAAGCTGTTGTACAGCACGCGGATGGCCTGAGCGAAATCATCATTGCTGACGCCGAAGATGATGTTCAGTTCGTCCGGGCCCTGGTTGATCATACGGATATTGATGCCCGCTTCGCCCAGCGCAGCAAACAGCTTGCCGGAAATACCGGGCCGGCCCGCCATATGGCGGCCAACAGCGGCGACCACAGCAATCTGGTCGTGGACATCCACGGTATCTGGGTTGACCTCCGCCTGGATCTCCTGCAGGACATCGTAAAGATTGGGAGTCAGCGCATCGGTCTCCAGCACAACGGAAACATTGTCGATGCCGTTGGGGACATAGTCCACAGAAATATTGTGCCGCTCCAGAACGGTCAGGATCTTGCGCAGCGTGCCGACCTCATTGCTAAGGCCACGCTTGGAAATAGAAATGATGGAAAAGTTCTTCTTGCCGGTGATACCGGTGATAAACCGGTCGGGGTTAACGGGGGTATCGAAGCCTTCCTTGATCATCGTGCCGGCATCGGCGGGGGCATTGGTATTGCGGATGTTCAGGGGGATGCTCTTCTCCCGGACGGGGAAGATCGTACCCTCGTGCAGCACCTGCGCACCGGAATAGCTTAATTCACGCAGCTCGTCATATGTAACCTCGGGAATGGTCTCGGGGTTTTCCACGATACGGGGGTCTGCCATCAGAATACCGGAAACATCGGTCCAGTTTTCATAGATATCCGCATCCAGTGCCGCTGCTGCCAGCGCACCGGTGATGTCGCTGCCGCCGCGGGTAAAGGTCTTGATGTTGCCGTCGGGCATCTTGCCGTAGAAGCCGGGAATGACAACGCTTTCTCCGGCTGCCAGCTCCTTCAGCGCGGCGTAGGACTTCTCCTTATCCACCGTACCGTCCATCTTGAAGAAGACCCAATCTGCGGAATCCACAAACTTGAAGCCCAGATATGCTGCCATCAGCTTTGCGGAGAAATACTCGCCGCGGCTTGCCAGCTCATCCTGAGAAATGGCCTTTTTATCCAGTCGACGCTTCAGTGCATCCAGCTCATCATCAATTTCCACCGTGATACCCAGGTCTGCGCGGATCTCCTGATAACGGCTCTTGATCATATCAAAGACCCGGTTGCAGTCCACACCGTACTGCGAGTGGGCGTGGCACAGGTACAGCAGGTCCGTGATCTTATGGTCATCGCTGAAGCGCTTGCCTGCGGCGGAGACTACCACCACCTGACGGGCGGGGTCATCCAGAATAATATCCCGAATTTTACGGTACTGGCCGGCATCTGCCATAGATGAGCCGCCAAATTTTACTACCTTTAACATACCGTTCGTCCTCTTTTCTTTACAGTGCCTTCTTCGGCAGTGCCGCGATGAAGGCGTCGGGGTTTGCTTTCAGCCAGTCGTGCATTTTCTGCACGCTGACGGGCTTGGTAACGATGGCCTTACCCCAGGTTTCTTCCGTATTTTCCTCCAGCCAGCTATCCACCTTTCCGCGGACATAGTAGCTGTACTTTTCTTCGTTGCACACGCCGACTTTCTTGCCGTAGCTGCTATAGAAGCCTCTGCCGTTTAAGAAATCTGCGCAGTCCTGCACAACATTATATGCAGTGGGATAGCGTCCTGCGCCCTGACCGAAGAAGCTCTGGCGGCCGGAGATATCGCCCTCCAGGGTGATCAGATTGTAGTTCATCGGCACAGCAGCCTCCGGCGCGGTCAGCGGGATCAGCGTGGGCTGCACATAGGCGGCATATACGCCATCAGTATACTTACCGGTGGAGATCAGCTTGCACAGCAGGCCGTGCTTTTTGAAGGTATCCATATCCTTCTTGGTGATGTTGCGGATGCCTGCGGCGGGGATGCCGGAAATATCCAGACTTACACCAAAAGCGATGTTGGCGGACACGATCAGCTTATGCCAGGTGTCGATGCCGTCAATATCGGTGGAGGGGTCTGCCTCCGCATAGCCCAGCGCCTGGGCACGACCCAACGCCTCCTCATAGCTCAGGTCCATCCGGGCCATCGCGTCCAGGATATAGTTGCAAGTGCCGTTCATAATGCCGCCCACATAGTGGACCGCTTCCACCCGGCGTACCCGCTCCAGCTCGCTGAGCCAGCCGATGCCGCCGCCGACAGATGCGGTGCAGCGCAAAAATACACCCTTTTCCTGTGCCAGGGGCAGCAGCTCGTCATAATATGTAGCCATCATTGCCTTGTTGGCAGTAGCAACGTTCTTGCCAGCCTCGATGGCGGCCTTGACATACTCGAAGGCCGGATGCAGACCGCCGATGGCTTCCACCACCGTATCAATGGTCTCATCATTCAAAATATCTTTAAAGTCGTGGGTAACCTGCACATCCGGCAGCTGTAGCTGGCGGCGGCACAATACCCGCACCACCTGCATATCCGCTCTGGCAGAGGTCAGCTCATACACGCCTTTGCCCACAGTACCAAAACCAAGAAGTCCAATTCGCATAGAAATATCCTCCTGCGTCCGTATTTTTCTCCAAGGGAAAAACACTTTCCTTTTTAACCTGTACAGTATATCATACAGCCGCAGAAAATCCAAGTATTTTCGTAAAAAAACATATCTTTTATGCAGAAAGTGAAGAAACATCTTCCGCAAGACAGCCAAACTTATGCAATATCATTCCTGCCGTTCAGCAGCACGCAAAGGCCCCCTTGTGCAAAGGGGGCTGTCAGCCGATCAGGCTGACTGGGGGATTGACAATCCCTTCGTCAAAAATCAAAGATTTTTGCCACCTCCCTTTACACAAGGGAGGCTTATCCACCGCTGCAAATGCTTTTATCTATATATGCAAAAAAGCTGCCTGCTTTCCAGCAGGCAGCTTTCTATTACACACCCAAAAGGGCTTTTGCAAACAGGAAATAAACCAGCAGCGACAGCGCGTCCACAATGGTGGAAATGAAGGGGCTTGCCATAACCGCCGGGTCTAAGTGCAGGACCTTTGCGATCATCGGCAGGCAGCAGCCAACCAGCTTGGCCAGCACCACCGTTGCCGCCAGAGTCAGGCACACCACCGCATTGACCATTACCGTAATATCGGTGTTTCCCATCAGCAGCCGGTCCACCAGCCAGATCTTGGCAAAGCAGACGATGGCCAGCGTTATGCCGCACAAAATCGCGGTGCGCAGCTCTTTCCAGATAACAACGCCGATGTCCGCAAACCGCAGCTCATCCAGGCTCAGCGCACGGATCACCGTAACGGAAGACTGAGAGCCGGAGTTACCGCCGGTACCCATCAGCATGGGAATAAAGGCAGTCAGCGCCACCTGCGCCGCCAATGCGCCCTCAAATGCGGTAATGATCAGTCCCGTAAAGGTGGCAGACACCATCAAAAGCATCAGCCAGGGGATTCGATTCTTGAACAGATCAAAGGCCGTGCTGCGAAGGTACGTCTTTTCAGACGGCAACATACCGCCCATAATCTCCATATCCTCGGTGGTCTCTTCTTCGATGACGTCCATTGCGTCGTCGAAGGTGATGATACCCACCATTCTATCCTCGCCATCCACCACGGGCAGCGCCAGGAAATTATACTTAGCCAGCATACGGGCCACTTCTTCCTGGTCGGTCTTGGTGTTCACGGAGATCATATTGATTGACATAATATCCGAGATCTTCATCTCATCATCTTCTGCCAGCAGAAGATCCTTTACCGTAACGATACCCAAGAGCTTTCTGTCCTTGGCGGTAACGTAACAGGTGTAGATGGTCTCCTTGTCCACGCCCTGTCGGCGGATGCGCAGGATGGCCTCCTCAACGGTCATTTCCGGCCGCAGGGAAACATACTCCGTAGTCATCAGCGAGCCTGCGGAATTTTCCGGGTAGCGCAGGATCTGGTTGATGGACTTGCGCATTTCCGGGTCTGCCTGCTTTAATATCCGCTTGACCACATTGGCCGGCATTTCCTCCACCAGGTCTGCCGCATCGTCCACATACAGCTCGTCCACGATCTCTTTCAGCTCGTTATCCGAGAAGCTGCGGATCAGCAATTCCTGGGCCTCGGGCTCCATCTCCACAAAGGTCTCTGCCGCCAATTCCTTGGGAAGCAAGCGGAACAGCAGAGGGATCTTATCCTCCTCCACGTCGTAAAACAGCTCCGCAATATCGCTGGGATACATCACCAGCAGCAGATCCCGCAGGGCGGCATATTTCTTTTCCTCCAGCATCTTCCGGAGGGCTTTGGTAACAATATCAAATTTCTCTGCCATGATGCATTTCCTCCTGTTCGAAAATAGTGAAACAAAAGGCAAATACACCGACTAAAATCAGTACAGGCCCACCACGGCCCGCATACTACTTCGGCCGGGTATACTGCCACTATTACCGGTGTCCATGGTGTTCCCTCCTTTTTACTCAAGTGTTCTTATTTTACGCCTGATTTTCCAACTTGTCAACCTTGACGATGGCGCTTTCTTGACGTAAAATAGATTTAATATCAGATTCACCCTACTGTCATTGTGAGGCCCGCAGGGCCGTGGCAATCTCCTGCGACGGACAAAATCCCAGGAGATTCCCACGTCAGGGCTTCGCCCTTCCTCGGAATGACAATCTACATAACTTGGAGGTAGTGCTATGATCCGCAGAGCAACCGTGGCTGACGTGCCGGCGATGCTGGAAATTTACGCGCCCCACGTTCTGACCACCACCAATTCCTTTGAATATGAAGTTCCCTCTTTGGAAACCTTTACCGACCGGGTAACCACCTACACCAAGCAATTCCCCTGGCTGGTCTGGGAGGAAGACGGCTGCGTCAAGGGCTATGCCTACGCCAGCCTGCCCTTTTCCCGCCCCGGCTACCGCTGGTGCTGCGAGGTGTCCATCTACTTAGCGCCGGAAACCCAGCGCAAGGGTGTGGGCAAGACTCTGTATGCCGTGCTGGAGTACATTCTGTGGCAGCAGGGCTACCGGACCATTTACTCTGTCGTCACCGGCACAAACACCGGCTCTGTGGCGTTTCACAAGAAAGTGGGCTATGCGGTTTTCGCCGTATTTCCCAACTGTGGCTACAAGCTGGGGCAGAATCTGGATGTGATCTGGCTGCAAAAGCAGTCAAATATCGGCGAAATGCCCACTGAATTCCCCGTTCCCTGGACATCTGTTGTGGAAAATGACGAAAAGCTAACGGATATTTTAGCCATTTTTTCCCTTTCTTAAACAGTAAAAATATGGTATGCTAATGGTGGATGATTCTAACCCGCAACTAACTTTTATGTAAGGAGTAAGCTATATGTTCTTTCAGAAGAAACGTTGTATCGCAATGCTGCTGGCCGGCGGTCAAGGCAGCCGTCTGAAGGTGCTGACGGAGAATACCGCCAAGCCTGCCGTACCCTTCGGCGGAAAGTACCGCATCATCGACTTTCCCCTTTCCAACTGTGTCAACTCCGGCATTGATACCGTGGGCATTCTGACCCAGTATCAGCCGCTGGAGCTGAACGAATACATCGGCAACGGTCAGCCCTGGGGTCTGAACAAGACCCACAGCTGCGCCCAGGTTCTGCCCCCCTACGAGCGCCACGACAAGAAGAGCGGCTGGTATAAGGGCACGGCCAACGCCATCTATCAGAACATCGACTTTATCGACCGTTTTGACCCCGAGTATGTGGTCGTTCTTTCCGGCGACCATATCTACAAGATGGACTACGCGGATATGGTAGCCTACCACGAGAAGCACAATGCTTCCTGCACCATTGCGGTGCGTACCGTTCCCCTGGAGGAGGCCTCCCGCTTCGGCATTCTGAACACCAATCCCGACAACTCCATCTACGAGTTTGAGGAAAAGCCCAAAGTGCCCAAGTCCACCAACGCCTCTATGGGCATCTACGTCTTTAACTGGAGCATCCTCCGGGAAGCGCTGATCAATGACGAGGAAGATCCCGATTCCTCCAACGACTTTGGCAAGAACATCATCCCCACCCTCTTAAATGCCGGCCACAAGATGATGGCTTACATCTTCGACGGCTACTGGAAGGACGTGGGTACTATCGACTCTCTATGGGAAGCCAATATGGAGCTTCTGGGCAAAGATCCGGAGTTTGACATCCGCGGCGACGAGCGCAGCAAGATCTACGCCCGTAACAGCGCCCAGCCCTCCTCCTACATTGACGAAGAGGCCAAGACCATCAACTGCTTCATCGCAGAAGGCTCTGAGGTCTACGGCACAGTCCGCCACAGCGTGATCTCCGTCGGCTGCACCATCGGCACAGATGCACTGGTGGAAGACAGCGTGGTCATGCCCGGTGTCGTCATCGAGCCCGGTGCTATCGTCCGCCACGCCATCCTGGGCGAAAACAGCCGCATCGGCAAGAATGCAGTTGTCGGCGGTGCGTTCAAGGCCGGCGAAAAGAAGAAGATCAGCGTTACCAGCAAGGGCGCTGTCGTGGAAGCCAACACCGTGCTGCTGCCCGGTGATATGCTGTAAGGAGGTTGCTGCCATGAATGTAATGGGTATTATTTTTACAAACGATGCCTCTCTGGGTCAGCTGACCAATGAGCGTACTATGGCCAGCCTGCCCTTTGGCGGCCGCTACCGCCAGGTGGACTTCGCGCTGAGTAACCTATCCGCTGCCGGCATCCGCCACATTGGCATCATCTCCCGCCACAATTACCAGTCTCTGATGAATCACATCGGCGCAGGCGAAGAATGGGGTCTGGAGCTGGAAGAAGGCGGCCTGGAATACTTAACTCCCTTCTCTATGTCCACCACTGACATCTACCGCGGCAAGCTGGATGCCCTGCACTCCGTTATGGGCTTCCTGGAGCACGGCGATGAGGATGAATACGTGGTGATGATCGACTCCGCCATCATTTCCAATATCGACCTGAAGCACGTGATCCAGAGCCACATCGACAGCGGCAAGGATATCACCGTTGTTACCAAGACCGGCATTGCCAACGGCAAAAAGCAGCTGGACCTGGCTGTCAAGGTAGACGGCAAGGGCGAAGTGGCTGACATCGGCGTTGACTATATCGCACCTGCCGATTATCTGGCATCTATGGATATCTTCGTGCTGAGCAAGAAGTGGCTGGTAAAGCAGATCAAGGAGCACATCGCCAGAAACCTATTCCATATGGACCGGGATCTGGTGCTGGGTCTGTGGCAGAAAAATGCCGCCACCATCAATGTGTACCAGTTCCCCGGAATCGCGATGTACAACGAGTCTGTGGAAGAATATTTCCGCACCAGCATCGCCCTTATTGACAAGAATATCCGCCACGATATGTTCGGCTATAACCACCCCGTCTTTACCCGCGTCCGCGACCGCGTTCCCAGCTACTACGGCGAGAATTGCGAGATCGAGAACTGCGTTGTTGCCGACGGCTGTATGCTGGAGGGCGAAGTGGAAAATTCCATTTTGTTCCGTAATGTTACCGTCCGCGAGGGTGCGCAGGTGGAAGACTGCATCATTATGAACGACACCGTGGTCGGTGAAGGTGCAAAGCTGAAATACGTCATTCTGGACAAAGATATTACCGTACGTCCCGGCGCTACCCTCTGCGGCACGCCCACCAATCCCATTATCGTCAAAAGAGGAGATACCGTATGAGAATCGCCATTCTCGCTTCCGAGGGCGCACCCTATGTCAAGTCCGGCGGCTTGGGCGATGTGATGGAGGCGCTGCCCTCTGCTCTGGCCCGCATCCCCGGCAACGAGGTCGTTCTAATCCTGCCCTACTACAACAAGATCAAACACGACCCCAAATGGAAAGTCCAGCAGCTTAAGTACTTTAACGTACAGCTGGGCTGGCGTGAGCAGTACTGCGGCGTGATGAAGCTTGAAGGCCGCACCGACGGCGTGCAGGTACTGTTTATCGACAACGATTACTATTTCGGTGGCCGCACCGGCGCTATCTATGGTGACGGCGACGACTGCGAGCGGTATGCTTTCTTCTCCAAGGCCTGCCTGGACACCCTGGACGCGCTGGGCTTTTACCCGGATGTGATCCAGTGCAACGACTGGCAGACCGCGCTGGTGCCCACTTACCTCAGCGCCATCTACTACCAGCGCTTCCCCTACACCAAGTGTATGTACACCATCCACAACATCGAGTATCAGGGCTGGGCGCCCGGCAATTTCTTTGATGATGTGCTGGGTCTTCCCTGGAATTTCCGCAGCCGGCTGGATATGAACGGCGCTGTGAATCTGATGAAGGGCGCTATCGAGAGCTGCCATATGCTGACCACCGTTTCTCAGACCTATTCGCAGGAGCTGATGTACCCCTACTACGCCCACGGTCTGGACGGCACCATCGCAAATGCTGCCTGGAAGCTGACCGGCATCACCAACGGCATTGACATCAATACTTTTAATCCCGACGCTGACCCCAACCTACCTGCCCATTACAACGCAGACACCTTCCGGGATGGCAAGGCCATCTGCAAGGCTAAGCTGCAGGAAGAAGTGGGTCTGAAGGTGGATGCGGACACGCCGCTGATGGTAATGGTTACCCGGCTGGCCGGCCACAAGGGTCTGGATCTGCTGTGCTACATCGCCCGCAGGCTCTTGTGGGAGGAAAATTGCCAGCTGCTGATCCTGGGTACAGGTGAAAGCCAGTACGAGCATTTCTTCCGGGAGCTTAGTGACGAATTCCCCAACCGGGTGGCGGCAAAGATCACCTTCAATCTGGGTCTGGCGGCACGGATCTACGCCGGCGGCGACATCTATCTGATGCCCTCCAAGTCCGAGCCCTGCGGTCTGAGCCAGATGAATGCTATGCGCTACGGCACTGTTCCGGTGGTCCACGCCACCGGCGGTCTGAAGGACACCGTGCCCCCCTGCGACGCAGACGGCAAGGGCGGCCTGGGCTTTACATTCCAGAGCTACAACGGCGACGATTTCTACGCCACCGTCAAGCGCTGTCTGGATCTGTACAGCCGAGACCGGGCTGCATTCCAGGCCCTGCAGGAAAAAGATATGCGCCAGGACTTCAGCTGGGACAAGCCTGCCGGCAAGTATATGGAGCTGTTCCATCAAATGCTGGGAAAGTGATCAATAAATAGTAAAATATTTACTCCGACCTATGGTTACGATCATAGGTCGGAATTTTTATACTATTTGCTGGTGCGGGAGCCCCAAGGCCCCCTTGTGTAAAGGGCAGATTTCCCCGTCAGCGGGGAAAATGTCCGCGAAGCGGACAAAAGGGGCGCGGGCCCGGCAGGGCTGGCAAAAATCTTTGATTTTTGACTGGGGGATTGTAACTAGTCTGACACGACAATCCCTCCGAGTCGCCTTACGGCGACCCACCTCCCTTTACACAAGGGAGGCTTTGCTCCGCTTTTCTCTTGCCTGTAAAGCTATTTTGTGGTACAGTAATGGAAAGACAATACAAGGAGTCCTCTATGCGTATTTTATTCAACAGCAAGCTAACGCAGTTCAAAGACCCCTTCGGCACGCTGCTGCCGGAGCAAAACTGTACCCTGCGCATCCATATCCCCTCATCTGTCCAGGCGACCAATGTGGAGTGCCGTTTCAGCGGCCCGGATGGCGAATTCGTTATGGCCGCGCCGATGGAAAAGCAGGGCAAAATGGGCGCTTACGACATTTTTCGGGGCGATTTCTGCCTTCGTGAGCCCGGGCTTTACTTTTACTACTTCTATGTTTCCAAGCCCGACGGTGGCTTCCGCCTTTTTAAGTTTGGTGACGACACCAATATGGAAGCGGGCAGCCTGTGGCAGGTCAGCTGCATCAGCGCGGATTTTTCCGTGCCTCAGTGGGCGCTGGGCGCAACGATGTACCAGATCTTCCCCGACCGATTCTGCAAGGTGGGCGATGTGGACCTCACCGGCAAGCTGCAGCCCTACACCGTCCACGAAACCTGGGACGAAGATGTCCATTGGCAGCCGGACGATCAAGGCCGCATCCTGAACAACGATTTTTACGGCGGCAATTTCCGTGGCATCACGGAAAAGATGGACTATATCGCCTCCCTGGGCACGACGGTGCTTTACCTGAATCCCATCAGCAAAAGTTTTTCCAGCCACCGCTACGACACCGGCGACTATAAGACCCCCGATCCGATGCTGGGTACGCTTGAAGATTTCACCGCGATGTGCGACGCCGCCCACAAACGGGGCATCCGGGTGATCCTGGACGGTGTGTTCTCCCACACCGGCTCAAATAGTCTCTATTTCGACAAGGACGGAAATTTTGGCGGGAACGGCGCGTACAACTCCAAAAATTCCCCCTATTACAGCTGGTATCAGTTCAAAAACTGGCCGGACGATTACAACAGCTGGTGGGGCTTCGACACCCTGCCCACTGTCAATAAGCTTGACCCCGCTTTTGTGGAATATATTATTACAGGGCCGGACAGCGTCATCGCTCATTGGCTGAAGGCCGGCTGCGACGGCTTCCGCTTAGACGTTGCCGACGAGCTGCCCACCGAGTTTTTGAGCATTCTCAAGAAGCGCCTGCGGCAGCTGCGGCCCGATGCCCTGCTGCTGGGCGAGGTGTGGGAGGACGCTTCCAACAAGCGGGCCTACGGCATCAGCCGCCGCTACTTTGTGGACGGCCAGCTGGACAGCGTGATGAACTACCCCTTCCGCACCGCCATTTTGAATTTCCTGCAGCAAAAAGATGACGGCAAGGCCCTTGCCGAAACGGTAATGACCATCCAGGAGAACTATCCGCCTCAGGTTTTTCTGGCCAATATGAATCTGTTAAGCACCCACGACAGTGCCCGCATTCTGACGGCGCTGGTGGATGATTTTGACGGCACCCGGGAAGAAAAGGCAGCCCGCCATCTTTCTATGCAGCAGTACCAGACTGCCCGGCAGATGCTGCAGATGGCAACATTTTTGCAGTATATGCTCCCCGGCACGCCCAGCCTTTACTACGGCGATGAGGCCGGTATGGAGGGCCACAACGATCCCTTTAACCGCCGCCCCTACCCCTGGGGGCAGGAAGATCCCATTTTGCTGGAGCATTTTCGCAGCTTAGGCCGGCTGCGCAAGGAAAATGACGCCCTGCGCCTGGGCGATCTGCACTTTTTCGAAGCAGGCAGTGGACGGCTGGGCTTCACCCGAAGCTTCGGCGGCAAAACGCTGCGCATCTATCTCAACCGCAGCAACGAAAACTGGGACGTCCCCGGAAGCGAATTGCTGATGGGCTGCGGCGCGGAAATATCCGCCCCCACCTGGCTGACATTGAAGCCTATGGGTTTCTGCATTGCAGAAGATTAAAATAAAAAAATCCCACCCGATCGGGTGGGATTTTTATTACAAGTGATTAGATGGTACCGTAGACGAACTTGAAGACAAAGAGCAGCGCAATAATGGTAACTGCGATGTCCTTCTTGGTATACTTGCCGGTGAACAGGGTGATCAGCACATACGCAATTGCACCGATACCAATACCATTGGCAATAGAGTAAGTCAGGGGCATCATTGCAAAAGTCAGGAACGCGGGAACTGCGCTTCTCATATCTTCCATATCGACCTTAGCAAAGTTCTTCATCATCAGAACGCCGACGAAGATCAGAGCCGGGGCAGTAGCAGCACTGGGAATGATGCTGGCGATGGGCGACAGGAACAGGCAGGCTGCAAAGCACAGAGCTGTAACCAAGCTGGTCAGACCGGTTCTGCCACCAGCAGCAACGCCGGAAGCGGACTCAACAAAGGTGGTAACAGTAGAAGTACCGCAGACAGCGCCGGCAACGGTAGCGATGGAGTCGCAGGCCATAGACTTGTCGATGTCGATGGGGTCGCCGTTCTCGTCCAGCATATTGGCCTCAGAAGCTGCGCCATACAGAGTGCCGATGGTGTCGAACATATCCACCAGACAGAAGGTAACGATCAGCATAATGGCGGAGAAGATACCGCCCAGAGCCTCGCCGCCAAATGCGTTGGTCCAGGATTCAGCCTTGAATACGCCGGTAACACCGATTTCTGCGAAATCCTTGAAGGGCTGCAGAACGGAGGTAGTCTCAAAGCTGGGCAATGTCCAGGTGCTCAGATAGTAAATAACAGAGGTCATCAGAATGCCGATCAGCACAGCACCCTTAACCTTCAGCTTACTGAGAATAGCAATGATTAGGAATCCGATCAGCGCAACAACAGCGGGAGCAACATCTGCCCAAGCAACGCCCTGCAGCTTAACAAACTGCACCAGGGTGTACTGGTTGTCCTGAACGATGCCAACATTCTGGAAGCCAATAAACGCGATGAACAGACCGATACCGGCAGGGATCGCTTTCTTGATGCACTCGGGCATAGCCTTTGCAATATAGCTACGAGCACCGGTAACAGACAGCAGCAGGAATACAAGGCCGGAAACCAGGATGATAACCAGGCCAGTCTGGTAACCGCTGATGGTGTTGCCTTCTGCGCCCTTCAGCACTTCGGGAAGCACGAAGGAAACAAAGAAAAAAGAGTTTAGACCCATACCGCAGGACTGTGCAAAAGGCATCTTTGCATAGAATGCATACAGCATAGTGCCAATAACAGAGGCAACGATGGTTGCAATATATACTGCATTCCAAATCTTGTCAATGCCAGGTACACCGAAGCTAAAGCCGACAATCTGATTGGGGTTAACTACCAGAATGTACGCCATAGCAAAGAAGGTGGTCAGACCGGCAATGATCTCAGTCCGTACATTAGAGCCGCGCTCGGAAATTTTGAAGAACTTATCCATATGCATCTCTCCTATATTTAGTATTAGGGATGGGTATATAGTACCACATATTGAAAATTTTTCAAGAACTTATTACAGATTTGTTAAAATCTACCTATAAATCTTATTTATAAACAAAAATCCCCGTTGGAATGTCCAACGGGGATCCACTCTTATTTATTGTTGTTGGAGAATACGTCAGCAACTTCGCTGATGGTAATGTAGGCATTATGGTCGATCTCGTGAACAAGCTCCTTCATCCGTACCACCTGATAGCGGTTCACCACGAAATAGATCATAGATTTTTCTTTGTTGGTATAGCCGCCTTTCGCATCCAGATAGGTAGTACCGCTGCCAAACACCTCACACAGTTTGCGAGAGATTTCCTGAGGATGCTCTGTGATAATGATCGCGCACTTGGCTCTGTCGAGACCGTCCACGATAAAGTCGATAGTCTTCAGTGCCGCGGCATAGGTTACGATGGAATACAGCGGCAGAATCCAGTCCTGCAGGACGATGCCGCAGACGATGTACAGCAGCACATTATAGATCATCACAAATGTACCAACGGTGATGCCCAGGCGCTTTGCAAAGATCACCGCCATAACCTCGATACCATCCATCGCGCCGCCGTAACGGATAGCGAGTCCGCTGCCAACGCCGGAGATCACGCCGCCGAACAGGGCACACAGCAGAAGATCTGTTCCCGCAAAGGGCGAGGAAAGGCTCACATCAATGGGCAGCACATCCGTAATGAGCCAAGCGCTGACGGAATAAATACAAACCGCATAAATAGCATACAGCGTAAATTTTAGTCCCTGTTTTTTGACGCCGAACAAAAACAGCGGGATATTCAGCACCACCAGGAAAATGGAAAGGGTCAAAAATTCCGGGGTGATTTGATTCAGCAGCATAGATGTGCCGGAAATACCGCTGTCATACAAGTTGACCGGCGATAAAAATACGGTGATGCCGAAGGCATTGACCATACCGGCAACCGTAAGCATCAACAGATTCTTCAGAGTCTTGCGAAACATCATCTTTCCTCCATAGATTTCATACATTGCCTTTATTATAGCATACTTTTCCCGAAATAGAAAGGGCAATATACAGAAAAACCCCACCGATTAATCGGTGGGGTTTCTTTTACTTGGATTTTATCGAGCTGACCAGCTTGGTAGCCAGGATGATGATGCCGATAATGACGAAGATCACCAGCATACCGATGCCCATATACTTGAGATTGTCCACAAAGGCCATAGGGTTGAACTCCAAATTGACAGCAGTTTCAGCCAACATATTCATATTCTTAACCTCCCATTAACTTGGCGGCGATGTTCAGAATGATACCGCCGGCGATGACCGATGCGATCTGGCCGGAAACATTGACGCCGATGGAGTGCATCAGCAGGAAGTTCTGGGGATCTTCCTTCAGCGCCATCTTATGTACGATACGGCCGGACATCGGGAACGCGGAAATACCGGCTGCGCCGATCATCGGGTTGATCTTCTTCTTCATAAACAGGTTCAGGAACTTTGCGAACAGCACGCCGCCGGCGGTGTCCACAATGAAAGCCACCAGGCCCAGACCCATAATCAGCAGGGTGTCCACCTGTAGGAATTTGTCCGCGGTCATATTGAAGGCCACAGAAATGCCCAGGAAAATGGTGATCAGATTGGCCAGCACATTCTGCGCGGTGTCAGAAAGGCTATTCAGCACACCGCACTCACGGATCAGGTTACCGAACATCAGGAAGCCGATCAGTGCAGTCGCCTGGGGGATAATGGCGGAAACCACGATGGTGATAATGATGGGGAACAGAATGCGGGTGAGCTTGCTGACGGACTTCTGCTCATAAGGCATCCGGATCAGGCGCTCTTTCTTGGTGGTCAGCAGCTTAATGACCGGCGGCTGAATGACAGGCACCAGAGCCATATAGGAATAGGCTGCCACGGTGATCGCACCGACGTACTGAGAACCCAGCTTGTTTGCAACTGCAATGGAAGTCGGGCCGTCAGCCGCGCCGATGATGGCGATGGAGAAAAAGTCCCGGAAATCGGGGAAGAACATACTTGCCATACACAGCGTAAAGAAGATGCCGAACTGGGCCGCTGCACCGAAGAGCATCAGCTTGGGATTGGTCAGCAGCGGGCCGAAGTCGATCATCGCGCCAATGCCGATAAACAGCAGCAGCGGGAACAGCTCATTGGCGATACCCGCATTATACAGCTCCTGAATCGGGCCGACAAGCGCATCAGAGAACGGAATGTTCACCAGGATCGCGCCAAAGCCCATAGGCAGCAGCAGCGAAGGCTCCATTTCCTTGGCGATGGCTAAGTAAACCAGCAGACAGCCGATGGCGATCATAACGCCCTGCTGCCAACTGAATTCCAGCAGGTTTTTGTACAAGATCTCAAAATTTTCCATACTTTCCTCCTAAAAAGATTAAGCTCAACATATTCCACTTTGAATTATATCATCTCTTTGGAAAAATGCAATATTCCAAAACTTAATTTCTTCTTATTCGCCAACAAAAAGCCGCTGACTTTCGTCAGCGGCTTTTGATAATTGAATTTTACTCTTCCTTGCCGCGAGACAGCATCAGGTTGGTGATGATACCCAGGATCAGAGCGCAAGCGATAGCAGTCAGGGTTACAGGGCCAATGGCCATAGCCATACCGCCAATGCCGGGGATCAGAATGGAAGCGACCACGAACAGATTCTTATGCTGATTCAGGTCCACCTTCTGGATCATCTTCAGACCGGAAACCGCGATGAAGCCATACAGCGTGATGCACACGCCGCCCATGACACAGCCGGGAATGGAATCCAGGAATGCCACGAAGGGTCCGAAGAAGGAGATGACGATGCACATCAGTGCAGCAGTGGTGATGGTGATAACAGAAGCGTTGCGGGTAATGGCAACACATCCAACGGACTCACCGTAGGTGGTGTTGGGGCAGCCGCCGAAGATAGCGCCTGCAATAGAGCCAACGCCGTCGCCCAGCAGGGTGCGGTGCAGGCCGGGCTCTTCCAGCAGATCGCTGCCGATGATGGAAGACAGATTCTTGTGGTCAGCGATGTGCTCAGCAAAGACCACAAATGCAACAGGCACGTAGGCCACAGCGACGGTTGCAATATAAGCGCCGTCGATGTCCTTCACGCCCTTCAGCGCTTCCATAAATGTAACCTCGGGAACGGCAAAAATCTGCAAATTCTCAAACAGAGAGAAATCAATTACAGGAATGCCGCAGACGGTGAAGATAGCTGCCACAGCATAGCCGGCCAGAATACCGATGATGAAGGGGATCAGCTTGGTCATCTTCTTGCCATAAACAGAAACCAGAACGACCACGAACAGCGTTACCAGGGCGCAGACCAGGGAGGCCCAGATGGGAGCGCTCATAACGAAAGCGCCGTTGGCATCCTGAGGACCGTAGGAGAAGACGTCCTTAATGGCAGCGCCGGCCAGGGAAAGACCGATCAGAGCCACGGTGGGTCCAATAACCACGGGAGGCATCAGCTTGTTGATCCAGTTGACGCCAGCCAGCTTAATGACCAGAGCGATGACAACATACACAAGACCCGCAAATACAGCGCCCAGGATGATGCCGGCAAAGCCTGCGGAAGCGGAAGCGGCACCAGCAAAAGCTGCTACCATAGAGCCAATGAATGCAAAGGAGGAGCCCAGGAACACGGGGCTGCGGAACTTGGTAAAGAGCTGATAAACCAAAGTACCGATGCCTGCACCTAACAGTGCAGCAGCGGAGGACATACCGTTACCCACAATAGCGGGGACGGCGATGGTAGCTGCCAGAACGGCAAGCACCTGCTGGAATGCGAAAATCAGAAGCTGCGCAAATTTGGGTTTGTCCTTAATGCCGTAAACAAGATTCATTTTTCTACCTCCTGTGTGAATTTTCACGCTTCCCATTCTAGCACCAGTATGTCGAAAATGCAAGTATTTTGAAATAGAAAAAAACTATATTTTGTACCCAAGATTTGTTCATTCGGCAGATAATGTGGTTTCGCTCCCTTTGCGCAAAAGATCCCCGCCGGTTACCCGGCGGGGATCTTGCTTAAAATTTGCGGTAAATATTACTTTTTGATGGGCTTTCTTTCTCTCCTGCCGAGGACAAAGCTGATGATCATTCCGCCGCTGCAGACGAACAGAACTGCGAACCACATATGCAGATTCATACTGTCGCCAGTCTTGGGGAGATCGGGCTCTGCCGGGGGCTCAGTGGGCGCTTCCGTAGGAGGCTCGATGGGCTCTTCCGTGGGAGGTGCGGTAGGCTCTTCCGTAGGAGGTGCGGTAGGCGCTTCCGTGGGAGGCTCAGTAGGCTCTTCCGTGGGAGGTGCGGTGGGCTCTTCCGTAGGAGGCTCGGTAGGCTCTTCCGTAGGAGGTGCGGTAGGCGCTTCCGTGGGAGGCTCAGTAGGCTCGGTGGGAGGTACGGTGGGCTCGGGGATATCCACCGGGTTGGACACTTCGTTGGTGGTGTAGGTGTTCACGCCATCACGAACAATAGCCGTATTGGAAATGGTGGCATCGGCTTCCAGCTCCTCCACCGTAACTTCGAAGGATACCGTCACGCTCTCGCCTCTGGGTACATTGAGGATCCAGGTCAGGTGTCCGCCGGCATAGCTGCCGTTATGGGAAGCAGAGCCTTCCACATACGCAGTATAGGCAGGGATCGTGTCCAGAATTTCCACCTCGACATCTGTTCCGGTGTAGTTTCTGTAGATGATGTGGTAGGTCAGAATGTCGCCGGTTTCCACCTTCATACCGTCGATGTTGGCGGTGCTTTCCTCTACAAACACTTCCTTGTCCGTCACTTGGTTGGAGAGGGCATTGATAAAGAACACATCTGCCGTTGCCAGGGCTGCCGCCTCGGTGGTTTCTCCGGTGGCGGGATTGGTGATGGACGCCTTCAGTTGGCCGTCGCCGTCATCGCTGACGCGCACCATAAAGGTGTGCTTGGTGCGGTCGTATACGATGCCCTCCACGGGATTGGAGGTATCCTCCACGATAGCAAAGTAGTAGGTGCCGGGGTTACCGAATTCGCCGGAGAACTGGAACTTGCCGTCCACATTCTGTTCCTCATCAATCAGCTGCACTGCGCTGTCGGTAATCTCAAAGGTATGGTCGGTAACGTAGAGCTGGAAGGTAAAGGCATTGTCCTCCAAAATCTTGCCGTGGAGGTACTTCTCTCCATTGAATACCACCTTGGCATTTGCCGGGGCGTAGGTATTCACGAAGGCAATTTCTTCATTCTCCACATTCGCGCTGGCGCTGAGATAGCCGCCCTGGTCCGTTACATTAACGGTTACGGTGATGGGAGCATTCGCGCCGTCATAGATAACACCAGGCACATTGCCTTCCACCTCTTTGATGGTATAGGTGTACTCGCCAGCTTCCGTATAGGTAATGGGATCAAAGCTGAAGCTGCCGTCTGCCTTATTGGTAACGGTCTGCAGCAGGACATTGCCTTCATACAGCTCGAAGCTGAATTCGTGGGCTCTGGGGGCACGGCCATTGAGGATCTTGTGGCCGCTGAAAGCATACTCGGTGGGGTCTGCCTGATAGGTGTTGACAAATGCGATGAGGCCGTTGGGAGCGGTGTTGTGGCCGATCTTATTCACGGTTGTATCGGTAACCACTAAGCCTGCGCCAAGCACGTCAACGGTAACCGCCACGTGGTAATGGGTGGTATCGTAGGTAACACCGGGAGCGGCAGTGTTCTCCTCCTTGATGGAGTAGTAATAGGTGCCGACCTGGGTATGGAGAATCGGATCAAAGGTGAAGGCTCCGCCTACATTGGTGACGGTCTGCAAAGGCAGTGTGCCGGGAGCCAGCACGAAGGAAGCATCGGTCTCATACAGGCTGAAGCGGAACTCGCCGTCAACGGGCGCTCTACCTTCCAGCAGCTTGGCGCCGGAGATCACACTGTGGGTTTCGGTCAGGATATAATCATTGCGGAAGGTAGCGGTATCGGTGTCCACGCCGTCAATTTCTACGGAGGTGGTCAGCACGCCGCCAACTTCTTCCACAGTCACGATAACCGTGCGGGGGGTAATATCGTAAACCATACCGGGCATACCCTCGTCCTTTTCGGTCAGGGTGTAGATATACTGGCCGGGAACAAGCTCGGGAAAGCGGATCACCGCATTGCCTGCATCATCAGTGGTGACCGTCATGGGTGTTGAATTGTAAGAAAAGGTCAGTTT
>JAFTUO010000013.1 GCA_017466215.1 Oscillospiraceae bacterium | reverse complement strand
GCGGTCTCCACGATCTTTGCAGCGCTGGAGTCGATCAGCTGGTGATCGTAAGCCTTCAGACGAATGCGGATCATTTCTTGGTTTGCCATGATTTGTTTTCCTCCTTGAATGTAACGTACTCAGTTTGCTTGGTACCTGGGTACGGTGAACTGTTTGTTCACGCCGCCGTGCGTATCATTCCGGGCCAAGAAAAATGGCCGACGCAAGGCCGACCTTTCCCCTGCCCCAGCGATATACGCCAGCGTAAACAGAAGCAGTTCAGCCGCCCGATGACCGGACATACTCCGCGGAAGTTACCGTTTTTTAGACGCAATCTCCCGCATCATCGCAGTGCGCGCGCAATTTCCCTGCACGCGCTCGATTATCTTATCACTTTATGCATAGTTTGTCAAGCACTTTTTTAGATAAAATTACAAAAATTTCTCCGCAATTTTGGTCATTGCGGAGAAATCATTATTTCAGTTCCCACTGCTTGATTTGGCTTGCTTTTTCGTATAATCGCAGGTAGCTGTCGTACCGGCTTTGCTCCAGCCGGCCTTCCTTGACTGCCGCCGTAACAGCGCAGCCCGGCTCTTTCCGGTGGGAGCAATCGTGGAACTGGCATTTGCCGATAAACGCCCCGAAATCCGGGAATGCGTACTGCAGATTCTCTTTCAGGATCACATCCATCTGATCCGTGTCAAAGGACGAGAAGCCCGGTGTATCCGCCACCAGGGTATCCGCATCCAGCGCATACAGCTCTACGTGGCGAGTAGTATGCCGGCCTCTGCCAAGCTTCTCAGACACTTCCCCGGTGGGCAGCGCCAGCTCCGGGCACAGTCTGTTCAGAATGCTGCTCTTGCCCACGCCGGAATTTCCGGTAAAGGCTGTCAGCTTTCCGCGGATCATTTCCCGCAGCTGCTCTACGCCCTCGCCGGTCTCCGCACTGGTGCTGATAACGGGAAAGCCCGCATTCTTGTAGATGCGCACCAGATCCACCGCCGGGTCGAGATCCGACTTATTCACGCACAGGATCACCTGCACCTCTTGGTCACCGGCAATGGCCGCCACACGGTCAATGAGAAATGGCTCAGTTACGGGGTTGACATTGGCCGCAAATACCACCAACGCATCCACATTGGCCACCGCCGGACGGACAAAGCTGTTCTTCCGGGGCAGGATCCGCTCCACCATCCCCTTCCCTCTCTCCACGGTGATCTCCACCATATCGCCGGTCAGGGGTACGCAGTCCGCTTTTCGCAGGATTCCCCGTGCCCGGCAGGTAACCGTACCCGTCGGGACGAGGACATCGTAAAATCCACTTAACGACCGAATAATTCGGCCGGTCTGTACGTCATTTCTCATTCTGCGTCTTCTATGAATGTAATATTCATCGTGGTGTAAGGCTCATTGTCGATCAGCACCGCGAAGGTCATCGTATCCTTGCCGGATACGCGGAACTCCGTAGATACCGTTCCCACAGGGATCACGCGCTCTTCCATCAGCACGCCCTCACGGTACAGCGTTACCGTATATTCTTCCTGCTTATCCGTCGGCAGTGCAACGGGGATCACCATATAGATATAGTCATCCGGCTCGGGAAGCTCATCCGGCGGCAGGGTGATGGTGGTATCCTTGCCCTTGGACACCCGCAGAATAATGTTGGTAGTTACATTGATCGTTCTGCCGGCGGGAATATTTTGGAAGAAGATCTTTCCGGCAGGCTGATCGCTGACTTCTTCATAGACTTCAACATTCTGGAAGCCGTTCAGCGCCAGCCACTTTTCCGCAGACTCTCTGGTGTAGCCGCCGGAGGTGAAGTCCACCATCGTAACAGTCTTGACTTCCGGGCCGGTGCTGACGTGGAGCTTGATCAGCGTCGTTTCAGTCAGCTCTCCGTCCTTGGCAGGCTCTGTCTTAAAGATCTGGCCGGCTGCAACCGTTTCGCTGTTGGTGTAAATGATGCTGATATTGCTCTCAGGAATGCCCTGGGTGTTGATCAGGAAGTTCTTGGCCATTTCTGCATCCAGACCCAGCAGGTCCTCCATCTTCTTTTCCGTAGGCTCAGGGCCGTTGCTGACGATGACGGTAACGGTACTGCCCTTATTGATCTGGGTGTGTGCCTTGGGATTCTGCTCAATGATCTTGCCCTTTTCATACTCGCTGCTGTAGACCCATTTTTCTACCTCAACGATATAATCCGTGGCCTGTGTGGCATCTTCCAGATTGGCGTTCAGCAGATTCGGCACAGCCACAGTATTCTGGGCATTGTTCAGCCCATTGTTGCCCAAAAGCGCAACCAAAAATACAATAATTGCGATCACCGCTACAGCAGAGCAAACGATAATGGAGATCTTGGCAGCTTTTCCGCCGCGCTCCTCTTCCTCGATGATCTCTTCCCTGCGGTGGCGCTGACGGGTGGCAGGCTTTCTGGCCGCAGTTTTGACCGCTGTCTTGTGGGCGGTGCTTTCTGCAGGTCTTCTTACAGGACGCTCCGGTGCCGCGCCGGTTTTGGGGGAGGCTTCACCAGCAGGTGCTGCGCTCTTGATCCGCATAGCATCGTCCAACTCGGTGCTGGTATTGTGATAGTCAAACAAAATGGAGGGGTCTTTGCGGAACTCATCCATATCATACAGCAGCGCCTGGGCGGAGGAATACCGCTTATCCGGCTCCTGATCCATCACCTTCATAATGATCTGCTCCAGACCGCCGGGAATATTGGGATTCAAGGTGGAGGGCATCTGAGGCTTGCCGTTAATATGCTGGATCGCAACAGATACCGGAGTCTCGCCGTCATAGGGAGGTCTGCCGGTCATCATCTCATACATAACAACGCCCAGAGAGTACAGGTCGCTGCGGTTATCCACGCTACCGCCCTTGGCCTGCTCGGGAGAGATGTAATGTACAGAGCCCAGCGCTTCCTTGGTCAGAGTGTTGCTCTTGGACATCACCCGGGCGATACCAAAGTCAGCCACCTTGACAGAGCCGTTTTTCAGCACCATTACATTGTGGGGCTTGATATCCCGGTGGACAATGCCGCGGCTGTGGGCGTGATCCAGGGCCTTGGCGATCTGGATAGCGAAGTGCAGCGTCTCTTTCCAGTTCAGCACGCCCTTCTTCTCCATATACTGCTTCAGGCTGATGCCGTCGATCAGCTCCATAACGATGTAGTCCGCGTCATCCGAGGTGGAAACATCGTAAACCGACACGATGTTGGGATGGGAAAGCATCGCAACTGCCTGGCTTTCCGCGTGGAATCTACGGCGGAATTCCTCATCCTGGAAGTAATCGTCCTTCAGGATCTTGATCGCCACCAGCCGGTTTAAGCGATGGCAGCGGGCTTTGTACACCACAGCCATACCACCGGTGCCGATGACCTCCAATATTTCATAACGGTTATCCAGTAACCGTCCAATATATTTATCCATAATATCTCCTTTCGAGGCGGTCAGATCAGGACCATAACACCGGTTACATTATCCGGTGCGCCCCGGTTCTTCGCAATGTCCAGCAGCCGTTGGCAGCAATTTTCTTTATTTGTTCCGTGGACAACTTCAAACAGGATCTCCTGATCGTCCACCATATTGCTCAGTCCATCGCTGCACAGCAGCAGACAGTCGCCCCGCTCCACATCCAGGTGGAACACATCGCACTCCGCAACGGTCTCCGGGCCGATGGCGCGGGTAATGTAGTTTTTGCCGGGATAGTTCCGCGCCTGCTCAGGCGTCAGCTCGCCCCGGTCCACCATCATCTGGACCACGGAGTGGTCCGTCGTGATCTTGCGGATACCGCTTTGACCAACATAGTAGGCACGGCTGTCGCCCACATTGACGACGGTAACCTCCTGATCCTGCACCAGCAGCGCAACCAACGTCGTTCCCATTCCGGAAAACTCCTCCAGCTGCATCGCCTGATCGTAGACCGTGAAATTCGCCAGCTTCACCGCGCTGCGCATCATCTGCTCCGCGTCGTCCGGGTCCATACCCGACTTCCAGCTCTGGCGCACTTCCTCCACAAAAACCTCCGCGGCCAGAGTGCTGGCCACATTGCCGGATTTTGCGCCGCCCATACCGTCGCAGACGATACAAAGCAAGCTGTTTCGGTCCAGCTGTTCAATTAAATACGTATCCTGGTTTTGCGTCCGAACGCAGCCGGGATCGGTAACGCCCCAACATTGCATAAGGAATCCGCTCCTTTCAGGTGATCTTACTGATGTTCTTTCGTGTACTTTCTTCTAAGCTGACCGCAAGAGGCGTCAATGTCGCCGCCTAAGGTCCGCCGCACAGTGGCAGGAATGCCGCCGTCTTCCAAGATTTTCTGAAACCGGGCCACCGCATTGCGGGAGCTGGGCTTCAGGGGACTTTCTTCCACGTGGTTTAAGGGGATCAAATTGAAATGCGCCGGCAGGCCTTTCAGTCTGCGAAGCAGCTCTTTTGCATTTTCTTCCGAATCGTTGACGCCGTCGATCATCGCGTACTCAAAGGAGATCCGGCGGCTGGTTTCTTTGTAATACCGGCGGCAGGCATCCAGCAGCTGATCCACAGGATAGGCCTTATTCACCGGCATAATGGTGTTGCGGATCGTATCGTTTGGCGCGTGCAGCGATACCGATAGCGTCAGCTGCAGCTTCCTTTGCGCCAATTCGTCGATCTTCGGCACAAGACCGCAGGTGGAGAGGCTAATGTGCCGCATAGAAATGTTCATTCCGTCGGGGCTGTTCACCAACTCCAGGAAGCGCAGAACATTATCAAAATTGTCCAGCGGCTCGCCAATGCCCATCAACACGATGTGAGAGATGGGCAGCCCGGAATCCACCTGGGTAAACAGCACCTGATCCAGCATCTCAAAGGGCTCAAGCTTTCGCACCAGGCCGCCCAGCGTGGATGCGCAGAACGCGCAGCCCATCCGGCAGCCCACTTCCGTGGAAATGCAGACGGTATTGCCGTAATGGTAGCGCATCAGCACCGTTTCCACGCAGTTTCCGTCGGACAAGCGCCACAGATATTTGATAGTGCCGTCCTTTTGGGATTCTTGTTTTCTTACGACCTCAGGGGCACAGATAGGGTATTGCTCCTCCAGCGCACTGCGCAGCGACTTGGGCAGATTACTCATTTCATCGTAACTGCGGATGCCCTTGTGCAGCCAGGAAAATACCTGCTTTGCCCGGAATGCCGGCTGCTGCACTTCTTTTAAGACAGCACCGATCTCCGCTTCAGTCATAGATTTCAGATTATTGCTCATACTTTTCTCCACAAACGGCAGATAAAGAAGCCGTCTGTGTCATATTCTCCCGGCACTAAGGTCAGCATTCCGTCGGTGTTAACGGGGAATACATCCGGCAATGCCAGAGGCTCTAAATAAAAATCATCCCGCTGCTGCAAAAACGCTTTCACAACATCTTCATTCTCCCGCCGCAGCAGCGTGCAGGTGGAGTACAGCAGCGTGCCGCCGGGCTTTACATACTGCGCCTGATTCATAAGGATCTGCAGCTGCAGCTGAGGCAGATCTTCCATCGTCTTGGGGTCTTTGTAGCGAATGTCCGGCTTTTTGCGGATAATGCCGTAGCCGGAGCAAGGCAAATCTGCCAGCACCACATCCATCTGGTCTTCCCATTGGGCAGCGAATTCGGTAGCATCGTGCTGCACAGCTTCCACATTGGAAAGCCCCAGGCGCTCAGCGCCATTTTGGATCAAGCCGATCTTATGCTGGTGGATGTCGCAGGAGGTGATGCTCCCCTGCCCTTGCAGTATCATTGCCGCAGCAAAGCTCTTGCCGCCGGGGGCAGCGCAGCAATCCAGAATTCTGGCATTTGGCGGGATCCGGGCGCATTGTACGCTCAGCTTTGCCGCCGCATCCTGCACATAGAACAAGCCTTCCCGGAAAGCGGTCAGTTTTTCCAGGTTGCCGGTGTTCGCCAAAACAAGGCAATCCGACATCCAATCGTGGAGCTGTGCCTGCACATTCTCCTGCGCCAGTCTTTCGATCAGCGCTGCGGCGGTGATCTTCAGGGTATTCACCTGCACCACCGTTTCCGGGCTTGCATTGTTGGCAGAGAGCATATTCTCCAGTCGGTCTTCGCCGATGCTCTCAGCCAGCAGTTGGATCAGCGCTTTGGGATGGCTGTAGCGGTCTTCCAGTGCGGTGGGCTCTTTCAGCTCACCCTTTGTGCGTACCGCCTGCCGCAGCACCGCGTTCACAAGACCCGGCGCAAAGCGCTGCTTCTTGCAATATTTCTTTGCCAATGCCACGCCCTCATTGACCGCAGCAGAGGAAGGGATCTTATCCATCTCGTAGATCTGATAAATTCCCAAATGCAATATATCACGCACCGCAGGGTGCAGATCTTTCAGTTTTCCGGTCAGCAGCTGCTGCAGATAAAAATCCAGCTTATTCCGGTTTTGCAGCACGCCGTAGCACAGTCGGGTAGCCAGGGCGGCATCCCGCCGGTCCAACTTGTCCCGGGCGATATACTCTTTCAATACGCCATTGGACCAGGCCGCCTGCTTGCGGCAGCCGATCAGCACATTCAGCGCCGTCTCCCGTGCAGACATTCTTAGCCCTCCAGCGGATGGCCGCGGAAGTAGTCCGGCGCGCTCATACGCTTGCCGCCTTCTGCCTGCAGCATCCGGATCTCAACCGCGCCTTCGCCGCAGGCGACTTTCAGGCCGGTTTTGGTCAGGCCCAAAATCTTTCCCGGCTCGCCGCTGCCGTCTACGATAGCGGTGGCGTGGATCTTGAAATTCGTACCGGCAAGAATAGCCGTTGCCACGGGCCACGGGTGTAAGCCGCGAACGTGGTCGTGTACCTGCTGTGCCGTTTTCGTCCAGTCGATGGGACACATCGTTTTGTCCAGCATCGGTGCATAGCTGACAAGCGCAGGATCCTGAGGCGTTGCGGTCGCTTCGCCCTTTTCGATCTTATCCAATGTCTTGGTCAGCAGTTCTGCTCCCAGAACAGCCAGCCGGTCCAGCAGCTCACCTGCCGTTTCATCCGGGCCGATCTCCGTCTTGGTGGCATCAATGATATCACCGGCGTCCATTTCCCGAACGAGGTACATCGCCGTTACACCGGTTTCTTTCAGACCGTCCAGCACCGCCCATTGATAGGGCGCAGAGCCGCGGTACTTGGGAAGTAAACTTGCGTGAATGTTAATGCAGCCAAACTTCGGGATATCCAGCACGCTTTGGGGCAGGATGCGGCCATAGGCCACCACCGCCACCACATCGGGCTTTAAGTCCCGCAGGGTCTGTACCGTTTCTGTATCTTTGAAGTTTTCCGGCTGATACACGGGAATTCCGGCAGCCAGGGCAACTTCTTTCACAGGGGAAAAGGTCAGCTTCATTCCCCTGCCCTTGGGTCGGTCGGGCTGAGTGTACACCGCAACCACATCCGATCCGTCCTCCAATATTTTCTTCAGACAGGTCGCCGCGATATCCGGCGTGCCCATAAACACGACTCTCATTTGATAACCTCCAAAGGGTCAGTCTTCAGCATTCAGTTCCTCATCGGTCAGGAAGCGATCCATAACCTGGGTGTAGAGAATGCCGTCCAGGTGATCCAATTCGTGGCAGAAGCAGCGGCCGATCAACTCCTCGCCCTCCGCTTCAAACCATTCGCCGTAGCGATCCTGCGCCCGGACCTTTGCATAGTAGGGACGCTTCACAAGACCGTAGCGGCCGGGTACGCTGAGGCAGCCCTCTGCACCCTCCTGTTCGCCGTCAGTTTCGATGATCTCCGGATTTATCAGTTCCAGGATCTCATCGCCAACATCCACGATGACCACCCGGCGCAAAATGCCCACCTGAGGTGCAGCCAGGCCAACGCCGTTGGCCTCCAGCAGGGTGTCTTTCATATCATCCAGCAAAGTATGCAGCTTCCGGTCAAAGTTCACCACCGGTTTGCAGACCTTGTGCAGCGCCGGCTCTTTGTCCGTCAGTATATTTCTTAGTGCCATAGGGTTTCCTCTCTATTCTTCAAATCCGTTAATGTCCGCGAAAGCAGACACGCCACGGTTTGCACCGTCCTTAGCAAATTGCCGCAGCATATGGGCAAGCAGCTGCCGCAGAGGACGATTCATTTTGCATTTGAATGTGAGCCGGTAGCGGAAATTGTAATTGATCTTCGGCACGGCGCAGGGCGCAGGGCCTAAGACCGCGGCATTTTCCTGGGCGTACTCCGGCATTTTCAGGCAGGCATTCAAGCTGTCGCGGAATTTCGCCGCGCCGTGAAGCACCCGGGCTTCCTCCTGCCCCACAAATGTGATAGTGGTCAAATCGCCAAAGGGCGGACAGTTCTGCACCCGGCGCAGACCGATCTCCAGCTCATAGAAGCTGTCATAATCCTGCCGGGCGGCCAGCTCCAGCACCTTGTGCTTCGGCACCATCGTCTGGATCACCGCGCGGCCCGGGGCATCACCCCGACCGGCTCTGCCAACCACCTGGGTCAGCATATTAAAGGTGTTCTCTGCTGCCCGGTAGGAGCCGGAATACAGGCTCATATCCGCATCCAGCACGCCAACCAGAGTAACATCCGGAAGATTCAGGCCCTTAGCCACCATCTGCGTGCCGATCAGCACGGGGATGTGCTTGTCCTTGAAATCATCCAAAATCTTCTGATGGGTGTTCAGCGCGTTGACCGTGTCGGAATCCATCCGGGCGATCTCCAAATTGGGGAACACCTGAGCAAGCTCTTCCTGAGCCTTTTGTGTGCCCGTACCGATGCGCTTGAGCGGTCCGCCGCAGGTTGGACAGCGCTGGGGCGCTATCTGGGAGAAGCCGCAATAGTGGCACATCACCCGCTCGTTGGCACTGTGATAGGTCAGCCTTGCGCTGCACCGGGGACATTCCGGCGTTTCGCCGCAGTCCACGCAGGCCAGCGCCCGGCTGTTGCCGCGTCGGTTTAGGAACAGAATGGTCTGCTTCTTCGTCTTAGCGGTATCGCCAATGGCATCCAGCAGATCATAGCTGAACACCAGATCGTTTCCGTTTTTAATCTCCTCACTCATATCCACGATCTGGACATTGGGCAAGGGTTTGTCCCCATAACGGGACTTTAAGGTATACAGCCGGTAGTCGCCATTTTTTGCGTGGTACATCGTCTCGACAGACGGTGTGGCCGAGCCCAGCACTACCAGAGCTTGTTCTTTCATACCGCGCCAGATGGCCACCTCTTTAGCGGCATAACGGGGCGCGTTTTCCGATTTGTAGGAATGCTCCTGCTCCTCGTCCAGAATGATCAGGCCGAGGTTTTGGCAAGGTGCAAACACCGCGCTGCGGGTTCCTACCACCACGCGAGCCTCGCCGGAGCGAACACGCTTCCATTGGTCGTAGCGTTCACCGGCAGCCAGGCTGCTGTGCAAAACTGCGATTTTGTCGCCAAAATAGGCAGCGAGCAGACTCAAAAGCTGGGGCGTCAAAGCAATTTCGGGGACAAGCAGCATTGCGCTTTTCCCATCATCCAAGCAGGACTGGATCAAGCGGATATACACCGAGGTCTTTCCCGATCCGGTAACGCCGTACAGCAGCGCTACACCGCTCTGTTCGCCCATCATTTGGCCGCGCAAGCCATCATAGGCGGCTGTCTGCTCTTCATTCAGCACCAGCGGGCCGTCCAGCTTCACGGGCTTAATTTGGCTGCAGCGCAAAACCGGCTTGTCCGTCAGCTCCAGGTATCCCAGAGCTGCCAGGCGCTTCACCGTTGCCGGTTTCGCGCCGGTAAAGTAGCAAAGCTCCTTGACAGAAACACTGCCGATGCCGCACATCAGCTCCAGCACGCTGCGCTGCATAGGCGCGCGCATACAGCGGCTGGCATAGTCCATAACCTCCTCCACCGGAGCGGCTAAGGTTACGATCTTCTCGGTCTTGTCCCCCAGCTTTCTGGAAAACTGGGTCTCATCGACGATCCATTTCTTCCGGGCCAGGTACTGAAGCGCCTTTTCCCGCTCCGCTTCATCCTCCACCACACCGGCAACCAGCTTGTCCGGCGCTTCACCGCCGCAATCGAGCAAAAACTGCAGGATCTTCAGCGCGTTGCTTTGGCGGATCTCTTTCTCCTGCCAGCTGCGGTCTTCTGTCAAACGGTAGGTATCGCTACTGCGAAACCAAACGCCTGCCGGCAGCATCGTGCGGATGGCATCATAAAAGGTGCAGAAGTAACGCTCCCGCAAAAATGCCGCCAATTTCAGCATTTCCTGGGTTACCAAAGGGGCTTCGTCCAGAAGTCTGTCCACGGTTTTTAAGCCGTCGGCACTTCCCGCTTCCACAGCCAGCACGATGCCCTCTGTCCGCTTGTTGCCCTTGCCGAAGGGCACCATCACGCGGATGCCGACCTGCGGCTCCATCCCCTCGGGAATCCAATAGGAATAGGGCTTATCAATGGCAAAAGTAGCCGCCGAAACAGCGATCTTTGCAATCATAGCCCTTCATCCTTTCGTATCAGTTCTTGTATTCTTCCTTCAGACCGGCGCTCAGCTTGCCGTCTGCAACTTCCCGGATGGCCAGCGTAACGGGCTTCTCGGGCAGGTCTTCGTTAAATTCCTCAGCCTCTGCGGCGATCTGGCGTGCCCGATGGGCAACCACGTTTACCAGCAGGTAACGGCTCTGAACATCTTTCAGCAAATCAGCTACGGGTGGGTACAGCATAATAATTTCCTCCATTATTCCGCATCGCACTTTTGCGCGATGATACTTAAGATTTTATCGGCACAGGTGTCCACCTGGTCGTTGATAACAATATGATCATACCAGCCGGTTTGATCCATTTCCCATTTTGCCCGATCCAGACGCAGCTGGATCTGGTCTTCCGCCGTATCGCCCCGGCCGCGTAATCTTCGCTCCAGCTCCTCCATAGAGGGCGGCGCGATAAAGATCAGCGTGGCATCGGGCCGCTTTTTGCGGACGTTTCCAGCGCCTACCGGCTCAATATCCAGGATAACGCTGCCATTTACCAGTTTTTCTTCCAACTGACGGGTAGGCGTACCGTAGCAGTTGGCCATATGGCAGTCATACTCTACGAAAGCATCCTCTGCGATCATCTGCTCAAACTGCTGATGGGATACGAAATAGTAGCTCTTTCCCTCAATTTCGCCGGGTCTGGGGGGGCGGGTGGTGGCAGAAACGGAAAACTGCAGATCGTCTCGCGCTGCCATAACCTTTGCCAGCACCGTGCTTTTGCCAACACCGGACGCACCGGAAATCACAAACAGATTGCCCTTGCTCATTCTTCTGCCTCCGTTTCTTTCTGGGAAAGTCTTGCGTTGATGGTCTCCGGTGTAACTGCGGACAGGATCACGTGGTCCGTGTCCATCAGCAGCACCGCTTTTGTCTTGTGTCCGTAGGACGCGTCGATCAGCATTCCCCGATCCTTCGCCTCCTGGATCACACGTTTGACCGGTGCAGAATCCGGAGAAACGATGGCCAGGAGCCGATGGGCAGCGATCATACTGCCAAATCCAATATTGATCAGTTTCATAGCGCCCTCTTACTCAATGTTCTGGGTCTGTTCCCGGATCTTTTCCAGCTCAGCCTTAATGTCCACCACGATCCGCGCCAGCTTCACATCGGTGCACTTGGAGCCAATGGTGTTGGCCTCGCGATTCATCTCCTGCAGCAGGAAATCCAGCTTGCGGCCGATGGCGCCGCCACCGGTGAGCATAGTATTCATCTGATCCAGATGGCTGCGCAGGCGGACAGTTTCCTCATCCACCGCCACCTTATCGGCAAAGATGGCAGCCTCTGTCAGGATGCGGCTCTCGTCGATATTGGTGTTCTCCAGAACTTCACGAAGCTTTGCTTCCAGGCGCGCGCGGTAATCCACCACAGTCTGGGCGTTGCCCTGTTCTACCAGCGCCACCAGCTCCAGAATGGTGTTTCCACGGCTGCGAAGATCTGCATCCAGCGCCGCACCCTCTGTGGTGCGCATAGCGTTGTAGGCCTCCAGCGCCTTGCTGACGACACCCATCAGATCGCTAAGCAGCTGCTCCTCGTCCACGTCCGGCTTCTCAACAGAGAAAACCTCCGGCAGGCGGGAAACGGTGGACACGCTGATGTCATCACGGACGCCAAATTCCTCTACCATCTGGCGCATCGCACCCAGATAGCCCTCCAGCACAGCCTTGTTCAGGCTGATGGCGGTATCCTCCGCAGTTTCGGACTTAATGGTAATAAAAACATCCACCTTGCCTCTGGACACCGCGGCCTTTACTGCCTGCTTGACGGCATCCTCGGCAAAGGACACGCTTCTAGGCAGCTTCACGCTGCAATCCAGATAACGGTTATTTACGGAGCGCAGCTCCACAGTGAACTCTCGGCCATTGACGGTTTCCACACAGCGTCCGTAGCCGGTCATACTTTTGATCAAGGTCATTATCCCCTTTATTCTTCCTATTTTCAGGCGTTCTCCACAGCCAGCTCCACCGTAATCACATAGCTTGACACAGCGCCAACGCTGGGGAAGCTGGGATTGGTAACATAAACTTCTGCTTTGTACAGCTCAGTGCCTTCCGTGGCATTGGTCAGATCCACGCGAATTGCCACATCCTTGGCGGTGATATTCTCGATCTGCCACTTGGATCCGCGCAGCATTACATTGCAGACCTTTGTGCCAATATCCTTAACCACCATTCCGGCGGGCACATTTTCTACGGTGATATTGGAAATTTGCAGTTCTTTCGTCTTCAGATCCGGGAAGCTGATGGTAACCGTAACGGTCTCCAGGCCGGAAAGGTTATCCACTTCGCTGGGCAGTATGATCTCATACTCCCGGATCTCATCAGCGGGAATTTCCGCCACGTTGATGTCGTCCAACACCAGCGTATCGCCCAGAGCCTCCAGCGCAGCTTCCGTACCGGAGACCTTGATGTTCTCCTGGCTGAATACGATGCTGGTGGTTTCCTCGGTAGCGCCGCCGCCGTAGGTAACGTTCACAACCAGCTGCAGATCCTTGACACGCTGGATCTTCACCGTCAGATTGACCTCGGCGAAATCGGTCTCCAAATGTTCCGTGTCCACCGGCTCTCCGGCCTCGTCGCACAGCGTGTAAGTGAAGCTTTCGCTTATTGTGTCGATCTGCTCATCCAGATTCACCTCAACCTTTGCCTGGGTGATGGTATCGACGATGTCCTTCGGTCCGCTGACTGTGATCTTGCTTTGGTCCAGAATGTAGTCTTCCTTATAGGCGATATAGTCCGCAGGCACAGCGCCCGTGAACTCTACCTGAACATCCACGACCTTGGTGGCCCATTCGGCAATGTCCAGCATAATTCTGTCCGGCGAATAGCTCAGCACTTCAAAGGCATTGTCGGCAAAACTGCCGGGGAAATCAATATCCAAATTCAGGTACTGCTTACCGACCTTGTTGATCTTGGACATATCCGCAGACAGCAGGATATCCTGATTGTTCAGCTTATTCAGATCGCTGCGGTTACCCCGCAGGCGCAGGGTTACAGTGGGCTTTTCCTGGGTGATGATCATCAAGCCCTTATCGCTCAGGGCGCTGTCATTTTGCAGCACCACCGGAATGTTGTAGTAGGTCTCTTCCGATTCCGGGCTGACCACCGCAATCACATAAAACCACAAGCCCAGCGCGATAGCAAAGGACAGCAATGCATATATCAGTTTGTTCTTCATTACTGTTTCTCCTTACCCTTCCAGTTCAGCTTCTGGCGAAGGCGAACTACCAGATTCTTTGCTTCTTCCTGATCCTTGGGGCACAGCTCATTGGTCAGCAGCCGTTCCAGAGTCTGGGATGCCAGGTGGCGCTTGAGCATACCGCCAACCGCCACAGAGATCGTTCCGGTCTCCTCAGAGACGATGACGATCACGGCATCGGAGGCCTCACTCATACCCACACCGGCACGGTGGCGTGTGCCCAGATCCGCACTCAGGTGGTTGCTGTCAGATAGCGGCAGAACGCAGCCGGCAGCGGCAATCTTGTTGCCCCGGATGATCATAGCGCCGTCGTGCAGCGCAGCTCTCGGGAAGAAAATATTGCGGATCAGCTGCTCAGATACCTGCGCGTCAATGACTGTGCCGGTCTTCAGCTGCTCCTCCAGTCGGTTATCTCTGGAAAATACGATCAGCGCACCGACCTTCTCCCGGCTCATAACCTCGCAGGCGCGAACTGTCTGGGAAATGACAGTTTCCATTTCCTGACCGTTCTTGTCAACGCCGAAGAAGTTCTTAACCTTCATATGTCCCAGATGATCCAGCATACGCCGAAGCTCCGGCTGGAAAAGGACCACCAGGGCGATCAAGCCGATCTGCACGAACTGGCTCAAAATGAAGTTCAGCGCATACAGATGCAGCACATCCGTCAGCCACGCCACCACGATGATGCCGATGACCGTCAGCGCAACACGCAGTGTACCCGTGTTGCGGAACAACGGAAGCAATTTATAGAGTAAGACCGCGACGATCAGTATATCCAGAAAATCCGTCCATCGCATTCCAGCCCATTGCTGGAAGAATTCTTGTATCGTATTCATAGTTCTTCCCTACCTCTTTTCCGTCGTTTTTATCTGCACGCCATCAAATGCGCATAACAAGCCTATTATCTATCCTATTATAGCGGATTTGTGCTATGATAGCAATAGAAAACTGAAAAATTTTTGCGTTCTGACGCCTATAAAATAGCCGCCGCCCGGCAAAAGGCTTCCACCTGCTGTATGCTGGCGTCGTGGCCGAAGCTTACACGCACCGTACCGGTGTCCAAAGTGCCGGCGCTGCCGTGGGCAAGGGGCGCGCAGTGCAGCCCTGCGCGGACCGCGATCCCCTGCTTTGCCAGGAGCTGCGCCGCCTCTTCGCAGTCGGTATTGGGAAGAAACGATACCGTCGCCGCCTGATGCGGCCCGGAAAAGACGCGAAATTCCATCCGCTCAAGCGCCTGAACGCACGCCATAGCAGCACGATGCTCCCTTTTGAAAATGTTTTTGATCCCAACGCGGCGAAGATACCGCAGCCCCTCCCCCAATCCGGCAATCCCCGGCACATTCAGCGTCCCTGCCTCTGCCCGATCCGGCAGGAAGTCCGGCATATCCTGCTGCGCCGATGCGCTGCCCGTACCGCCGCAAATCAGCGGGTCCGGCTCCCGGCCGCACAGCAGAATCCCCGTCCCTTGTGGGCCCAAAAGCCCCTTGTGTCCCGGCATAGCGATAAAATCCGCACCCAAGGCTTCCAAATTTACGGGCAGCGTTCCCGCAGACTGGGCCGCATCAATCACAAAGGGCACGCGATAATACCGGCACAGCGCAGCCATCTCCTCCACCGGCAGAATATACCCGAACACATTGGATACGTGGGTAAATACCGCGGCATCCGCGCCGCCGCGCAGCGCTTTTTCAAACTGCGTCAGCGTATCATCCCAATCGAACAGCTTCCGTCCGGCCACCCGGACATTGGCTTTCAAGGCGTGAAGTGGCCGGGTGACCGCGTTATGCTCAAACCCGGAGACCACCACATTCTCACCGCCCTTGACCAGCGTACGGATAGCGATATTCAGGCCGTGGGTGCAGTTGGAGGTAAACACCACCTGCTCCGGCTGACAGCCGAACAAGCCGGATGCCGCCTCCCGGCAACCGTATACGGTTTCCGCGGCGTTCATAGCCGCCTGGTAGCCGCCCCGTCCGGGGTTACCGCAGCGCAGCATAGCCTGAGAAACCGCTCTGTAGACTCCTGGCGGCTTGTGAAAGGAGGTCGCGCCATTATCAAGATACATCATACCGCCAACTCCTCAAATCCGCCCTCGTAGGCCATCCCATAGACCTTGCCAAACTGCACCTGAGAGCTTTGCAGCAGCTCCAGCGCCCTCGCAAGATCCCCGGGACGGATCTGCAGGCAGTAGCCACACTGCCGGTCTGTCAGCATCTTGGGCGTTCTGCGCAAAATGCAGTCGATTCCCGACCGCTTCAAGACACGCTCCCCTTTTTGTGCATAAGTTACTGAACGAAAGGTAAATAAATAGTTTTTCATAGTTTTCACCCCTGTTCAGCCTATGAAAGGAACGTCGAATCTGTGCGAAAAAAAGATCTCCTGAGCTACTCTCAGGAGATCTGCTATTTTATTCCTCCAGCAGGCACACCGCGTGGCAGGCCATACCTTCCATCGTGCCGGTAAAGCCCAGATGTTCCTCGGTGGTGGCCTTCACATTCACCCGGTCAAGGCCGATACACAGCGCAGAGGCAATATTTTCCGCCATCTGCGGAATGTGGGGCTTCAGTTTGGGTTGCTGCGCGATCATCGTAACGTCCACATTGCTGACACGGTAGCCGGCATCTTCTAACTTCCCGGCAACGCAGCGCAGCAGTTCCATCGAATCCGCGCCCTTATAGCGCATATCCGTATCCGGAAAATGGAAGCCAATATCCCGCATTCCGGCCGCTCCCAGCAGCGCGTCCATCACCGCGTGGAGAAGCACATCCGCATCGCTGTGGCCATCTAAGCCCAGTTCATAGGGGATCTTCACGCCGCCCAGGATCAGGTCGCGCCCCTCCACCAGACGGTGAACGTCGTATCCGTGGCCAATTCTCATCGCATTTCCTCCAAAATCATCTCCGCCAGCTTCAGGTCCAGCGGCGTGGTAACCTTGATGTTGCGCTCGTCGCCCTCTACGATCCGCACCGACATTCCCAGGCGTTCCACCGCGGAGCAATCGTCGGTGATCTGGGCATTGTCCTCTGCCGCCTTGCTGAGCGCAGCACGCAAAAGGTCAACGTCGAACACCTGAGGCGTCTGTATGGCTTTCAGCAAGCTGCGGTCCGGGGTTTCCTTGACGATACCGCCAACAACAGTCTTTACTGTGTCCTTAACCGGCACGCCCGGCGCGGCTGCTCCGTAGGAATTGGCCGCGCGGACCGTTCTGTCGATCACCTCAAACGTAACCAGCGGCCGGGCGCCGTCGTGGATCGCGGCAAGCTTTACCTTGTCTGACAGCGCATTCAGGCCAATGGCAACAGATTCCGGCCGGGATGCACCGCCCACAATGACCGCCTGCACCTTGTCAAATTCGTGGCACAGATCCATAATCGGCACGATGAGATCGGGCCTTGTAACCACGATGATCTCCTTGATGGCATCGCAGTTCTGAAACGCGCGAACGCTGTGGACGATCATCGGCTCGCCGTCGAGCTTTGCCATCACCTTGTCGATGCCGCCCATACGGGACGCCGTTCCTGCAGCCACGATCACCGCGCCACAGTATTTTAGCTTCAGCAGCTTTCTTGCCTGCTTTGTAATGTTGGAAAATTCCATACCTTACAGCTCCATAATCATTTTTTTGAAAAATGCGCCCCGGACCATAAAATTCTTGAACTGGTCAAAGGCCGCGCTGGCAGGGCTCAGCAGCACCACATCGCCATCCTTTGCCGCATCCACCGCTGCGTGGACAGCAGTAGCGAGATCGCCGCAATCCAGAATCTGAGGCTTCTTGCCTTCGCAGTTTTCCACCGCTTCCCGGATTTTCGAGCCGGTTGCACCGCCCAAAATCAGCAATTTCACGTGCCGGCAGATCTCCGGGCCAAGCACATCGTAGGGGATCTGCTTATCATAGCCGCCGGCAATGAGGATCACCTTTTCATCGAAGCTGCGCAGGCCGGCAATGGTGCGGCTGGGAGAGGACGCGATGGAATCGTTATAGTAGCGCACGCCATCCTTAATGCGGACAAGCTCGATCCGATGCTCCACGCCGCCAAAGGTGGTTGCCACCTTGCGGACATTTTCGTCGCTGACCAGGCCCTCCACCGCAGCGATAGCGGCCATATAGTTTTCTATGTTGTGAACGCCGGGGAGCAATATGTCCTTCGTATCCAGAACAGGTGTGCCATTGCGGCAGATCACACCGTCTTTTATGCACACACTTCCCTCGCCCAAGCGGGAGAAGGAGCGGGTCTGGCCCGGGCCTGCGCACAATTTGGTCAGATCGTTGTCAGCATTGATGACCAGGATGTCCTGGGCATTCTGGAAGCGGTAAATATTCTTCTTCGCCTCCACATACTCATCCATATCCTTGTGGACATCCAGATGATTGGGTGCAAGATTGGTGATCACCGCGATGTGGGGGCTGCGGCGCATATCCATCAGCTGGAACGAGCTAAGTTCTACCACAGCATAATCGGTTTCGGTCATTTGCGGCACGAGATTCAGCAGCGGCGTGCCGATATTGCCGCCCAGCCAAACAGTTTTACCCTCAGCTTTCAGCATTTCAGAGATCAGGGTCGTGGTGGTGGTCTTGCCGTCAGAGCCGGTTACCGCCAAAATGGTGCAGGGGCAGACCTCAAAGAACACTTCCATCTCGCTGGTGATCTGCGCGCCACCGGCTTGCAGCTGCTGGATCGCAGGATTTCCGGGATGCATACCCGGGGTGCGGAACACGATATCCGCAGCAACACCGTCCAGATAGCCGTCACCCAAGCGCAGATTGCAGCCGGATCTCTCCAGCTCCAGCACCTCTTGATCCAGCATTTCCCGAGGTGTGCGGTCGCAGCCGGTTACCTGACAGCCAAATTCCAGTAGTAACCGTACCAGCGGCCGATTGCTGACGCCCAGGCCTAAGACAGCGATCTTTTTATCTTTTAAGGATGTAAAATAGCGTTCAAAAGCAGTTGCCATTTGTAATTCCTCATTTCCAGCAAATAGTTCTGTGAATAGTATATCCCCTCCGGGAAGATTTTGCAAGACATTTGACATTCTTGCAGCTTTGCAGTACAATATTTTCGCGACCGGATCGGACAGCCGCGGCTGCACGCTGAAAGGCTGCAGGTGAGGAAAGTCCGGGCTTCATAGGGCAAGGATAACAGGTAACGCCTGCCGGGGGTGACCCCAGGACAAGTGCAACAGAGATATACCGCCGTAAGGCAAGGGTGAAAAGGTGGGGTAAGAGCCCACCCGGCCCATGGTGACATGGGTTTTACGATGTAAACTCTATCCGAAGCAACGCCGTGGAGAAGCATATGGTTTGCCCGACCGCTTCGAGGAGGCGGCTTGATCCCGTGAGCGATTGCGGGACTAGATAGATGGCTGTCAAG
>JAFTUO010000012.1 GCA_017466215.1 Oscillospiraceae bacterium | reverse complement strand
ACGGCTATGAGTCCGCATCCGGCGCTGTCCGTAACCACGATCCCGAGATTATGGTCAAGGCCTTCCAGATGGTTGGCGTGGGCGAGGAGGATGTCAAAGCCAAGTTCCCCGCTATGTACAATGCCTTCACCTACGGCGCGCCTCCCCACGCAGGTGCAGCCCCCGGTGTTGACCGTCTGATTATGCTGCTGACCGGCGAGGAATCTATCCGCGAGGTCATCACATTCCCGATGAACAAGAACGCCCAGGACCTGATGATGGGCGCTCCCACCACCGTGGATCAGAGCCAGCTGGACACCGTGCATATCGCATTGGTAGAAGAATAAAATTTAAGGACTGCTGTAGAAATACAGCAGTCCTTTTTATATAAAAAAGGTGGGCCGCTGAAACCTTTCAGCGGCCCAAAGAGGAAAGAAAAAGGAAGAAACAAATTAATTCATAGAAAAGAATTGCGCAGGATCAATGATTTCGTCGTTGCAGGAAACGCTGAAGTGCAGATGATCCCCTAGGGCGTTTTCAATCAGCGCGGTGTTGCCCACTGTGCCGATGGCCTGTCCCAGCTTGACGGTGCTGCCGGTTTCAACGGACAGCTCGCTATCCAGGCTGGAATAGGTGGTAACATAGCCATTTTCGTGGCGAATCACCACGGTCATACCCATAGTATCGTCCTCAAAGGTGGTATAGACCGTGCCGTCTGCGGCGGCATAGACCGGTGTGCCCGCTTCCGCGGCAATGTCGATGCCGTTATGGGTGCGCCAGTCGCGGGTGGTCGCGTTATAGCTCAGCGCGTCCATTGAATAGCCGTAGATGGTCTCGCCGGACACCGGAAGCCCCGTTTTGATGGGAGTCTGGGTAGACTGGGTGGGTGTTTGCTCACTGGGCTGGGTGGCGATGGCGGCGATTCCGTCATCCGTGGGGTCGATGACGCCCACGTTCAGCGCCGGGTCTTTTGCTTGCGGATCAGGTTTGTTCGTGTTTCGGTAATACATATAGCCGGAAATCCCGATGGCAGCTGCACACAGGATCAGGGCTATGTAGTAGCCCTTACCGGCGAAGCTGCCGTTATTTTTTCTGCTTTTCATAGTAAGCACCTCCGAAGCTAAGTATTACCGATTTTCTGGATTCTAAACCAAGGAATGGAAAAATTCCCGCCGGTGAAAAATATTCTTGCTCCCGGGGGCGAAAATGAATTGACATCCGGGAAATTTGCGGTATAGTTATACTTGTCGTATTATAGCGAAAATAACCTACAGAAACGGGGGAGGATAATGTCCAAGGAACTCATCAGGCTCCGGGATCTTACCATGGAGTTCGACGGGGAGCGTATACTCGACAGCATCAATCTCTACATCAACGATCACGAATTTTTAACCTTACTGGGCCCCTCCGGCTGCGGTAAGACCACTACGCTTCGCATTATCGGAGGCTTCCTGAATCCCACCTCCGGTACAGTAACCTTTGACGGGGAAATCATCAATGATGTGCCCCCCTACAAGCGCCAGATCAATACGGTGTTCCAGCGCTATGCATTGTTTCCCCATCTGAATGTATTTGATAACATCGCATTCGGTCTGCGGGTTGCCAAGCTGCCCGCGGAAGAGGTTACGGAGCGGGTCAACCGGATGCTGGAGGTCGTCAGTCTGAAAGGCTACGGCCATCGCCACATCAATTCGCTTTCCGGCGGTCAGCAGCAGCGCGTTGCCATCGCAAGAGCTCTGGTCAATGAGCCTAAGGTCTTGCTTCTGGACGAGCCTCTGGGCGCACTGGATCTGCGCCTGCGCAAGGATATGCAGATCGAGCTGAAGCGGATCCAGCAGGCGATGGGTATTACCTTTGTCTATGTTACCCACGACCAGGAAGAAGCCCTTTCTATGTCGGATACCGTGGTGGTTATGGACAAGGGCCGCATCCAGCAGATCGGCAAGCCTGAGGATATATATAATGAGCCGAAGAACGCTTTCGTGGCGGATTTCATCGGCGAGAGTAACATTCTGGACGGCGTTATGCTGTCTGACTATAAGGTCCGCTTCTTTGGCCGTACCTTCCAGTGCGTCGATAAGGGCTTTGCCCCCAACGAGAGCGTGGACGTGGTCATCCGACCGGAGGATATCGACATCGTTGCCCCGGAAGAGGGCCATCTGGTCGGTGTGGTTACCAGTGTAACCTTCAAGGGCCTGAACTACGACATCATCGTCGAATTCAAGGGCTTCAAGTGGCTGATCCAGACCACGGATTACCACGGTGAGGGCGCTACCATCGGCATTCGTTTGAACCCGGAAGACATCCATATTATGCATAAGAGTGAGTACTCCGGTATGTTTGGCGATTACAGCTCCTACTCTGCTGAGTATGACGAGCTGACGGAGGATGCCGAAGATGAGGAAGAATAAGTCTGTACTGCTCAGCACGCCCTACATCCTTTGGATGCTGGTGTTCACGCTGATCCCTCTGGGCGTGGTGGGCTATTATGCGCTGACAGATCCGGAAAGCGGCGCGTTTACCTTAAGCAATCTGAAGGATCTGGGGATGTACCTGCCGGTGCTGGGACAGTCTGTGCTGTACTCTCTGGCGTCGGCGCTGATCTGCCTGATCCTGGGCTATCCCGTGGCGTATTACATCGCCCATCGGGGCCCGGTTGCCCAGAAGATCCTGTATATGCTGGTGATGCTGCCGATGTGTATGAGCTTTCTGCTGCGCACATTGGCCTGGGTTGGCCTGCTGCAGGATACCGGTATTATCAACAATCTGCTGGAGGCCATCGGCATCGGTCGGCTTCAGCTGATCCGTACCCCCGGCGCGGTAATTTTGGGTATGGTGTATAACTATCTGCCCTATATGATCCTGCCGCTGTATGCCACTCTGGTCAAGCTGGATCACCGGCTCATCGAGGCCGCGGAGGATTTGGGCTGCACCCCGGCGAAGACCTTTATGAAGGTGATTTTGCCCCTGTCTGTGCCCGGTATTTTCTCCGGCATTACGATGGTATTTGTGCCGGCTGTTTCTACCTTCTATATCTCCCAGAAGCTGGGCGGCACGGATACCGTGCTGATCGGCGACCTGATCGAGCGTCTGTTCAAGCAGGGCGACAACCCCAATCTGGGTGCGGCGCTGAGCTTGGTGCTGATGGCGCTGGTCTTTGTCTGCACCGGCATTATGAACCGCTTTGGCGGCGATGAGGAAGGCGGTGTCATTGTATGAAGAAGACAAACCGCATCCTTACCATTTTGATATTCATTTTCCTGTATATCCCTATGGCGGTGCTGATTGTGGCATCGTTCAATACGGGCAAGGATATCACCAATTTTGAAGGCTTTACCTTAAACCAGTATGCCGAGCTGTTCCGGGATGAGGATCTGCTGCGGCTATTGGGCAATTCCGTTCTGATTGCCTTGCTGGCTACCGGTGTTTCCGTGGCCTTTGGTACGGTGGCGGCGGTGGGCATCCACAGCCTGAAGCCGAAAATGCGCAAGGTGGTTATGAGCCTGACCAATATCCCTATGACAAACCCGGATATCGTTACCGGTGTCAGTCTGAGCTTGCTGTTCGTCTTTGTGGGCTCGGGTATGCTGGGTCAGCGGGAAAGCCTTAATTTCTGGACGCTGCTGATCGCCCACGTAACCTTCGGTCTGCCCTATGTCATTTTGAATGTGATGCCCAAGCTCCAGCAGATGGATGGCAGCCTGACGGATGCCGCTATGGATTTGGGCTGCACCCCCGTGCAGGCATTTTTCAAGGTGATCCTCTACGAAATTCTGCCCGGAATCGTGTCCGGCGGCATTATGACCTTTACGATGAGCTTGGACGATTTCGTCATCAGCTATTTCGTAACGGGCTCGCAGTTCGTTACCTTGCCGGTGGAGATCTATACCTACACCAAAAAGCCCATTCAGAACAAGGTCTATGCGATGTTTACATTGCTGTTTTTGCTGATCTTTGTGCTGATGGTGGCGATGAATCTGCTGCAGCTGCGTGCCGGCCGCAAGCGGGAGACCATGCGCTCTGTTTCCAGAGGCGGCATTATTTTCCGCCGGTGCGTTGCCGGCCTGGTGGCGGCTTGCCTGCTGGTAGGCTGCGGCTTCCTGATCTTCGGCAACAAGCAGGAGCGAATCACCCTGAACGTGAAAAACTGGGGTATGAATATGGCCGACGGCAGCGACGGTACGCTGGATATCGTCAAGGCCTTTGAAGAAAAATATCCCCATATCAAGGTGAATATGTCCTACTATGAGTCCAATGAAGCCCTGTACTCCCAGCTGAGCAACGGCGGTATCACGGTGGACGTGATCATCCCGTCTGACTATATGATCGACCGGATGATCCAGTCGAATATGCTTCTGGAGCTGAATTTCGACAACATCGAGAACTTCAAATATGTGGACGAGCAGTTTAAGAATCCTGCCTACGACCCGGAGAATAAGTATTCCGTCCCCTATACCTGGGGCACGGTGGGCATTCTCTACAATACCAAGCATGTGGATGAGGCTGACTTGACCGGCTGGGATCTGCTGTGGAATGAGGATTATGCAGGCAAGATCCTGATGATCGACAATTCCCGGGATGCCTTTGGCATCGCCCAGTACCTGCTGGGCTACAGCATCAACACCACGGACAAGGCAGAGCTGGACGCCTGCGCCCAGAAGCTGGCGGAGCAAAAGCCGCTGGTGCAGCAGTATGTAATGGACCAGATCTACACTATTATGGAAAATGAGGAAGCCTGGATCGCGCCTTACTACGCCGGCGACTGTATGCTGATGATGGAAGAAAACGAGGATCTGGCATTCTTCTTGCCCCAGGAGCAGGGCTTCAATCTGTTTACGGATGCGATGTGCATCCCCACCTGCTGCCAGGAGAAGGAAGCTGCGGAGCTGTTCATCAATTTCCTGACCGACCCGGAGATCTCCGGCGCGAATATGGACTATATCTGCTACGGATCGCCCATTTCCGCCGCCCGGGAGCATATGGAAGACTATCTTGCGACCAGCGAGATCGTCTATCCCAGCGAGGAGGTCCTGGCAAAGGGTACGGCATACGCCTATCTGTCTGAGGAGATCACCCGCTATGTAGAGGGCCTGTATCAGGAAGCTACAAAGCTGAATGCCTTCGGCTAAAACACAACAAAAAATCCCGGAACGAAAGTTCCGGGATTTTATTTTATGAATTTCGCTTTTTGAGGATCAGGATCACGGCAGAGCCGCCGATGAGCAGACCTGCCAGAACAGCAGAGAAAGTCAAACCGCTTTCCTTTACGCTGTGGCTTCCCGAGGTGGAGGGCTGGTACTGCGCTGCGGGTTGCGTGGGCTGCGTTGCAGCGGAAGTGGGCCACTGGATCTGGGGATGCCAGGTGGGAGATGTAGGTGCAGGAACGGTTATGAGGGGATCGGCCTGCGTAGGAATGGTTTCCGTGGGGTCAGTTTCCTGAGGATCGTCCGGCTGCTCCGGGGTAGGCTGCGGGGCAACGGGCTGGGCAGTCGTGGGATTTGTGGGCTGCGTTGCCTGGGTGGGCTGCGGTGCTGCAGTGCCCGCGGTAGGTGCGGCAGTCGGTTGTGTGGTTACAGGTGCGGTTGGCTGCGTTTGAGTCGGAGTTGTAGACGGCGCAGCTGTTGGCGCAGGAGAAGTCGGTGCAGTTGTCGGCGCGGTGGTTGCACCCGGCAGCGTCGGGACAGTAGGCATCGACTCTGTAGGCGTGGGGGATGTAGGCGCGGCGGTAGGAGCAGCCGTCGGCGCTTGCGTAGCAGGCGGATCGGTGGGCTGCGGCTCTGTCTGCACAGGCTCGGTAGGCTCCTGCGTGGGAGCTTCCGTGGCAGGTGGATCGGTGGGGGCAGTAGGCTCAGTAGGCGCCGGCTCGGTAGGTTGGGGCTCAGTGGGCTGGGGCTCTGTAGGCTGGGTTTCCGGCTCTGTTTCCGGTACTGTTTCGGCCGGTACAGTTTCTGCCGGCTCGGTGGGCTCGCCCTCTGTAGCAAAGACGCTGCCGGACAAAGCGCTGATCAGTATACACAAAATCAGCAGCAAGCTCCATATATTTCTCTTTTTCACAGCGCCGCCCCCTTATGCAATGGCTTTTTCTAAGCTAGATTATACATAGAAACTGCCTTTGCGTCAAGAAGCAGAAGCCCGCAAAAAAAGATTGCGAAATATAAGAGAATGTGGTATCTTTAAAGTAAAATGAGAAAGAATGCTTTGCAGATTGTTTTTTGAGGGGAGGGGAGCGGATTTGCCGGATATTTTAAGCGTGGGCATTGACATTGGAACGTCCACCACCCAGCTGGTTTTCAGCCGGATCTCAATGGAAAATATGTCGGGCTACTTCTGCGTTCCCCGGATCTGCATTGTGGACAAAGAGGTCATTTACAAAAGTCCGGTGCATCTGACACCCCTAAAAAATGCTGTTCTCATCGACGGCGAGGCCATTCGCCAAATCGTTGCAGAGGAGTTTCGCAAAGCGGGCTTCACTCCTAAGGACGTGGACACCGGCGCGGTGATCATCACCGGCGAATCCGCCCGGAAAGAGAATGCCGCCGCGGTGCTGGAAAAGCTGGGCGGCTTTGCCGGAGAATTTGTAGTCTCCACCGCCGGCCCGGATCTGGAGTCCATCATCGCCGGTAAGGGCAGCGGCGTATTCCAGTACACCATCGACAATACCTGTGCCGCGGCCAATTTGGACATCGGCGGAGGCACCACCAATATCGTATTTTTCGACAATGGCGAAGTGGTGAGCAAGGGCTGTCTGGATATCGGCGGCCGGCTGATCCGGCTGAAAAAGGATCTGACGGTGGAACACGTCAGCCCCGCTGCGACGAAGATCGCCCAGTATTTGGGCATCCGCCTGACCCCCGGTCAAAAGACGACAGTAAGCGATCTGGAGCGGATCACCGATAAGATGGCGGACCTACTGGCCCAGGCGCTGTACATAAAGCCCCAGGAGCCGCTGCTGCAGGAAATCAGAACGCCGGGAAGTGCCTGGCTGGAGCTGCAGAATAAGCGGATCAGTCGTATTTGTTTTTCCGGCGGTGTAGCTGACTGCATCGCAAAGCTGGATGGCGACCCGATTCCCTATGGCGATATCGGTGTTCTGCTGGGAAGATCCCTTGCCAAAGGTGCGCTGATGCAGGCGATCCCTACCGTTGCCGGTACGGAGACCATCCGCGCTACCGTGGTAGGTGCAGGAACGTATACGACTACCATCTCCGGCAGCACCATTACCTACGCCCGGGAATTGTTTCCGATGAAGAACATTCCGGCGCTGAAGCTGACGGTGCAGGAGCAGGATGAATGCTTTGCCGGACGGCCGGAGACCCTGGTGCAGAAGATCAAGTGGTTTTTGCAGCAGAGCGAGTCGGAGCGCCTGATCCTGGCATTGCCGGGAACGGCCAACCCGGAATATAAGGAGATAAAAACGCTTGCCCATTGCCTTTGTGAGGCTACGGATGCGGCGCTGCCTGCCGGCGCACCGGTGCTGATCGTGCTGGAGCAGGACATTGCCAAGGCGTTGGGAATCCTGATGGAGAAAGAACTCAGCGGGCGGCGCAAGGTTGCCTGCATTGATGGAATTAAAGTGGAACAGGGCGACTATGTAGACCTGGGGCGGCCGATGCTGAATGGCTTGGTGATCCCGGTGGTGGTCAAGACCCTGCTGTTTGGATAAAGGAGCGTAAAATATGAGGCTTTCAACGGTTTTAGCCGGTAAAAACTTCTCTTTCCGGTCGGTAAAAGAAGTGTTGGCCAAGGCCAACGAGGAAAAATCCGGCGATATCCTTGCCGGTATCGCGGCCACCTCTGATTTGGAGCGTGTGGCGGCGAAGCAGGTGCTGAGCCATCTTCTGGTGCGGGATCTGCGGGAAAACCCGGTAGTGCCCTATGAAGATGACGAGGTTACCCGGATCAATCAGGACTCCATCGACCCGGCGGTTTATAATTCTATCGCAAATTGGACGATAGCAGAGCTGAGAGAATATATCCTCAGCTACGACTGCACGGAAGACGACCTGCATCGCCTGAGCAGGGGTTTGACCAGTGAGGTCATCGCCGGTGTGTGCAAGCTGATGAGCAATCTGGACCTGATCTACGCAGCCAATAAAGTTCGGGTTACTGCGACTTGTAATACGACCATTGGCCGCCGGGGCTGCCTTTCCACCCGTTTGCAGCCCAATCATCCCACCGATAATGTAGAGGGCATCACAGCCTCCTTGTTCGAGGGTCTGAGCTACGGAAGCGGCGACGCGCTGCTGGGTCTTAACCCGGTCAACGATACCTCTGCCAGCCTGGGCGAGGTCCTGCGGCGGTTTGACGAAGTGAAGAACCGCTTCGAGATCCCCACCCAGATCTGCGTGCTGGGCCATATCACCACCCAGATCGAGGCGGTGGAAAAGGGCGCGCCTACGGATATGATCTTCCAGTCCATTGCCGGGAGCCAGAAGGGCAACAGCGCCTTCGGCTTCAGTGCTGAGACGGTCCGTCAGGCACAGCAGCTGCTGAAAGAGCGGGGCACAGCCAAAGGCCCCAATGTGATGTACTTCGAAACCGGCCAGGGTAGTGAGCTTTCCTCGGATGCCCATTACGGCGCGGATCAGGTTACGATGGAATCCCGCTGTTACGGCTTCGCCCGGGAGTTTAATCCCTTTATGGTCAATACGGTTGTTGGCTTCATCGGCCCTGAGTATCTGTACGACAGCCGCCAGGTCATCCGGGCAGGCCTTGAGGATCACTTTATGGCCAAGCTCCACGGCGTGCCGATGGGCTGCGACTGCTGCTATACCAACCATATGATGGCAGACCAGAATGACATCGACAATCTGTCTATGCTGCTGGCAAGCTGCGGCGTCAACTACATTCTGGGCGTGCCCACCAGCGATGACGTAATGCTGAACTATCAGACCAACGCCTATCACGACGCCGCGGCCATTCGCGAGATTTTGGGACTGCGTCCCATCCGGGAATTTGAAGCCTGGCTGGAAAAGATGGGAATTATGGAGAACGGCCATCTGACAGCCCGGGCCGGCGATCCTACCATTTTTGTAAAGTGAGGAGGGGAAAGCTATGAATCAGGAACTGATTTCTGCAATCGTAGAAGAAGTGGTCAAGCAGCTGATGGCTTCCGGCCAGCTGGACATCTCCCCCTCAAAGGAATGCACTTGTGAGGATATCACCTCGCCGGAGTGCAAGGCTTCTCCCTTGCTGGACAAGCCGCAAGATCCGGAAGCGCTGGAGCGGATGATCAAACGCACCACCGCCCGTATCGGCGTGGGCCGTGCCGGCCCGCGCTTAAAGACCCAGACGCTGCTGGCGCTCCGGGCTGACCACGCCCAGGCAAGGGATGCGGTTATGAAAGACGTCGATCCCAAGGTACTGGAGGATGCAGGGCTGTTCACCGTTCAGACCCTCTGCCAGGATAAGGATGCCTTTATCACCCGGCCGGATCTGGGCCGGCAGCTGAGCCCGGAAGCGGTCAGAACGCTGAAAGAGAAATGCATTCCCAACCCGGATGTGCAGATCTATATTTCCGACGGCCTCAGCTCTACCGCGGTGGAGGCAAATGCAAACAAGATCCTGCCGGTCATTACCGAAGCGCTGCAATCCAAAGGTCTCACAGTTGGCACACCGTTTTATCTGCGGTTTGGCCGCGTAGGTGCCCAGGAACACATCGCAGAAACGCTGGGCGCAAAGGTGGTTTGCGTACTGCTGGGTGAGCGTCCCGGTCTGGCAACGGCCGAGAGTATGAGCGCCTACATCACCTACAACGCCTATGTGGGCATGCCGGAATCCAAGCGTACCGTTGTCTCCAACATCCACAAAAACGGCACGGCGGCTGTGGAAGCCGGTGCGTATGTGGCGGAGGTTATCGCCAAGATTTTGGAGCAAAAGGCCAGCGGCGTGGATCTGGTGAAATAAGGGGGTGCGAAATGCTAGGAAGCCCAATGAAAACGAAAGTCCTCAGCGTGCGCATCATCCCCAATGCAGACCCGATGCTGCTGGAAAAATTGGAAGTGCAGCCGGGACACCGAAGCCTGGGTATCTTCACCACTGACTGCGACGATGTTTCCTACGCAGCGCTGGATGAAGCCACCAAGAAAGCGGATGTCAGCGTGGCCTACGCCCGGAGTATGTACGCCGGCGCAGCCAATGCAAACACAGCCTTAGCGGGTGAGTTTATCGGCATTCTTTCCGCCGAGAATCCGGCGGAGATCCGCAGCGGTCTGGAAGCGGCACTTCTGTACATCGAAAACGATGCCCGCTTCTTCAGCGCCAATGAGGACGACAGCGTGGTCTACTTTGCCCACTGTATCAGCCGCACCGGCAGCTATCTGTCCAAAGCCGCAAATGTTCCCGAGGGAACGGCAATGGCATACCTGATCGCACCCCCCTTAGAGGCGATGGTGGGTCTGGATGCGGCGCTGAAAGCGGCCCACGTGGAAATGAAGGTCTTTTACGGTCCACCGTCAGAGACCAACTTCGCCGGCGGCTTGCTCACCGGCGATCAGGCAGCCTGCCGGGCAGCCTGCGAAGCCTTTGCCGAAGCGGTCTGCGGCATTGCCGCCAGCCCAACGGACTATTAAATCTTAATCTGCTCCGTGGATACGGAGATCAATAAACGACAATAAAAATCAAAATAAAATTTGGAGGTACTTATTATGAACACACTGCAAGCTTTGGGTATGGTTGAAACCAAGGGCCTGGTCGGCTCTATCGAGGCCGCTGACGCAATGGTCAAGGCAGCCAATGTCCGTCTGATTGGCAAGGTCCACGTGGGTGGCGGTCTGGTTACCGTTATGGTCCGCGGCGATGTTGGCGCTGTCAAGGCTGCTACCGATGCCGGTGCTGCCGCTGCTGCCCGTGTTGGCGAGCTGCTGAGCGTCCACGTGATTCCTCGTCCCCACAACGAAGTTGAGGCTATCCTGCCTGTTCTGGGCGCTGAAAAGTAAGCAAGCTTTGACAACTCTCACCAGGAGGTGAATCAATGGAATTCGATAAGGACTTACGCTCCATTCAGGAGGTAAGAGATCTGGTGGCAAAGGCCAAAGCGGCGCAGGAAATCTACGCTACCTTCAGCCAGAGCAAGGTGGACAGCATCGTCAAGGCCGTTGCTGAAGCCTGCGCAGCCAATGCGCAGCGGCTGGCCAAGATGGCGGTGGAGGAGACCGGCTTTGGTGTCTGGCAGGATAAGATTCTGAAAAACCTCTTAGGCAGTGCTATCACCTACGACAGCATCAAGGATTTGAAGACCGTTGGTATCTTGTCCGAAGATAATCAGAAGAAGGTTTGGGAGGTCGCCGTGCCGATGGGTATCGTCGCCGCGCTGATCCCCTCCACAAACCCCACTTCCACGGTTATGTACAAGACCCTGATCAGCCTGAAATCCGGCAATGCTATTATCCTCAGCCCCCATCCCAATGCCAAGAACTGCATTCTGGAAACCTTCCAGATCATCAGCCGGGCAGCAGCCGCTGCCGGCGCGCCTGCAGGACTGGTGCAGTGCATCACCGTTCCGTCACAGGAAGGCACATCTGCACTGCTGAAGCACCGGGACATCGGCATCATCCTGGCCACCGGCGGCGAAGCGATGGTCCGGGCAGCCTACAGCTCCGGCAATCCGGCTTTGGGTGTCGGCCCGGGTAACGGACCGGCCTACATCGAGAAGTCTGCCGACATTGCAAAAGCTGTCAAGCACATTTTCGACAGTAAGACCTTCGACAACGGCACCATCTGCGCTTCTGAGCAGAGCATCATCACTGAGCGCTGCATCAAAGACAAGGTGGTAGCGGAAGTTGAAAAGCAGGGCGGCTACTTTATGACACCCGAAGAAAGCGACAAGGTCAGCCGCTTCATCTTGCGTGCCAACGGCACGATGAATCCCAAGATCGTCGGCAAATCCGCACAGACCATTGCGGATATGGCGGGTATCCAGATTCCTGCCGGCACTCGCGTGCTGCTGTCCCACCAGACTACGGTGGGTAAGGATAACCCCTATTCCCGGGAGAAGCTGTGCCCCATTCTGGCATTCTACACCGAGGACAGCTGGGAAAATGCCTGCAAGCGCAGCATTGAGATCCTGAACAACGAAGGCGTGGGCCACACAATGACCATCCACAGCGAGGATATGAGCGTTATTCGGGAATTTGCGCTGAAGAAGCCGGTTTCCCGTCTGCTGGTCAATACCCCCGGTGCGCTGGGTGGCGTGGGTGCTTCCACCGGTCTGCAGCCGGCTCTGACTTTGGGCTGCGGCAGCGTTGGCGGCAGCGCTACATCTGACAACGTCGGCCCGATGCACCTGATTAACATTCGCCGGGTGGCCTTTGGCATCAAGGAGCTTTCTGATATCCGCGGCAACAATCCTGCTCCGGATAATAGCTGCACGAAATCTTACAGCACCTGCAACCGCACAGAAAACAAGGGCGCATCGACCCTCAGCCGGGCGGATATCGAGGCCATCACCAAGGCCGTTATTGACCGGCTGTCCCGATAAAAACAAAAATACAACATATAATTTTTGGAGGTAAATAAAATGGAAAATCTGCAAGCTTTGGGTATGATCGAAACCAAGGGCCTGATCGGCTCCATCGAGGCCGCTGACGCAATGGTCAAGGCCGCAAACGTACATCTGGTGGGTAAGGTCCACGTCGGCGGCGGTCTGGTTACCGTTATGGTCCGCGGCGATGTCGGCGCTGTCAAGGCCGCTACCGATGCCGGTGCTGCAGCAGCTTCCCGCGTTGGCGAGCTGGTCAGCGTTCACGTCATTCCCCGTCCCCACAACGAAGTGGAGTTCATCCTGCCCGTTCTGGAAGGCTAAGCTTTTAGAATTTGTTGGGCAGGCAGTAAAATGGCTGTTGCCTGCCCGCCCAAAACTAAGAAAGGAGGGTGTGTAAAATGAAAAGTAAACTGTTAACGGATGTGGAGCTGCGGGCTCGTTGGTCGCAAGACCGGTCGGAGTGCTACTGTGTGGATGACGACGTCGTTCTGACGCCGGCGGCTGCCGATTTCATCCGTGAACACGGCATCACCCTCTGCCGGAAAGAGAAAAGCGCGGAAACCATGACCAGAACGCAGATCCCGATGAGAGACGGCAAGCCGGTCTACCAGGATGCCGCGACAGGTCGGGAAACGACCTGCAAGGGGGAGGGAATGACCCACCTGCGGGGAAATCTCTTAGTTCCCAAGACCCATCCCCAGATCGCGTTCCGGGGCAAACTGGACACCCTGATGGCGATGATTATGCACTTGCAGATCCTTGCCCAGGAGCAGGGACAGCCCCGAATCGCCAACGATCTTGACGAGCTACTGGAATTTTGCCACAAGATCCTGGCAGCAGAAGTCAAGGACGAGCCGCTGAAAGAAGTCAAAATGCTGGGAATGGATAGTGAGCAAATTCGTTACAACTCCCAGCAAGTCAAGAAAGTCTTTGGCATCGACCATCCGATCCCTAACTACAAAATGGGCAAGCTGTGCGTGGAATTAAACCGCCTGCGTACCCAGATCAGGGAAACGGAACTGGCCGCTGCCCAGGCATTTTACTGCGGCGGATCTTACAGCCGCCCGGATATTATCGAGGGGCTGAATCGGATGTCCAGTTGTGTGTACATCCTGATGTGCCGTAAATTGTCAGGTTTCTACGAAAGGGGGAAGCGCCTGTGAATTACTACAGTGAAAATGATATTAAGCAGATCGTAGCCGATGTGCTCAGCCGCAGCGGTTTTGCAGGCTCGAAGGGTATGGAGATTCCGGTAGAGATCTCCGCCCGGCACGTCCACCTGAGCAAGGCGGATAAGGATACCCTTTTCGGCGCAGGCTATACCCTGACCAGAAAGCGTGATTTGAGCCAGCCGGGACAGTATCTGTGCGAGGAAAGAGTAAAACTGGTGACCCAGTCCGGCGAGATCGCCAATGTGGCGGTGCTCGGCCCGGAGCGGAAGGAGACCCAGGTGGAGCTGTCGCTGACAGATGCCCGCGTGCTGGGATTAAAGCCCCCTATCCGGCTGTCCGGAGACCTAAGGGGCGCTGCAGATGTGATCATCGTTGGCCCGAAGGGCGTAATCACCGCAGCTGGCAGCGTGATCGTGGCAAAAGCCCACGTACATATGACACCTGACGATGCGAAAAAATACGGTGTGGAGCACGGCCAATCCGTCAGCATCCGGATGGGAACGGAGCGATCCGTTACCCTAAACGATGTGCAGATCCGGGTCAGCAAGGATTTTGGCCTTGCAGTACACATTGACTACGACGAAGCCAATGCCGCCCAGGTCAGCGGCAGTAAGATCGTTGGCCAGCTGCTGAAGAATGGGTGAAGATATGAATCAGATGGATTTGGAAAAGATCATAAGCTTAGTCACCCAGCAGGTGATGGCGGTGATGGAGAATAAAGGATGCACCGGGATCGCAGATGACTTCGATATGGTGCTGGTGGTTGGCAATGCCGACAAAGTGCCCAAGGATCTGTGCCGGGATTGCTGCTTGATGGATCTGGAGGATTACCGCACCCATAAGGATATCGAGCGCTACAAGAGGGTAGTCGTAACGAAGCTGAACATTACGCAGCTTGCAGATATCGCGCTGGGTCGGCCCACGGACGAGGCATCCTGCGCCGTTACATACGCGCTGCTTTCCGGCGTTGAGGTGATTATGCTGGAAGATGCGCTGACCTTCCGCAGATTCAAGGACAAGGGCAGCAACGCGCTGTACAATACCCTGGAAAAATACGCCAAGACATTAAGTGTCTACGGTGTCAAAACATTTAGACCCAAGTCGAATATCGTAGTGCCGGGCGCAAAGCTTGCCAAGTTTGCACAGCAAACGGAAGCCGTGCCCAGAGGCAGCGCGATGCCGAATGTGGGCAAATTGGTTACCGAAACCGATGCCCGATTGCTGGTAATGGCCCAGGGAAATCCTGTGCATATACCGGTTGGCGCAATTATTACACCGCTGGCAAGAGACGTATTCGCCCATGCCGGTGTTGAAGTCATTCGTGACTAAGGAGGAAAAGACAAATGATTATTTGCAGAGTGATCGGCCACGTTTGGGCCACGAAGAAGGAAGCACGGCTGGAAGGCCTGAAGCTGATGGTCGTCCGGGAAGAGGATGGCCCCAAGAACACAAAGGATAAGCTGTATGTGGCAGCTGACGTTGTGGGCGCCGGTATCGGCGAAAAGGTACTGGTGGTCTCCGGCTCTACTGCCCGTCAGGCTTTTGGCCGGGACGATGTGCCCGCGGATATGGCCATCGTTGGCATTATCGACAGTTTGGAGATCAACCCGGCTGCACAATAAGGAAGTGAAACAAATGAGCATCGTAGATAAAATCCGGGATGCCGGTATCGTCGGCTGCGGCGGTGCAGGCTTTCCTACCCACGCAAAGCTAAAAGGAAAAATTGAATACCTGATCATCAACGGTGCTGAATGCGAGCCGCTGCTGCGTACAGACCGGTACGTTATGCGTAACTACGCACCCAACCTGGTCAAAGCATTGGTGGCAATGAAGGAGGAGCTGGGCACCCCCAATGTCGTGATCGCGCTGAAAGAGCACTATCACGATGAAACGAAAGCCCTGCGGGCGGCAATCAATGCCGTAAATGCACCCATCCGGCTGCATTTGATGGAGAGCTTTTATCCTGCGGGAGATGAGCAGACCATCGTGTACGAGGTAACCGGACGGGTAGTTCCCCCTGCCGGGATTCCCATTGCCGTTGGCGCGGTGGTCAACAATGTGGCCACGGTTTACGCCATTTCTCAGGCGATGGAGAACATTCCCCTGACTCAGAAATTTCTCACTGTTACCGGTGAAGTAAAAAAGCCCACCGTCCTTTCCGTTCCGGTGGGTACAAGCTACCGCAAGTGCATCGAGCTGGCCGGCGGCACGAATAGCAGTACATACTTTGTTGTCAGCGGCGGCCCGATGATGGGAAAGCCTATGACGATGGAGGAGGCAGACCGCGCCGTGGTTACCAAGACTACCTCCGGCATCCTGGTACTGCCTGCGGATGGCTACCACGCCAACACCTACAGAATCGAGCTGAAGCGGATGCTGAAGCAGGCCAGCGTTGCCTGCATCCAGTGCACCAACTGCACCCAGCTCTGCCCCCGGCATATGCTGGGCCATCCGCTGCGTCCCCATATGATCATGCGCAAGATGGCAACCTGCGGCGATATTCGTCAGATGCTTGACGATCCTGATATCCGCAATGCCCAGCTGTGCTGTGAGTGCGGCATTTGCGAGACCTATGCCTGCCCTATGAGCCTGTTCCCCAGAAAGATCAATGCGATGCTGAAGGGCGAGCTGGGCAAGGCCGGCATCCGCTATCAGGCACCGCAGCAGGAATGGGTAGCCAGTCCTCTGCGTGAGGGCCGCAAAGCACCGTCTGAAAAGGTGGCTTCCCGTGTCGGTGTCAAAAAATACTATAATTACGAAATTACGGACATAATAACAGCGTCGGTTTCCCGCGTGGAGATCCCTGTGAAGATGCATATCGGTGCGCCTTCCGTTGCAACGGTGTCCGTTGGCGACAGAGTCCGCTTGGGACAAGTCATCGCGCTGCCGCCCGAGGGCGCGCTGGGCGCTGCTGTCCACGCAAGCATCGACGGCCGTGTGGTTTCCGTCGGTGAGCGGATCGTGATCGAGAAGGAATGAGGTGTCAGATATGATGAACACAATTGGTTTTCTGGAACTCAACAGCATTGCCAAGGGCGTTGAGGTGGCAGATATCGTTTTGAAGACTGCCGCTGTCAATCTGGTATTCTCTAAGGCCGGCTGCCCGGGTAAGTATTATCTGCTGTTCACCGGCGAGGTGGCGGCGGTGCAGGCATCCTTGGATGCCGGGCATACCATCGGCGGCAGCCACGTGGTGGATTCCTGCATTATCCCCCGTATCCATCCTCAGGTTATCAAGGCCATCAATATGACCGCGATGCCCGAGAAAATGCAGGCGGTAGGCGTGATGGAATTCTTCAGCGTTACTGCTTCCGTGTACGGCGCAGATGCCGCGGTCAAGACCGCAAATGTGGACTTGGTGGAAGTGCGTCTGGGCACGGGCATCGGCGGCAAGTCTTTCGTTGTTCTCACCGGTGAGGTGGCGGCGGTTTCCGAGGCGGTCAAGGCCGGCATCAACACGCCCAATGCCGCGGGTATGCTGGTATCCTCTGTGGTGATCCCCAGCCCCCATCCGGAGCTGCTGGAAAGCTTGATGTAACCGGGAGGATACGACGATGGATAATATTTATCAGGACAAGCAGCGAATTATTCAGGAATTCGTTCCCGGCAAGCAGGTTACGATGGCCCATATCATCGCTAACCCCAACCCGGATATTTACAAGAAGCTGGGTGTCATCGGTGAGCATTTTGGTGCGCTGGGCATTCTGACCATCACCCCCAGCGAGGGCGCGATCATCGGCGCAGACACCGCCACCAAGGCCGCCAATGTGGAAGTGATCTTCGTCGATCGCTTCAACGGCTCGTTGGTCATTGGCGGCAGCGTGGCGGATGTGGAAGCTGCAGTCAAGGATGTGCTTCGGGTGCTGGAAAACCTGCTGCACTTCACCCCCACACAGATCACAAGAACATGAAGAAGATTATTTTGGTGGGCCACGTGGCCTGCGGAAAAACCACTCTGTGTCAGCGCCTGAATGATATGGAGATGAAGTATAAGAAGACCCAGGCTCTGGAAGTGATCCACCAGACCATTGACACCCCCGGCGAGTATGTGGAGCGGCGGTCGCTGTTTCACGCCCTGGTGGTGACTTCGGTGGAAGCGGATCAGGTGCTGTTTGTGCAGGACGCTTCCCAGGATCGGTTTATGTTCTCGCCGGGTCAGGCGTCGGCATTCCCGATTCCCGTGGCGGGCGTGGTGTCCAAGGTGGATATGGCCACACCTCAGCAGGTGAAGAATGCCACGGAGCTTCTGGAATTGGCGGGCGCAAGCCCCATCTTCGTTGTCAGCGCCTTTACCGGGCAGGGCATCGGGGAACTTAGAGAATTTTTGGAGGAAGATGTAGATGGATAAGGCCGCTTTGGAGGCACTGGTACGGCAAATCGTGATGGAAAAGCTGGGGCAAAGCACTTGCCCGGTGAAGAAGCTGTCCGTGCCGACCCTGGACGTAACCGAGGAGCACCGTATGGACACCGGCAATCCCGCAGATCGGGTCTGGACGCGAGACCTGCTGACGCTGGAGGAATCGCCCCGCTTAGGCTGCGGTCTGATGGTTATGGAGCGGACAACATTTCCCTGGACATTAAACTATGACGAGCTGGACTACGTCATCAGCGGCCGGCTGGACATTCTGATCAACGGACAGAGAGTCTCCGCCGGTCCGGGTGAGGTCATCTATATCCCCAAAGGCAGCTCCATCCAGTTCTCCGTGGAGGACAAGGCACGGTTTTTGTACTTTGTCTACCCCGCCAACTGGCAGGAGCAAGGTTAAAATTGCAAAAAAAGAAGCCCCGGCTGATAAACTCAGCCGGGGTTTTTTAATTGCGGAACGCCTAAGCCTCCCTTTACACGAGGCAATATCATTAAGTTAGCTGTCATTGCGAGGAGGGCAAAAGCCCGACGTGGCAATCTCCTGGTACAATCCACACCACTTCGTAGCATTTTTAGAGATACTACCGGGAGATTCCTACGGGCCTAACGGCCCTCGGAAAGACAGCTTCTTTTATCTTAATAAGATTGTTTACACAAGGGGGCCTTTGGATCGGCAATATAAATTGGGATCAAACCGCAGCTTTTTCACTGCGCTTATCGGCAATCAGATGGAAGATCTTATAGAAAGCGAAAATGTAGATCACAAACAGCGCTACCACCAGCAGGGGGTACAGCACGCGGTTGCCGTTTACCAGATTGTAGAGGATATCGTAGGGTGTGCCGTCGCCGCTCATCAGGAACATATAGTTGTAGTCCACCAGAATGTTGGCAGCATACGCCGCGATGCAGAACACGATCAAAATGCTGTAGGTGATGAGCATATTTTCCTTGCGCATCCGCTCCATCCGGGAGAACAGGATGTAAAGAGATGCAAAGCCGGAAATGCAGTGGGTGATGCCCGAGACCACATTGTCCATAGACAGCACCGGGTAGGCATTGTAGTTCTGGGCTGCACCAACGGTGCCAAAGACTGCACCCAGGATGCCAAAGATGCAGACAAAATCAATGGCCGCTTCCTTGATGCTGCCCTTGGAGAAAGCCGCAAGGGGGATCGCGATCAACTGAATGCTGCAAAGAAACAGCGGCAGATTGTGCGCGACGGGGTCCAGGCTTTCGCTGCGCAGGCACAGGACTACGATCTTGAAGATCTCAAAGGTGTCGATCAGGATAGCAGCGGCGATCAGAACCTTGTTCTTCTGCTGCACAGAAGAATTGCGGTTTTTTCTGCCAAGCACGACGGCCAGCACCGTCATAATCGCCAGCAGTGAGCCGACAAACAAAAGATGCTGCCAGGAGTATGCACCCTCTGCAGCGCGGGAATATCCGCCAAAACCCAGAAACTCTTTCATATTAGACCTCTTTTTGTCATATTTTGTCGTATTATAACAAGAATAGCAGGCCAAGTAAATGCAAACGGGCTTAAGATTTTCTTAAGGGGATCGCTGCAAGAGCTATATTAAATATACGCCGTTTGTTCAGAATGCGCATAGTTTGCTGTGATTTTTGTGGATTTTGAGGCAAAAAAGCTTTTGAAATTTCCAAAAAATAAAGCTATAATATAAATATAAATGTTCCATAAAGTGGGAGGGTAGCGGTTATGTTTCAGGTGAATGATGTGATCATATACGGCGCACAGGGCGTCTGTAAGATCACCGGCACGGAGGAAAAGGCCATCAGCGGCGTGAAGAAGACTTATTTTGTCCTGAAGCCGGTGAGTGAAAAGGGCGCTACGATTTTTGCTCCCACGGACAACCAGGCCGTTCTGAAAAAGATGCGCAGACTGCTGACCAGAGATGAGATCCATAGCCTGATCGACTCTATGCCTCAGGAGGATGCGCAGTGGATATCCAATGAAAATGAGCGCAAGGAACGCTACAGGAGCATTCTTGCGCAGGGCGATCATCTGGAGCTGATCAAGATGATCAAGGCCATCTACGCCCACAAAAAGGAGCGGGAAGCCGAGGGTAAACGTCTGCATATGTCCGACGAGCGCTTCTTTAAGGACGCGGAGCAGATCCTCTACAATGAGTTTCAGTATGTGCTGGAGCTGGGCGGCAAGGATGACCTGATGAATTACATCTTCGCGCGGATCGACAAATAAAATCACGGCGGCAGGGGAAAACTCCCTGCCGCTTTTATGTTGTAACCGGCCCGTTTGTGTGATATAATGGGGCAAAGAGGTGAGAATATGATCATCCTAATTGCCGGGGCGACCCATACCGGGAAGACGGCCTATGCCCAAAAGCTGCTGGAAAAGCTCAAATACCCCTACCTCTGCATCGACCATTTGAAAATGGGCCTGATCCGCAGCGGTCAGACAGACTTGGCGCCTATGGATGATGACAAGCTAACAGACTATCTTTGGCCCATCGTCCGGGAGATGGTGAAAACCGCCATTGAGAACAAGCAAAACCTCATCGTAGAGGGTTGCTATATTCCGTTTGATTGGCAAAAGGACTTTTCTGGGAGCTACTTGCAGGATATCCAATATACCTGCCTGGTGATGTCCCGGCAGTACATTGAAAATCATTTTGATGACATCGTGGAAAAGGCAAGCGTGATCGAACAGCGCTTGGATGATTCTGGCATCAGCAAGGAAAAACTGATTGCTGAGAATGAAAACAATCTCTCCCAATGCATCACACACAAATTGCCCTACATTCTGGTAGACGGAGAATACAGCGTATGAAAAAAGTTAAAATTACGGCTATGCGGCGTAGCGTTTACCCCGATTTGATGGCACAGTACGAAAATCCCATTGAACACGCCTGCGAGGTGAATATCGGCGACACTTGGGTGTCCGTTGACGGCCAGAAGCCGGAGGGCTTTTGTGGCGCTGCCTGGAGCTGCATCGAAGCCTTTGTCAAGACCCTGGCAGAGGGCGGCGGCAATTTCTACGACGGCTGGATGAAAGATCCCCATACGGTAATGCTCAGCTGCAACGATGGCTTCCGCCCGGTGAGCTACTATCTGGAAGTAATCGAATAGTAAAGGTTTAAGGCGACAAGGAGAAATAACTATGGGAAATTATAATTCATTTCGCTCAGGTCAGCCCTGGAAGGATACAGACGGCAACCTGATCCAAGCCCATAGCGGATCTATTTTGCATCACGAAGACAAGTACTATTGGTACGGCGAGAACAAAGCAAATTATGTAGCAGGCGGAAAAAACTGGCACTGCGGTGTCAGCTGTTATTCTTCCGATGATCTGTATAACTGGAAAAACGAGGGCACCATTTTGGCACCTGCAGAGGATTTCTCCAGCCCTCTGCATCCCCAGCGGATCATGGACCGCCCCATATTATTTACAACAAGCGGACAAAGCAGTTTGTGATGTGGGTCAAATTCGCAGGCAGCGAAGAAGAGCCCCAAAACTGGCTGATCCAGTATATGGGCATCGCTGTTTCGGACGATATCACCAAGCCCTTCCGTATGGTAAAGACCATTCGGCCCTTGGGTATGGAAACCGGCGACTTTGATTTGTGGGTAGACCCTCGGGATGGCAAGGGCTACTTTATTGCTGACCGTGTACATACGGAGATCGTGATCGCCGATCTGACAGATGACTATCTGGATGTAACCGGCTACTATTCCTCCCACTTTCCCCATGCTCAGCCTCCGGAAGCAAGAGAAGCTCCGGCCTTCTTCAAGCGCTTGGACCGCTATTATTTGCTCACCTCCGGAACGACGGGCTATTACCCCAATCCGACGGAGGTCGCTGTGGCAAAGCTGATGCACGGCCCTTACGAGGTGCTGGGTGAGGCCTGCAAGGACGATGCAAAGCATACCAGCTTTGATTGCCAGTTCAGCAGCGTATTCCGGCATCCTACCCGATACGGGCTGTATATTGCCGTTGGCGACCGCTGGATGGCGAAGACAACGGTCCTGCCCGATGGCACAGAGGACGCCGAAGCCAGCGAGGCCGGCTATATTTGGCTGCCGATCCTCTTTGATGGGGAAAGGGCGTATATCCAGTGGCGGGACGAGTGGTCGCTGGACGAATATCCCGTAGACCCCGGCCCGAAGCAGTGGTGGGGATAAAGGAACTGCTATCCGAAGACTTTGGAGAATGAAAAATGAGCGCATAAGCAAAAGGTGAAATACCGGATCATTCCGTTTATTTGGTAAAAAAGTGCGTTGCATATGCAACGCACTTTTTGTTTTAGTTGTTCAGCAGCTTGTTCAGCTTTGCAGTTTTGGAGCGTTCTATACAATAGATGATGACCCAAATCAATGCATAACCGGCGAGGAAAATACCGGTAAATAACAGAATGGGCGTCAGCTGATTCATCAGCCAGCCGTTGATCAGGTAGGTCAGGATATAAGCGATATACAGCGCGCCGCCGTGAAGCAGGATCATTGTCGGCAGCGGCAACTGCTCCATTTGGTAGATGGCAGTCATACCCGCTGCGATAAAGGCCAGCAGGGTGATGGTCAGGATGCCTAAGCAGACCTCCTTGGGGGAGAAAGCCTCCACAGCGCCGGTGGCGCCCAATATGCCGTAGATAATGGCCAAAACGATAGGCCCGCCGCCGGCACAGATCAGACCCCGCAGTAAAAATTCTTTGAGAAACTTTTTCATTTTGATTCAAACCTCCTTTTGATTTGTGCGAAGCACCGCCGGGACACATATTCCGTGTAGCCGCATTTGAAAACGGCATCTACGCTGCCTGCGTAAGTAACCTGGAATCGGTCCAGGCGCGCCTCATTTGCCAATGTGCTTTTGTTGATGCGGATGAAAGAAGAGGGTAGCTGCTGCTCCAGCTCATACAGCCGCTGCTTCAGCCGATAGCGGCGGTTTTTTACGTCGATGGCGTAGGTCTTGCCGTCCAGAACAGTAATGCACTCGATTTCGGGAACGGCCAGCAGCTTGATATCATCCTCGGTGTAGCCGGGGATGCGATCCGCGTACTTGCAGATCAGCGCCTCGATCTCGTCGATCAGCGCGGTGCGGTTGTGGACAGTCGCCACCACTTCCTCGTCCTTTTCTTTGTCGATGATCAACTTGAATTTCATCGCCTCACCTCCTGTGGCTACAGTATAGCACACCTAAAATAAAAAATGTTGCAAATTGCACCCATCGGCATTTTTAAGTGGTCAAACGGCATAAAATAACCCCTGCGCAGTGTTTATTTGACATTATTGCGGGGCAATGCTATACTAAAATAAAAATGGAACCGGGAGGAACAGTTATGAAAAAACCCATCATTGCCATTATGTATGATTTCGATAAGACCCTGTGCACCCGGGATATGCAGGAGTATACCTTTATCCCCAGCATCGGCATGGAGCCTGTTGACTTCTGGCGCCATACCCACGAGGTGGCAACAGAGGAAATTATGGACTCGATCCTGACCTATATGTACTGTATGGTGGAGAAAATGCGGCAGAAGAACACCCCCTTGACAAGGGAATCGCTGGTTGCCTGCGGCAAGGATATTGAGTACCATCCCGGTGTGGAAGGCTGGTTTGAACGGATCAACCGCTATGCCGAGGAAGCCGGGGTAGAGGTGGAGCATTATGTGCTGTCCTCGGGCCTGAAGGAGATCATTGAGGGCACGTCCATTGCAAAGTATTTCAAGCGGATCTACGCTTGCGAATTTTTGTACAAGGACGGTCAGGCCTACTGGCCCAAGATGGCGGTTAACTACACCAATAAGACCCAGTTTGTCTACCGTATCAACAAGGGCGTGCTGGATATCAACAACGATGTAGATCTGAATGTATCCCGCCCGGACAATGAGAAACGGGTATTCTTCAGCAATATGATCTATATCGGCGACGGCTTGACGGACGTGCCCTGTATGAAGCTGGTGAAGCAGTCCGGCGGCCACTCCATTGCCATTTACCACCCGGGCGAGGCGCAAAAGGCCGCGCCGCTGCTGAAGCACGAGCGTGTTGACTGGATGTTCGAGGCGGATTATTCTGAGGGCAGCGAGCTGGACTGCACGATGAAGCTGCTGCTGCAGAATTTGGCATACTACAACAAGCTCAAGGGCATCAACGAGCAGCAGAAAAAGGACTTCTAACAGACAGAAAAGAGCCACCGTTTTCAAATGAAAACGGTGGCTTTTGTTATTGTGAATGCATCAACCTGCCAGCCAGCCCTCGACCATGCCTAAACCAAAAAGACTTACCATAAAAACAAAAACAGCAAACATAACATTTCCTCCTTTATTGCAGCCAAATTTGTTCTTTACTTTCTAAATTGTTCCTGCTAATATTATTATATAAAATGAAATGCGGTTTGCAATTATTATACGGACATAAAATATAACTATCTCGCCAGAACTATCGTAATTATGAAAGGATATTGCGAAATATGAAGCTGCGTATTTTGAACGATCAAAGGGAAGAGATCGAGGGTCTGTACAATGAATATCCTTATGCGTTTCACCACGTGGACTTAAGCAAGACGACGATCCCCTGGCACTGGCACGAGGAGCTGGAATTCTGCTACGTGCAGTCCGGCAGTGTCAAAGTGGCCACGGCGGGGCAGTCGCAGACCTTTCAAAAAGGGGAGGGGTTTTATATCAACGGCAATGTGCTGACATCTATGACCGATGCGGCGGATTGCGTGATTGATTCCCATCTGTTTCACCCGGTGTTCCTGGGCGGACATTTCAAAAGTGTGTTTGAAACGAAGTATTTGAATCCGGTTACCCGCAACAGAAATCTGGATATGCTGCCCATTCGCGGCGAAACTCAGGCGCAAAAGCAGCTTCTGCAGAAGCTGCGTCAGCTGTCTCAGCTGCAAAGCCAGCAGGATGTGGAGCTGCAGACCCGGAATTTGCTTAGTGAGATCTGGCTGCTGCTGTTGGAGGAACTGAAAAACACGCAGCTAAAATTATCACCGGCGAAGAATCAGGATCGGATCTTGACGATGCTGACATTCATTCAGGAAAACTACGCAAGAAAGCTGACCCTGCAGGAGATCGCGGATGCCAGCGCCGTCAGCACCCGAGAGTGCCTGCGGTGTTTCCGGATGTCCATTCGGCAGTCGCCGATGGAGTATCTGGTGGAGTACCGGATCCAGGCTGCTGCAAAGCTGCTGGAAACCACGAATCTGTCTGTTACAGAGATTGCAATGCGCACCGGCTGGGGCAGCAACTCCTATTTCACAAAAATGTTCCGCCGCATCTGCGGCAAAACCCCCAATGCCCACCGCAAGGAGTACCTCGCTCTGCAAAAGCAAGCTCTGGTGAAATAAGATAGAAAAAAGACCAGATACCGTTTTTCGGTATCTGGTCTTTTGTGTAAGGACTATAAAAAAGATATTTTTGCCGTTTTTGCGTATGACTTCGAACCCTCACATAATTTCCAAGTGCTTGAAAAATCCATGTTTTACGCGTCTTTTCCAACGATCGCACCTGGACTTGGGGGTTCAGATTTCACCGCTTTACTCCGTGCATTTGGAGACCGAGAGATCTGAACCCTCACAGAGCCGTACTCGCTTTTTCTTTCATTAAAACGGCATTTTATCTTGAGCTTTCTGCTTTAGTGTGTGGTGGTGAGCCACCGTCAGTCGATCAGTGGCTGTACCACTTTGAGACCGCCTACAAAAATCACCGTGATCTGTTCTTTGGAATCTACAGTTATGCATTCGAGCAGTTGTCTTACGATCTGCTCATCGTATTCCATCGGGCGGTTTTTCAGTCCGTCCAGGATGGTGTATATATCGTCGAGTCGGGTTTGGGTTTGCTCTCTTTTGAGCTGACCGTCTTGGATGTCGGCGAGCTGCTGTTGCAGTGCGATCTTTTCATCCATGAGCCGTTTGGCTTTTTCTTCATCGAAGGCATCCACCGTTTCGGTGGATATTTTTGATAGCATTGCTTTGAATTCTGCATCGATCTCTGCGATTCGGATTTGCAGTTCCATGCTGTTGTCCTCGGTCGGCTCGTTTTCCAAGGCCATACCGATGTGTACTTTCAGAGTCTGCAGCACACCGAGGTTTTGCTGTGCCGTTTCCATGATGGCTCTCATGACGGCTCGTTGCAGGATGCTTTCCTCTACAGTCGGTGAGTTGTGGCAGTATTTCTTGCCGAAGTCAAGCCGATTGATACATCTCCACACAATCTTCTTTTGCCCTTTTACCGTCCATGTGCATCTGCGGTACGGTGTCTTGCATTCTCCGCAGACGAGCAGTTCAGTCATAGCGTATTTGCTTGAGTATTTGCCTTGCTCGGTTTTCGTGCCGACCTTTTTGGTCTTGGGCTTTCCGGCACGTCTTGCGAGTTCCTCTTGGACTCTGCCGAAGGTGACTGCATCAATGATGGCAGGATGGTTGTTCTCGATGTAGTATTTCGGGCGCTCGCCGTTGTTGACCATGACCTTTTTGGATAGGCAGTCTTTGATGTAGGTCTTGTTGATGACCGCATCGCCCTTGTATTTCTCATTGGAGAGGATGGACTGGATTGTGGTCATCGACCATACTGCTTTTCCTTTGGGGCTTGGGATTTGCATATCTTCGAGCTTTTGGGCGATACCGCCGAGGCTGTCGCCTGCGAGGAAGCGTTCATATATAAATCTTACGGTTTCCGCTTCTTCGGGATCGATTTCGGGTTTGCCGTCAGCTCCTTTTCGATAGCCGAGGAAGTTCTTGTAGTGGAACGGCACGTTGCCTTCCTTTGCGCTCCGTGCCTTGCCCCATTTCACGTTGGCACTGATATTCTCGGATTCGCTCTGTGCGATGCATCCGTAGATGGTAATATAAAACTCTGCGCCGGGTTGGTTAGTGTAGATTCCTTGTTCCTCGAAGTACACCACCACGCCCAGGTCGTTGAGCATTCGGACGAACTT
>JAFTUO010000011.1 GCA_017466215.1 Oscillospiraceae bacterium | reverse complement strand
TGTTCTGCCGCTGGGATAGGTAACGGTGTAGTCCGTGCCATTAACCAGCACCTTTCCTTCAGAATCCGTTACGGTAACTGCCGGCTTCTTCGCCTGACCATTGTAGGTGTAATTGACGGTGGACAGCGTAAATGTGGTGGGACGGCAGACCACAGCCGTCCAAGCCTCGACACCGCAACCACTGCACTTGTTCACAATACTGCCGTCTTTGGTCAGGGTAGCCTTAGTGACGAAGTTTTTGTAGGTGTGTTGTGTGACTCGGAAACCACCGCAGATATTGCACAGATTGTCGCAGGGATTGTCGTAGGTGTGTGTGGTCAGCTTTTCGATGGGCTCGGTCTTTGAGTCGAAGCAAATAGTGCAGGTGTATGTCTTCACGCCGGGTACCATGCAGGTAGCAGGCGTAGTGACCACACCGGAATCATAGCTGTGGCTAACAGTGCGGGTTGCTCCGCAGACATTACACTCAGCATCGCAGGTATTGTCGTAAGTATGCTCTGCTTCGCCGATGCAGGACTCATAGTGCCAGGTTGCGGAGGTGATGCGCTCATCATTGATCGTAATACTGTCCTTCTGCGCCTGCGTGCCGCGATAGTAGACGTCGGTCAGATTGTCGCAGAAATAAAATGCGCCGTCTGGAATGCTGGTTAGGGTATTTGCAAAAGTGATATTGGTCATACTGACATTGGCCCAGAACAGACCGCTGGGGATTTCCGTCAAGCCACTGCCAACCACAGCACTCTTTAGGTTGCTGCAATACTCGAATGCATTGTTTCCAACAGTGGTAACGCTGTCAGGGATAACGATACTTTTCAGCCAGTTGCATTCCTTGAAGGCATACTTGCCAATGCTCGTCAGGCTGTTGGGCAGGGAGATGCTTTTCAAGCTTGTACACTTTTGGAATACAGACTCTCCAATACTGGTTACTCCGTAGGGGAGAGTAACATCGGTCAGACTGGTGCAGTTGACAAACGCATAGTTGCCAATGATAGAGACACTGGAGGGAATCTCGACATGACTCAAATTGGTGCAGCCGTTGAATGCAGATTCGCCGATCACAGCTACGCCGTCCGGAATTGTGATTTCGGTGAGACTTGCGCAGCCGTAGAACGTGGAAGCTTCAAGCGTAGTAATATTATCTGGAAGATCAAAATCGGTCAGGCTAGTACAACCGGCAAATGCGCCTTCACCTATGACGGTGACATTGTTTGACATTGTTACGGTGGTCAGGTTTTCGCAATAAGCGAAAGCGTTAATGCCGACATAGGTCACGCTGTCAGGCAGGTGGATCTCGGTGATTGTGTCGCAATCCTGGAACGCCCAGGGGTCAACGCCAACCACCGGATAACCGCCCAGGGTGTCCGGGATGGTGATGCTGCCGGTTGCGTACTCGCTGCAGCCGGTGATGTAAGCGGCATCTTCATAGATGTTCCAGGAAAGATCCCACATTATCGGTGCGCAGTTATACAGAAGATTCAAATACTGCGGATGCTTGTTACTATCCAGCATGTGGATCGCATCCCACTGCTCCTGCGTGCCGGCGTAGAGGACCATGGCCTGAGATTCCTCCAGCGGATGCAGATTGAAGTTAAAGATGGTTGCGGTAGCCGGGATATAGACCTTCTTTAGATTGCAGGACCAGAATTGGCTGTCGATATTTGTAAGACTTTCGGGGAAATAGAGCCCGGTCAAATCGAAACAGTATTCAAAGGCATTGTTAAGGGAAGTAACACCCTCGGGGATGATATAATCACCGCTTATGGTTTTGGGCGCATAGTAAATGTTTGTTCCGTCTTTGCTGTAGAGGACGCTTTCAGCGTCTGCGTAGTAGTTGGGATTTGCCGGGTCTACGGTTATGGTACAAAGGCTGGTGCAATCCTTGAAAATGCCTGCATCAAAATCCATATTGGTAACGCTGGCAGGAATGTCAAGCTGCGTAAGTTGCGAGCAGCCAAAGAAAGCGGAATAACCCACGGTCGTTACGGTGTTGGGAATTGCGTATGTGCCTAGCAGAGCGCAGGGGGCAGAAATCAGCTCGGTTTGGGGCTTGTTAAACAGAACACCGTATCCGTCGCTGCTGAAGTAGGGATTGTCCTGCGCTACTACGAAACCGTTAAAGTCGACGCTTTCCTGGAATGCAACCTGACCGATGGTATGTACGCCGGAAGGAATATAAATACCTCTCAGAGCGGTACCGCAAAAGGAATTGTTGCCGATGGCTTCCAGAGTTTCGGGCAAGGTGATATCCGTGATTTGGCAGAAACGGAAGGCGTTATTGCCAATGCCGGTGATGGGATAGCCGCCCAGGGTTGCAGGCAGCTCCAGGTTGCCCTCAATGGATGTATCACAAGCTGTGATGACGGCTCCGCCGTCAATAATCTCGTAGCTAAGGTACCAGGGGTCAGGGGGAGCAGAGCCGTCGCTCTCAAAATGGAAAGTAGCTCCAGTCAGGGGGTCGTTGTTGATGCCGATGGTGATATCGCCCCACTGGGCTTCTGTGCCGATATAGTGAACGTCTGTCAATTCGGAGCAGCGTCTGAATGCGTAATCCGCAATTTTGGTCACGCTGGTGGGAATGACGACCTTGCTCAATCGGACGCAATTCATAAAGGCGTATTCGTCAATGGTCTCAACGCTGCTGCCGATGATTACCCATTCCATATCCATGCAGTTATTGAAGGCTCGCTTGCCGATATGGGTAACATCGTCACCGATGGTTACGCTGTAAACGGAGCATCCGTCCAGCGCATAGTCACGAATTTTGGTTACGCCAGCGGGAACGGTATAGTCGCCATCAAATGCAGCGGGAACAAGCACCAGTTCCGTTTTATCCTTGTTGAACAGAGCTGCGTCATCGCCGGAGCTATAATACGGATTGTTATCCGATACACCATAACCCTGCAGATTGGAGCAGGCCTCAAATGCCAATGTGCCAATGTTGCTGACGTTGTCACCCAGTATTACTGTCTGCAAGCCCTGGCAATTAAGGAAGGCACCATCGCTGATGGTGGTTACGCCGTTGCCCGTATATACACTGAACTCACCGGTACGGTGTGCGAAAGTAAACTCTTCAATGGAGGTAATCGTGTCGGGGATCGCATAGCTACCGTAAAAGGTCTGAGGAACGTGGATAATCTCTGTTTGAGCCTTATTGTAGAGAACGCCGTATGCATCGCTGGTGTAATTGGCGTTGTTGCTGATGACGGCGATATGCTCCAGATTGGTGCAATCAGCAAAGGCGACGGCTGTGAGGTAGCTTACATTGCCGGGGACGGTGACCCGGGTCAATTTGGTGCAGCCATAGAAAGCATAGTCCCAAACGGTGGTTACGCTGGCGGGGATCGTATACTCACCGGTGAAGCCGCCGGGCAGGCAGTGAAGCTCTGTCATATCGGCGTTAAACAACGCACCGTTTTCACTGGTGTAATTGGCGTTGCCTTCTGCAACATTGATTGCAGTCAGGTTTGCGCAATTGCTGAAAGCCGTCATACTGATCTGCGTTACGGAGGCGGGGATCGTGATCTCGGTCAGGCCGTTGCAGCCAAGGAAGGCAGAATTTGCAATGTATGTAATGGTGTTAGGCAGCGTAACCTCAGTCAGACCGGCACAATCAGCAAAGGCAGAGTGCTGGATCTTAGTTACCGGATAGCCGCCCAGAGTATCGGGGATAGTGATACTGCCAGTTACGGTGTCATCGCAATCGGTAATGATTGCCTCGCCGTCAACGATTTCATAAGTAAGGATATCTTCGATTGTAACATCGTCAAAGACATCAGGCTGCTCACCCACGGCATAGGGGGTGCGGGTAGCAAGAAGCACATTGTCGCCATCGAGCTTAACGCCGTACTTAATGCCGCACTTATCGTATGATTTGATATAAGAATAGCCCTCAGGGCCATTGGTGTAGATCTGACCCTGATATTCCACGGTTTCAGGCCATTCGCTGCCGACAATATCTTCTTCCGTTACGCCCTCAGGAAGATCGTCTGCCAGGAAGCCGTAAGTAACCTTTTCATAGTAAACATCATAGGTGTCCTCGCCGGTTTTGACATAGCCGGCGTAAAGCCTTGCGGGCAAAGCGCCGCCCCAACCGCCGACATAGAAGGCAGTGTAGGTATTTGTTTCGGGATCATAAATGGGATCGCCGTTGTAATCCGTCTCGTTCCGGATGGCTGCCAGCAGGCTTTCGGACAGTACGCAGTATTTGGCAACCTCTGCCTCATACTCCGCAGCAGGCACCTGCACCTCAGGTGGCTCACCCTCGTAATCCCAATCCACGAAGGTCCAGCTCACCTTGCAAATTGCATACCATTCGAGAGTGTCGTAGAACATATCGCAGTATCCGACAGCATCATCGAATTTGACCGCCAGAGGGTCGGTATATTCGGCTGCGCTTGCAGGCATCGCAAAGAGTATGCTCAGGCATACTACAAGCAGAATAACTGTAATTAATTTCTTCATATCGCAGTCTCCTTTTTCGTTTGATCCGTCATCCGGTTTTGCTGCTTCTATTTTATCATTCAACCCCGGATTGTCAACATATGGCAGGGCATTTACAGCTTTGCGTAGGTTTTGTCCAGGAATTTTTGTGTATTGACGCAGGCACGTTTGTGGGTAGCTTCACCGATGACGCCGGCTTCGTCGTATGCTGTGATCTGGAAAGAAACGATCTTACCCTCAACGGCGGTAACCTCCGCCTCGGCGCGGACCTCCAGACCCACTGGAGTGGCGGCGGTGTGCTTTAAGTTCAGCTCGATGCCTACTGTGGTTTCGCCATCACTCAGACCTGCTTCAATGGCGTCGCAGGCAGCGGCCTCCATCAGCGCGGCCATGCAGGGGGTAGCGTATACCAGCAGGCTTCCGGAGCCTACCACCAGGGCGGTATCTTCCTTTTCACACAGATTTTCTGCTGTGCCTTTCATTCCAACGGTTACATTCATAGCGATACATCCTTTCGTCCGTTTTCTTCAATAATATCCCATAAAAAATTGGGTGTCAATATTTTGGTTGCTATTTGTAAAAAACGGGTTTATAATAGCACTATCTTACACAAAGGAGCGATTTTCAATGAACGGTGATAAACTGAACCTGACCATGCTGTGCGACTTCTATGAGCTCACCATGGGCAACGGTTACTTTGAAAAAGGCTACAAAGATCGCATTACGTATTTTGACCTGTTTTTCCGGCGCTGTCCCGACGGTGGCGGCTTTGCCATTGCGGCCGGTCTGGATCAGATCATTGATTATGTGCTGAATCTGCACTTTAGCGCAGAGGATATCGAATATCTGCGGAGCAGAAAGCTGTTCAGCGAGGGCTTCCTGGAATATCTGGCGAATTTTAAGTTTACCGGCGATATCTGGGCCGTTCCTGAGGGTACGCCCATTTTCCCCCACGAGCCCATCATTACCGTCAGAGCGCCGGCGATTGAGGCGCAGCTGGTGGAGACCTTCCTGCTGCTGTGCATCAATCACCAGAGCCTGATCGCTACCAAGGCCAACCGCATCGTCCGTGCGGCTCAGGGCCGTACTGTGCTGGAATTTGGCTCCCGCAGAGCCCAGGGCACGGATGCTGCCATCTTAGGCTCCAGAGCGGCATATATCGGCGGCTGCAACGGCACAGCCTGCACCATCTCCGACCAGCTGTACGGCGTTTACGCCGGCGGTACGATGGCCCACGCCTGGGTGCAGATGTTCGACTGCGAATATGAGGCATTCAAGACCTACTGTGAGATCTATCCCAACAATGCAACCTTGCTGGTGGATACTTATAATACCCTGAAATCCGGCGTTCCCAATGCCATTATGGTATTCAACGAGGTGCTGAAGCCCAAGGGCATCACCAAATGCGGTATCCGTCTGGACTCCGGCGATATTGCCTATCTGACCCAGAAAGCCCGCAAGATGCTGGATGATGCCGGTTGGACGGAGTGTCAGATCTCCGCGTCCAATTCCCTGGACGAGTATATCATTCAGGGTTTGCTGCGCCAGGGCGCGAAGGTCGATATGTTCGGCGTTGGTGAGCGGCTGATCACAGCACGCAGCGAGCCGGTCTTTGGCGGCGTATACAAGCTGGCTGCTGTTGAGGATGACGACGGCATTATTGTGCCCAAGATCAAGATTTCTGAAAACGTTGGCAAGATCACCAACCCCCATTTCAAGAAGGTGTACCGCTTCTTCGGCAACGATACCGGCAAGGCCATTGCAGACTATCTGTGTGTCCACGATGAGATCGTGGATGACAGCAAGGATCTGGAGATCTTTGACCCGGATGCGACCTGGAAGACCAAGACGGTGTACAATTTCACCGCTAAGGAGCTGCAGGTGCCCATCTTCCTGGGCGGCGAGCTGGTGTACGAGCGTCCCACATTGGAGCAGATCCGCAACTACTGCCTGGAGCAGGTGGACACGCTGTGGGACGAGGTCAAGCGTTTTGACAATCCCCATAATTACTACGTGGACCTTTCCCAGAAGCTGTGGGATATTAAGTACGGCCTGCTGAAGCACCATGGCAAGACGTAATTCTGCCGCAAATATTGCTCTGGGTGGCGTGCTGGCGTCCCTGGCGGTTGCAATCACTTGGCTGGGCGGTTTGATCCCCGCGACCACCTTTGTGTGCCCGATGCTCAGTATGCTGATCCTGGCGGTGGTGCTGAAGCGCTGCGGGGCAAGGATCGCCTGGGCCTGGTATGGTGCGGTGGCCATTTTGGGCTGCCTGCTGAGCCCGGATAAGGAAGCTGCAGCGGTATTCGCATTTTTGGGCTATTATCCCATTTTGAAGCCGAAAATGGACACACTGCAGATGCGGTGGCTGTGGAAGACGCTGCTATTCAACGCAGCGATCCTGCTGATGTACTGGCTGCTGATGCACATTTTCGGTATGGCGCAGATCTTAAGCGAATTCGAGGAAATGGGCACGGTGCTGACCCTGGTTACTTTGCTGATGGGCAATGTTACGTTTTTTCTGCTGGATAGATTGCTGTCCATCCGTTTCAAGGTTTGAGGTGTGCTATGGAGAAAACCTGGTGGGTCTATATCCTGCGCTGCGGCGACGGCACGCTGTATACCGGTGTAACGACGGATGTTGCTGCCCGGCTGGAAGCACACCGCAGCGGCAACGGCGCGAAATATACCCGCAGCAGAGGCCCGCTGGAGCTTGTCTACACGGAAAAATGCGAGGATAAAGTTTCCGCTTTTCGGCGCGAATACGCTATCAAGCAGCTAAAGCGCAGTGAGAAAGAAGCCCTGTGCGAACAATGGAATGAGAAAAATCCCCGGTCGGAATGACCGGGGATTTTTGTTATACCTTTTTCTCGCAGTAGATGCAGCGCAGGATACCTTCCTTGGGATCGGTGATCTTGGCGGTGTGGCGCAGCTCTTGCTCAACCTGGCAGATACACTTGGGGTTGGTGCAGATCCGGTCGTAGACCAGATCGTCTGTTACGATCTCTTCCTTGACAGGATCTTTTGCTTCTTCCAGAAGCTTCAGGATCAGCGCCATACGCATATACTTGCCGTTCAGGGCCTGGCGGAAGTATGCGGCTCTGGGATCGTCGTCCACGGCCACGCTGATCTCGTTGACACGGGGCAGGGGGTGCAGTACGCACATATTGCTCTTTGCCAGCTTCATCTTCTCGGTGTTGAGGACATAGCTGTCTTTCAGACGGTTGTATTCATCCAGATCGTCGAATCGCTCCTGCTGGATGCGGGTCATATACAGCACGTCCAGCTCAGGCAGGGCCTCTTCCAGAGAGGTAGTTACCTCGTAGGGGATCTGGTGCTTTTCCAGCGTGTTATAGCGCACGTAGTTGGGCAGCTTCAGCTCTTCAGGGGAGATAAGTACAAATTTGATGCCGGTGTAACGGCTCATCGCCTCAATGAGGGAATGGACCGTTCTGCCGTACTTCAGATCGCCGCAGAAACCAATGGTCAGATCGGTGAGCCGGCCCATTTCCCGGGAAATGGTCAGCAGGTCTGCCAGTGTCTGGGTGGGGTGGTTATGGCCGCCGTCGCCGGCGTTGATCACGGGAACGGACGCATTGCGGGACGCCACAAAGGGAGCGCCTTCTCTGGGATGGCGGATGGCCATAATGTCCGCGTAGCAGCTGAGGATCTTGGCAGTGTCGGCCATACTCTCGCCCTTGGAGGCGGAGGAGGAGCTGGCCTGGGAGAAGCCGATGACGTTGCCGCCCAGCTCCATCATAGCCGCTTCAAAGCTCAAGCGGGTTCTGGTGGAGGGCTCAAAGAACAGCGTTGCCAGCTTCTTGTGTGCGCAGCGATCCCAGTAGTTTTCGGGATGGGCGATGATGTCCTTGGCGGTGGCGATGAGCTGATCCAGCTCTTCCACGGAAAAATCCAAAATGCTGATTAAACTTCTCATTCTTTTGCTCCATTCACTGCCAGATAGTTTTTGATCCGGGTTACATTTTCTTCATTGGCGGGGTCTTCTTCCAGATATTCGATGATATCGTAAACGTCCACGATGGAGTAGACGGGGAAGCCGAACTCGTTTTCGATCTCCTTCATAGCGCCGGTATCGGATTTGCCCTTTTCCTTGCGGTCAACCATAATGAATGTAGCGATGACTTTTGTGCCTTCCAGGTGCTTCAGGATGTCCATACTCTCGCGGATGGCAGTGCCGGCGGTGATGACGTCCTCGATAATGACGATCTCTTCACCGGCCTGGGGAACATAGCCGACGAATGTGCCGCCCTCGCCGTGATCCTTGACCTCCTTGCGGTTGAAGAAGAAAGGAAGATCCAGACCGTCCTTGGATAGCGCAACAGCGGCGGAAATGGACAGGGAAATACCCTTGTAGGCGGGGCCATAAAGAACAGTGCGCTTCTTGCCCAGCTTTTCGGTATATGCCCGGGCGTAGAATTCGCCCATTTTTGTGATCTGGTCGCCGGTTTTGATCATACCGGCGTTGATGAAGTAGGGGATCTTTCGGCCGGATTTGGCGGTGAAGTCGCCGAATTTCAGCACGCCTGCGCTTTGCAGGAACTCAATAAACTCTCTTTTGTAGGACTCCATATAACGTGCTCCTTTATCTAATCAATAATACAGCGACTCGCCGCTTAATCGCAGAATTCTGCAACGCAGCGTTCGTATGCGGCTACGGGATCGGCGGCAGCGGTGATGGGACGGCCCACAACGATGTAGTCAGAGCCGATCTCCTTGGCGGCTGCAGGGGTCATAACCCGCTTCTGGTCGCCGATATCGCCGTCGGCAAAGCGGACACCGGGAGTGATGGTCAGGAAGTTCATACCGCAGCGGTCGTGGACCTTGCCGGCCTCCAGAGGGGAGCAGACAATGCCGTCAAGACCGGCATTCTTTGCGGTTTCAGCGTAGTGCATAACCACCTCGTCAATGGGGTGATTGATCAGAAGATCCTTTTCCATAGCCTCCTGATCAGTAGAGGTCAGCTGGGTAACAGCGATCAGCAGGGGGCGGCTGCCGTCGGGACGGGTCAGACCCTCCAGAGCGCCGCGCATCATTGCGGAGGTACCGGCAGCGTGGAGGTTGGTGATGTCCACATCCAGATTGCTGAGGACTGCCATAGCTTTTTTGACGGTGTTGGGGATGTCGTGCAGCTTCAGATCTAGAAAGATCTTGTGGCCGCGGGCTTTGATCTGCTTGACAATGGCAGGGCCTTCTGCATAGTAAAGCTCCATACCGATCTTTACAAAGGGTTTTCTGCCGGTGAATTTATCCAAAAAAGCGAAGGTTGCCTCTGCAGAGGAGAAATCACAAGCTACGATTACGTCCTTTCCCATTACTTTACGCCTCCTATAATCTCTTCTAAGCTGCTGATCTTATACTTTTCCATAACGCCCGGCAGATCCCGGACAATATCACGACAGATGTAGGGATTGACAAGATTGGCAGCGCCAACTTCTACTGCTGTTGCACCGGCCAGCATCATTTCGACCACATCTTCAGCGCTGCTGACACCGCCCATACCTACAACGGGGATATTGACAGCGTGAGCCACCTGATACACCATCCGCACCGCAACCGGGAAGATGGCAGGGCCGGAAAAACCGCCCATTTTGTTGGCAATGACGGGCTTGCGGGTGTTCAGGCTGATGCGCATTCCCAGCATCGTGTTGATCAGGCTGATGCCGTCAGCGCCGGCATCCTCACAGGCCTTTGCGATGGACACGATGTCGGTAACATTGGGGCTGAGCTTGATGATCACGGGTTTGGTGGTTACGGCCTTGACAGCCCGGGTAACCTCTGCAGCAGCTTCCGGCTGTGTGCCGAAGCTCATACCGCCGCCGTGAACGTTGGGGCAGCTGACGTTGACCTCCAGCCAGCCTACCTGCTCCTCTTTATCCAGCTTTTCACAGGTGTAGGCATAGTCCTCCACGGAGAAACCGGAGACATTGGCCATTACGGGTTTGTGAAAGCATTTTTTCAGCTTGGGAAGCTCCTCGGAAATGACCTTTTCCACACCGGGATTTTGCAGGCCGACGGCATTGATCATACCGGAGGAACATTCTGCGATCCGGGGAGTGGGATTGCCGAAACGGGCATCCTTCGTCGTGCCCTTGAAGGAGAAAGTACCCAGCTCGTTGATGTCGTAAAGCTCGGCGTATTCATAGCCGTAGCCGAAAGTACCGGAGGCGGGGATCACGGGATTGTCCAGTTCAATTCCGCACAAATTCACGCTCAGTTTTCCCATAAAATCTCCTCCTTCCGCATTACGGGGCCGTCTTTGCAGATCCGCTTATAGCCGGTCAACGTTTTGCAGGAGCAGCCCATACAAGCGCCGAAGCCACAGCCCATCCGCTCCTCAAAGCTCATCTGGCCGGAGGTGGCGGTGGCCTTGTACAGCGCTTTCAGCATCGGCTCCGGGCCGCAGGAATAGAAATAAGAGTAGGAAACCTCTTTCAGTGCGTCCGTAACGAAGCCCTTGATTCCATAGCTGCCGTCCACGGTGGTGACCAGAACGTCGCAGCCGAGATTCTTGAATTCTTCTTCGTAGAAAATCTCGCTTTTTGTATTAAAACCGAGAATTACGGCAACTTTTTTGCCTTGCGCAAGCAGCTTTTTGGCAAGGTTATACATCGGGGGAACGCCCACACCACCACCCACCAGAACGGGGTGATCACCGGATACGCTCAGGTCGTAGCCGTTGCCGAGACCGGTGAGAATGTCCAGCTCGCCGGAGGTCATTTTGGACATAGCTTCCGTGCCCTTGCCCACCACCTTGTAGATGATGGTGAGGGTACTTTCGTCATAGTCGCAGACAGAAATGGGGCGGCGCAGGAACAGTCCGTCAAGCTGAATATTTACAAACTGGCCGGAAGCGGTGATAGCGGAGGTATCGCCGCCAAGCACCATTTTATAGACATTGTCCGTCAGGGCGGAGTTGCTGAGAATCTTAAAAATACTCTGCTTCATAGCTGCTCCTTTGGTTGGAAATACTTATTTTGCGTCGATGGTGGAAACCTTGTTGGTGATCTCCTCCAGGACGTCCAGAACGATGCGCACGGTATCCAGGTTGGAGAACAAGGTTACGCCGTTTTCGACAGCGCAGCGGCGGATATAAAGTCCGTCCTCATAGTGGACGCCCGACAAAACTGCGCGGGTGTTAATCACATAGCTGACATAGCCGGCACGGATGGAGTTTAAGATCTCCTCACTGCCCTCTGCAAGCTTTTTCAGCACACGGGTACGGATGCCATTTTCCTTGAGGAAGTTGGCAGTGCCGATTGTGGCTTCGATGTTGAAGCCCATGTCGTAGAAACGGCGGACCAGAGGAAGCGCTTCTTCCTTGTCTTCATCTGCCAGAGTAACGATAACTGTGCCGTAATTCTGCAGATTCATACCGCCGGCGATAAGCGCCTTCTGCATAGCGCGGTGGATCTTGTCGTCATAACCGATGGCCTCGCCCGTGGACTTCATCTCGGGAGACAGGTAGGCATCCAGACCCTTGATCTTACTGAAGGAGAAGACCGGGGCTTTGACGTAATAACGGCTCTTTTCCTCGGGGTAGAGGCAGAAAATGCCCTGCTCCTTTAAGGTCTTTCCAAGGATGACTTCCGTTGCAATGTCAGCCAGGGAGTAGCCTGTTGCTTTGGAAAGGAACGGAACAGTACGCGACGAACGGGGATTGACCTCGATGATAAACACGTTGTCGTCCTTGTCCACGATGAACTGGATGTTGAACAGGCCTACGATGCCGATGCCAAGGCCCAGCTTCTTTGCATACTGCAGGATGATGCCCTTGACCTTATCCGACACGGAGAAAGTGGGGTATACAGAGATAGAGTCGCCGGAGTGGACGCCGGTGCGTTCAACCAGCTCCATAATGCCGGGTACAAATACATTGATGCCGTCGCAGATGGCGTCGATCTCCACCTCGCGGCCCTGAATATACTTATCGACCAGAACGGGCTTGTCTTCGTCGATCTCAACAGCAGTTTTCAGATAATGGCGCAGGTCCTCGTCCTTTGCCACGATCTGCATAGCGCGACCGCCCAGAACAAAGGAGGGACGCACCAGTACGGGATAGCCGATCTCATTGGCGGCCTTAATGCCGTCTTCAATCTTCGTCACGGCACGTCCGGGAGGCTGGGGAATGTCCAGCTCGTGCAGCAGATTTTCGAATTCATTGCGGTCTTCCGCCTTTTCGATGGCGGCGCAGTCCGTGCCGATGATCTTGACGCCCCGGTCGTGCAGAGGCTGTGCCAGATTGATGGCAGTCTGACCACCCAGGGAAGCGATAACACCCTCGGGCTTCTCAAACTCGATGATGTTCATAACATCCTCAGGCGTCAGAGGCTCGAAGTACAGTTTGTCCGCGGTGGTGTAGTCGGTAGAGACGGTTTCGGGGTTGTTATTGATGATGATAGCCTCGTAGCCGGCCTTCTTGATGGTCATAACCGCGTGGACGGTGGAATAGTCGAACTCCACGCCCTGGCCGATACGGATCGGACCGGCGCCCAGTACGATGATCTTCTTCTTGTCCGTCAGCTTGGAGGCGTTTTCGCCGGTGTAAGAGGAGTAGAAATAGGGGATATATGCGCCGGTGTGGCAGGTGTCCACCATACGGAAAACGGGGAAGAGGCTATGCTCCTTGCGGAAATTATAGACATCCAGCTCGGTGCATTTCCACAGTCTTGCCACATACTTATCGCCGAAGCCCATCTTCTTGGCGGCTGTCAGCGTCTCTATATCCCGGACATTTTGCTTCAGCTTCTCCTCCATCGCAACGATGCGCTCAATGGCCTCCAGGAAGTAGGAGGTGATCTGGGTGATCTCGTGAAGCTTTTCCACGCTGACACCACGTGCCAGCAGCTCAGCAACGGCGAAGATGTTATCATCGCGGTAATCGCTGATATATTCCAGGATCTGCTCATTGGTCATATCATCAAATTTGTGATGATAGATGTGGTTTACACCGTTTTCCAGAGAGCGGATACCCTTAAGCAGGCATTCCTCCAGGTTGGAGCCGATGCCCATAACTTCACCGGTGGCCATCATCTGTGTGCCCAGCTTGTTATTGGCAGAGGTGAACTTGTCAAAGGGGAAGCGGGGCAGCTTGGCGATGACATAGTCAAGCTGGGGCTCGAAAGCGGCGTTGGTATTGGCGATCTTGATCTCCTCCAGGGTCATACCCACAGCGATCTTGGCGGTAACCCGTGCGATGGGGTAGCCGGATGCCTTGGATGCCAGGGCGGAGGATCGGGAAACTCTGGGGTTGACCTCGATGAGGTAGTATTCGCTGGTGGTGGGATTCAGCGCAAACTGAACGTTACAGCCGCCGGAGATCTTTAGCTCCTGGATCAGCTTGATGGCGGAGTCATTCAGCATCTTCAGATCGTGGTCATTCAGCGTCATAATGGGCGCTACCACAAGGCTGTCGCCGGTGTGGACACCTACGGGGTCGATATTTTCCATTCCGCAGATGGTGATGGCGTGGCCGGTGGAGTCGCGCATAACCTCGAATTCGATCTCCTTGTAGCCCTTGACGGACTTTTCAATCAGTACCTGATGGACAGGGGAGAGGCTAAAGGCATTGGCGCCGATCTCCAGCAGCTCGTCCTCGTTGTTGGCAAAGCCACCGCCGGTGCCGCCCAGAGTGAATGCAGGGCGCAGGACGACAGGATAGCCGATCCGTGCGGCTGCTTCCCTGGCTTCATCCAGGGAGTAGGTGATCTCAGAGGGAATGACGGGCTCGCCGATGGACTGGCACAGCTCCTTAAACAGCTCCCGGTCCTCAGCACGCTCAATGGACTCGCTGGAGGTACCCAGCAGCTCCACGCGGCACTCTTTCAGAACGCCCTTCTTCTCCAGCTGCATAGCAAGATTCAGACCCGTCTGGCCGCCGATGCCGGGCAAAATGGCATCCGGACGTTCGTGGCGGATGATCTTGGCCACATATTCCAGCGTCAAAGGCTCCATATAGACCTTATCGGCGATGGTGGTGTCGGTCATAATGGTGGCGGGGTTGGAGTTTACCAGCACAACCTTATAGCCCTCCTCCTTCAGAGCAAGGCATGCCTGGGTGCCGGCATAGTCGAACTCCGCAGCCTGACCGATGACGATAGGGCCGGAGCCGATGATCATAATCTTCTTCAAATCCTTACGCTTTGCCATATATATGCCTCCAAAATTGATTCAACAATTTATTATTTCCGTACTTTATCCATTAAAACCAGCTTGCCGTCGCAGACTGTGGCAAGGCATTTTCCCCAAACTCTCCAGCCGGAGAAGGGGGTGGACTTACCTGCGGACAAGAACTGCTCTTCCGGCTCGATGATATAGGTCTGCCGCAGATCCCAGATGGAGAAATCGTTGCCGATCGGGATACGGAAACGCTTGCGGGGGTTATACACCAGCAGCTGCATCAGCCGCTCCATCGTAATGATCTCCTCTTTCACCAGGTAGGTGTAAAGCAGGGGGAATGCGGTCTCCAGACCGACGATGCCGAAGCTGCTGCCGTCAAGACCCTTGCTCTTTTCTTCTGCACTGTGGGGGGCGTGGTCGGTGGCGATCATATCAATCGTACCGTCCTGGATGCCTTTGATCAGCGCTTCCCGATCTTCGGGGCTTCGCAGCGGGGGATTCATCTTGAAACGGCCGTCTTCCAGCAGGAAGCTGTCGTCCATAATCAGGTAATGCGGGCCGGTCTCGCAGGTTACATCCAGACCCTCAGCCTTTGCTTTGCGGATCAGCTCCACGCTTTCCTTGGTGGAAATGTGGCAGATGTGATAGGCGCAGCCGGTCTCTTTTACCAGCTCCAGATCCCGCTGGATCTGCTTCCATTCGCTTTCGGAGCTGATTCCCCGGTGGGAGTTGGCTTTGGCATAGTCGCCGTCGTGGATATAGCCGCCGTTTAAGAGGGATTCGTCCTCGCAGTGGGCCACGATCAGCTTCTTCAGCTCTTTGGCCTTGCGCATTGCAGCGCGCATCATATCGGCGCATTGAACACCTTTGCCATCGTCAGAAAAGGCGATGACGTTTTGCGCCATACCCTTCATATCAGAAAGCTGCTGGCCCTTTTGACCCACGGTGATGGCGCCGTAGGGATAGATGCGGATGAGGCCATCGTTGCGGATGATATCCAGCTGCTCCTTAAGATTCTGCTTGCTGTCGGGAACGGGATTCAGGTTGGGCATCGTGCAAACCGCTGTGTAACCGCCGTGAGCGGCAGCCATAGATCCGCTCAGGATCGTCTCTTTATAAGAAAAACCCGGCTCACGGAAATGCACATGCACATCACAGAAGCCGGGAAAAACAGCATATTCAGAAGAATTGAAAGCACAAAGGTCAACGGATGAAAGCCGTTCAGCAACAGAGGCACGAACACTAGGAGCAAAAGCAGTCAGATCAAAACCGGTTGTCTGATTTTGCATTGCCATAGCGGTCTCCTTTCCTTGCCGAAAACATATAACTAAATTCATCTTTCGAATAATAGCACACCCACCGGTAAATGTCAATGTGGAAAATACAAAAAATTGTAATTCGAAGTGATATTTTGGACAGAAAATTACCAGCAGAACAAGTATTGACTTATTTTGTATTTCGCCTATAATGAAATATGAAAAATACAGAAAGAAGGAATGACTATGAAGAAGTTTTGGATACTGGCACTGATCCTGATCGTGATTGCCGCTATTATTGTAGCGTTAATCGTCTGTAATAACAATGACAATAATAACGATTCTCCCACCGAGCCTACCGGCGAAATGAATACTGAGCCGAATGACAACAAGGAGAATAACCAAGGCGGCAACGATGAAACCAATCAAGGCGGCGATGGTGAGACTAACCAGGACGGAAATGGTGAGACTAACCAGGGCGGCAATGGTGAGACCAATCAGGGCAACAGTCAGCCTGAAGATGATGACGAGGACTGGTCGTCCAGTACGGACGTTGAATGGTCTGAAGTTGTCAAGCCGACGGATGCTACCGATCCGACTACAGCTCCTACCGAGCCTGCAACTTCCCCCAGTGATCCAACGACAGCTTCTACCAAACCGACGGCAGCGCCTACTGAGCCGACCACGGCTCCCACCAGACCGACGGCAGCGCCTACTCAGCCCACAGAGGCAACTGAAGCACCCACCGAATCCGGCGATGACGAATGGTCATCCGAAACGGACGAGGGGTGGTCTGAAGACGACATAGAAGATGAATGGTCAACCAGTACGGATATAGAATGGTCTGAATAAACGCAAAGATCCCGGACAATTGTCCGGGATCTTTTTATGTTACAATTCTTCGCTGACTGCCAGCAAAAGGATACCGATGATGACGATGAAAATAAATATGTAGGTCTTCCAGGAGAGCTTCTCTTTCAGGAAAATACGGGACAGAAGCAGGGAGACGACGCAGACCGAGGACAGAATAGGTGCAGCAACTGCATCATTTCCGCCAAGGGCATAAACGTAAGTCAGCTGACCGGCGGTCTCAAATACCGCTGCGAGGATCTTATCGGTGCCCTGCTTGACGGGGCCAAACTTGACTTTTTTAACCTTCAGGAAGATGAAGATGCAAAGGGCAAACAGCGCAAAGGTCAGCTCGTAGCTGGTATTTGCAACGGCTTCCAGATTTTCAGAAGTAACATCTACCAGAGGAGAGCTTGCAGCATCTTCAATCAGGAAATATGCATCATCCAGGAATGTGCCAAAGGCATCCAGAAGGGCATATACGAAAGGCATACAGAAGGAGACGATGGCCAGGGTCTTGCCCAGCTTCTTCTTTCTTACGGTCTCGCCGCGATTTTCAAAGAAGCTGACACCCACAACACCTACCGTGATGACGCCTATAGCGATCCAGGTGAGAGTGCCGTAAGTATCGCCCATAATGAGAACGAACAGAAGCACGCAAATGACGCCGGCGGTATTCTCAATGGGATCGGAGATGGATTCTTCCAGGAAACGCATTCCGAAATAGGAGAACGCCATAGAAACAATGTAGAGCAGAGAAACGGGAAGGTAGCGGATGATATTGATGGGATTATAGTTGATATCCTGTGTCAGCAGGGTGAAGATTGCGTGCAGACCCATCACAATGCCGACCCAGACGCAGATCTTTAAGTGGGAATACTTTTCATCGGGGCGGGCGCCTTTCTTATAAAAAAGCTCTGCAACACCCCAGAGAATGGCAGTTCCAATGGAAAAGAATAACCAAGACATAAAATAGTTTCCTCCTTATAATTTCACGAGTCCTGCGTCAACCATTTTCTGCAGGCTCATTAGTATACCAAGTTTTGCGTGGCACCAGGTTAAGCCGCCCTGGAAGTAGACAGCATAGGGCGGGCGGATCGGACCATCGGCAGACAGCTCGATGGAAGAGCCCTGCACGAATGCGCCGGCGGCCATAATGACCTTGTCGTTGTAGCCCGGCATATCCCACGGAAGCGGTGTGGCAAAGCTGTCCACGGGAGCAGCGGCCTGGATACCCTTACAGAAGGCAATCATTCCTTCTTCGCTGCCCAACTCCACAGCCTGAATAATATCGTGGCGGCTTTCTGTTGCGTTGGGAACGCAGCGGAAGCCCAGAGGCTCATACAGATTTGCTGCGAAGATCGCGCCCTTTTCCGCACCGGCGACCACAGTAGGTGCAAGGAAGAAGCCCTGATACAGGCTGGTCATCAGGCCCAAATTTGCGCCGACCTCTTGGCCCAGACCCGGCGCAGACAGCCGGTATGCGCAGCGGTCAACGCATTGCTTTGTGCCGCAGATGTAACCGCCGATGGGGGCAAGACCGCCGCCGGGATTCTTAATGAGAGAGCCGACCACCATATCTGCGCCCACATCAGAGGGTTCGATGGTCTCCACAAATTCGCCGTAGCAGTTGTCCACCATCACGATGACGTCGGGCTTGATGCTCTTGCAGAATGCGATCAGCTCACCGATCTGCTTGACGGAAAATGTGGGGCGGGTGGCATAGCCTTTGGAACGCTGAATGGTAACCAGTTTGGTCTTTTCATTGATGGCGGCTCGGATGCCGTCGTAATCGAATGTGCCATCGGCCAAAAGATCAACCTGCCGGTAAGCAACGCCGTATTCTGCCAAAGAGCAGGGGCTGGGACGGATGCCGATGACCTCCTGCAAGGTGTCATAGGGAAGACCAACAGGGGACAGAAGCTCATCGCCGGGCAGAAGATTGGCGCTGAGCGCCACAGTCAGCGCGTGGGTACCGCAGGTGATCTGGGGACGGACAAGGGCGGCCTCGGTGTGGAATACGTCGGCGTAGACCCGCTCTAAATTATCGCGGCCCACATCATCGTAGCCGTAGCCGGTGGTAGCGGCAAAGCAAGCGGCAGAAACGCGATTCTTCTGCATTGCACTGATGACCTTAGCCTGATTGTGTTCGGCGATCTGGTCGATGACGGCAAAGCGGTCCTGCAGTCTGGCAAGAGCTTCCTCACCATAGTTGTATACAGCAGGGGAGATGCCCATAGTATTGTAAAGTTCCAGTAACTGTTCCATATTTTCAGTCCTCTTTTTTTACGTTGTTCAGAATTTCGTTGGCAAGGTCGTTTAATAGCTCCGGGCGGGATATGATCAGTCCCGTATCGGACTCACCCAGGATCAGCAGGGTATCTCCGGGTTTGATCTTAAAAAGCTCCCGGGCCTCTTTGGGGATGACGATCTGTCCCCGGTCGCCGACCTTGGCAGTACCGAACACCCGATGGGCGTTTTGTTTGCCTAAAATGTGTTTTCCAACCGCCATAGTTGCCCTCCAATCACATTTTTCATACTTTTCACACCAGACAGTATAATGACATCTTTGTTAAATGTCAAGATTTGGTGAAAAAAAGAAGAGCCTTAAGGAAGGCTCTTCTATAAATAATATCAATCCCGCCGTCTGCGGCCGCCGAAGACGATCAGCAGGCGCAGAAGCTGTGCCAGAGCAACCGCTGTGGCGGCGACGTAGGTAAGTGCAGCAGCCGTCAGGGTCTTGCGCGCGCCAACTTGCTCTGCATCGGTGAGAATGTCGGCATTTTCAATGGCCTGCATTGCACGGCGGCTGGCGTTGAACTCCACCGGCAGGGTGATCAGCTGAAATACGACAGAAAGGCCAAAGCAGGCAATGCCTACATACACCAGGGTGAACGAAAAGCTTTCCAGAAATGTCAGCACCAGGCCCAGCAGGATCAGCGGCATTGCCAGCTTGCTGGCAAAGTTGGTAACTGGGACGATGGCTGCGCGAAGCTTGATAGGCGCATAGTTCTTGGCGTACTGGACGGCGTGGCCGGCTTCGTGGCAGGCAACACCGATGGCGGCGGTGGATGTGGCGTCGTAGACGCTGTCTGACAAGCGGATCACATTTGTTCTGGGATCGTAGTGATCGGTCAAATTGCCACTGACGCGCTCAATCTTCACGCCGCCGACGCCGTTGGCGCTGAGTACCTGCTGCGCAGCCTGCGCGCCGGTGATGCGGCGGGAGGAAAGCTGATTGGCAAACTTTTTGAAGGTGGAATTCACATTGCTGCTTGCCCATAGGGAAAGCAGAACAAAAGGCATAACGATTACAACATAGGTCCAGTCAAAAAACATAGTAGTCTCCTTAGATACTTTCAGGCTCCATTGCTTCGTGGAGCATATCTGTGATCGCACCGCGGAAAATGGGGTAGGCCTGGCTGTGCAGAGTCTCCAAAGAGCCTGCGGAATAGTTTACCGGGATCTTACCGGTCATATACAGATCCTGGTCAAAGGCGAATTTGGGCTCGGGCTCGGTCTTTCCGCCGCGACTGACAAGGACAGGGCCGGCGTGGATCTTGACCCGACAGCCGCCGCGGATGTTGATCTCAGAATCAATGGTGTGGCGGGTTACGGCAGTTTCCATCACGTCATCCTCTGCGATCGGGCCAAGCCAGCAGGCGTTGATCAGATCCCGGTAGGGGACATCCGTAAGCTCAATAGCTTCGCGGGAGATGAGATTTACATACCGCAGACCAAGCCGCTCAAAAAATGCCGGCTTATATATTTTAATGAATGCGGCCAGGGGCTTGTCCAGCTTCCGGGCAAAATCCTCCCAGCAGGTGTAGCGGGAGCAGGCCAGAGAAAGGAATTTGCTGGTCAGATTGACCCGCCACACGCCATCAGCAGAAACGAAATTGTAATTGTTGCATTCCGGCTGCTTTTCCATCCGCAGATTGCCGGGCGTACCCACCAGCTTGGGCGCGGGGGTCTCCTTATGGCAGGCATATTGGGGGAATTCATCCCGGATGGCTTCCTGAAACGCAGCAGGCAGACTTGTTTCGATGGATAGGATCTCAGAAAATCTGAGCTGGCAGATCACTTTATCCAGAGGATTTCTGCGGTAGATGCACCGCGCATTCTGAGAAAACATAGCTTCTCCTCATTTCCGTTAAAATCAGTATTCCCAATTGGGTCAGTTACTATATATTATAAATTCCAGGGAAAATAAGTCAATAAAGAAATTTGTCTAGCCAAAACGATGAATTGCGTGTATAGTATTAGAAAATGAAAGGAGGATGCTATATGATACATCATATTACTAAGGAAACCTTTGAAGCTGAGGTGCTCAGTTCTGACAAGGTGGTGCTTCTGGACTTCTTTGCCGAGTGGTGCGGCCCTTGCAAGATGATCGCGCCGTCGCTGGAGGAGATCGCTGCAGAGAATGAACATATCAAGGTCTGCAAGATCGACGTGGATGCCGAGCCCGAGCTTGCCCGGCAGTTTAAGGTCAACAGCATACCGCTGCTTCTGGTGATTAAGGATGGCCAGATTGTGAATCAGGCACTGGGCGCAAGACCCAAGGATGCGATCCTGAAGCTGATCCCGTGAGAGGTGAAGAATATGAGTACGATTCGCGTAAAGAAGCTTTCCCCCAATGCAATCCTGCCCACCTATGGCTCTGCTGAGGCTGCAGGTGCGGATCTGTATGCCTGCCTGGAGGACGCGGTGTCTATCGCGCCCGGTGAGGTCTTCTGGGTGCCTACCGGTATTGCGCTGGAAGTGCCCAAGGGCTGCGCCGGCCTTATCTACGCCCGCAGCAGTATGGGCGTCAAGCGGGGACTTGCCCCTGCTAACAAGGTGGGTGTCATTGACAGCGACTACCGCGGCGAGATCCGTGTGGTGCTGCTCAACCACAGCAATCAGGTGCAGACCGTTTCTCCCGGCGAACGGGTGGCGCAGCTGATTATCACCCCGGTGCTGACCCCTGCATATGAAGAGGTCAAAGAGCTGACCGATACCGCAAGAGGTGAGGGGGGCTTCGGCTCTACCGGCAAGTGAGCCGGAGGGAAAGAATAAATTTGCAAAATCGTGAATAAAATATTTGACATTTGATACGTAAAGTGCTAGAATGAGCATAGCTATTCGCGTCTTTTACTATACGTAAAAGTGTGCGTTGCAGGCGGACAAAAGTCCGCCTGCAACAAAATGGCTTCTGTTTTCGGCTTTTTCGGCCCGTTTGCGGCCGATTAGCATATTTTATTGATTATTATTTTTATTTAGGAGGAAATAATATGAAAAAGCTTCTCGCACTGTTGCTGGTTGCTGTTCTGGCTATCTCCGTGGTAGCTTGCGCTCCCGCCACCAACACCCCCCCTGCCACTGAAGGCAACAAGCCCGTTGAGTATGTTGATCCCTACGCAGATCTGCGTGAGGACCACGATGCTCTGTCCGAGGCTATCTACAAGGATGTTCTCGGCGATTTCCTGAAGTACTACGAAGCTGCTAAGACCGCAGCTACCGTCTCCGAGCGTTTTGCTCTGATGGCTGTTGCTGAGGCTAAGCTGCTGGAGTCCGGCGTTCTGCTGCCCCTGTCTTCTCAGGGCGGTAACTATGCTATCTCCCGCGTTGCTCCCAACACTGCTTCCACCACTCTGTGGGGCAACGACCAGTCCCGTTACTACGGCGTTCTGGTTGCTACCGAGCCCATCACTGCCGCTCACCGCGAAGAGCTGAAGACTATGTGGGCTGAGCTGAAGGGCACCGGCACCTGGAAGGCCTCCGCTAAGGCTTACCTGGAAGGCAAAGGCTACACCCTGAAGGACAGCTACACTCTGGGTTATTCTTCCGATCCCAAGACTTGGGACTATCTGGCTACTTACCGTGCTGCTGACTCCGAGGCTATCTGCAACACTCTGTGCGGCCTGATCGAGTACAACTCTGAAAATGTTATGATGCCCGCTCTGGCTACTGAGTGGTCCGTCTCCGACGATGGCCTGACCTACACCTTCAAGATCCGTGAAGGCGTTAAGTGGGTTGATTCCCAGGGCCGTGAGCTGGCTGAAGTTACCGCTGAAGACTGGGTCTACGGCATGCAGCACCTGCTGGACGCTGAAGGCGGCCTGGAGTACCTGGCTGGCTCCGGCTACGCCAACATCGTTGGTGTTGACGGATACCTGGCTGGCGATATCACTGATTTCGCTGAGGTTGGTGTTAAGGCTGTTGACACCTACACCCTGCAGTACACTCTGACCGAGCCCACCTCTTACTTCATGACCATCCTGGGCTACAACCCCTTCACTCCCATGTGCAAGACCTTCTACGAGTCCAAGGGCGGTAAGTTCGGCGACGACTTCGCTGCTGACGCTGCTGACTACACCTACGGCAAGACTCCTGACGACATTGCATACTGCGGTCCTTACCTGGTTTCCAACCTGACTGCTGAAAACACCATCGTCTTCACCGCTAACCCCGCCTACTGGGATGCTGCAAACGTTACTATGAAGACCATCACCTGGCTGTTCAACGACGGCGAGGATGCTCTGAAGGCTTACAATGATTGCATGGCTGGCACCATCGACGGCGCTGGTTTGAACGCTTCCTCTCTGGAGGCTGCCAAGGCTGCTAACCTGATGGATACCATCGTTTACGTTTCCGGCACTGATGCTACTTCTTACTCCGCATTCATCAACCTGAACCGTACTGCTACCTCCAACTTCAACGACGGCACTGTTGTCTCCACCAAGACTGAGGAAGATATGCTCCGTTCCGGCGTTGCTCTGAAGAACGTGCACTTCCGTCGCGCTCTGCTGCAGGCTCTGGACCGTGGTGCTTATCAGGCTGCAACTGACGGCGAAGAGCTGAAGTACAATGCAATGATCAACTCCTACACTCCCGGTACATTCGTTTCCCTGGAAGAGGATGTCACCATTGATATCAACGGCACTGCTACTACCTTCACCGCTGGCACCTACTACGGCGCTATCATGCAGGCTCAGATCAACGCTGACGGCGTTGCTCTGAAGGTTTGGGATCCCGAGGCAGACGGCGGCGTTGGCTCCTCTACCCAGTTCGACGGTTGGTACAACCCCGAGGCTGCTACTGCTGAGCTGGCAAAGGCTATCGAAGAGCTGGCTGCCAATGGCATCGTGGTCTCCGCTGAGAACCCCATCAAGCTGGATCTGCCTTACTTCTCCGGCAGTGAGTCCTACAAGAACCGTGCTCAGGCTCTGAAGAAGTCCATCGAGACCAATCTGGGCGGCGCTGTTATCATCAATCTGACTGAGTGTGTTGACTCCAGCCAGTGGTACTATGCCGGCTACTATGTCGACGATGCTACTCAGACCAACTACGACATCTATGATGTTTCCGGTTGGGGCCCCGACTACGGTGATCCTTCCACCTACCTGAACACCATGAACATCTACTCTGGCGATATGATCGTCATGCTGGGCCTGTTCTAATTTTCTGAATAAACAGTGGAGGATGGACCTTGTGTCCATCCTCCAATCTGCCTATAATACGATGCTTGCATCTGCACATAATAAGTACGGATTCCGCGTGTAAAGAGCGCTGCCCTCAGCGTTCCGCCATTGCGTGTTCGGCGAATCCGCTGAGGGCAGTGCTTTTTTGTGTGCACTTTGCAAAAAAGTATGGATGGGGCTGCTCCCGTCCAGCAAGAATACTCTGATGAGATGTGAGATAAGCTATGACGAAATATTTAATTAACCGAATCCTGCGCAGCTTGGTTTCTGTTGTCATCGTTTTGATTGTGGTAATGATTATGATCTACTCCGCATTGGACAGAAATCTGATTTTCGCCCAGGATGCTCAGTACTCCAAACTTCAGCTTAATTCCAAAAAGGTATACTGTATGCAGCAGTGGGAAAAGTATGGCTATGTTGACTATATTCCCTTTGCGGATTACCTGAAGGGATTGCTCCGCGAAGGTGAAATTGATCAGGACACTTATAATGGGGCAGTCAAGTTGGGAAAAACTGCAGACCGGGACAGCGAGCTGACCCAGAAATATGCTGACCAATTCAGAAAAGAAATGGAAGCGGACGGCTACCAAATCGTACGGCTGGACGGCATCACCAAGATTAACTCCAGCAAGTATAAAGAAGGCGGCGATCCTCGCTTCTATGCCTATAAGGATATTCCCGTGTTCCAGCGTTTGGGCAATTACCTGGGCGGTTTGATCACCGTTGACAATATTCACTATGTGGAAGAAGATATTGCTGACAGGGGATTGACCTTCACCTGGTACGACCCTGCCTACGGCGGAGAAAAGTTTTCTCCTGCCATTATGGGCAATGGTACCTTTAACAAGTATCTGCTGTACTGTGACGATCAGTTCCCCTACATTCACCAGAATCTGGTGAAGCTGAACCTTGGCCTGTCTTTCTCTATCCGTCAGGGTGTGGATGTATTTACCACTATGACAGAAACCCAGGGCTCTTATTCTTATTCACTTGTATCCTATCCCAGTGGTACGGTAACGGAGTCTGCCGATAATTTGCACTCTGCTACCTATGCTGCCGGTTCTTTCGAGAATGGCACACCGGTCATCAAGAATAACTTTGTTGATGACTACACCAATGTTTCCACATACAGAAACGGTATGTCCAGAATGGGATACTCTTTTGTACTGGGTATTATTGCGACGATTCTTTCTTATCTGCTGGCTGTGCCTCTGGGCATTTTGATGTCCTTGAACAAGGAAAAGCTGATCGACAAGCTGGGCACGATCTATATTGTCTTTATTTCTGCTGTGCCTTCCTTGGCATATATCTTCATGTTCAAGTCCCTGGGCGGTAAGGCTGGCTTGCCGACCACCTTTGATATGGAGAATCCCACCTGGCTGATGTATGTGCTGCCGATCATCTCTCTTGCGCTGCCGTCCATTGCCAGCCTGATGAAGTGGCTGCGCCGGTATATGATCGACCAGATGAACTCTGACTACGTCAAGTTTGCACGCAGCGGTGGCCTTTCTGAGCGGGAGATCTTCAGCAAGCACATCCTTAAGAACGCGATCATTCCCATCGTACACGGCATCCCCGGAAGCGTTCTGGGTGCGCTGACCGGCGCAATCATCACCGAGCGTGTGTATGTCGTTCCCGGTGTTGGCAATATGCTGACCAAGGCTATCGGCGTTTACGATAATGGTGTTATCGTTGGCATGGTTCTGTTCTATGCTGTTTTGACTGTTGTTTCCATTATTCTGGGCGATGTTTTGATGTCTATGATGGATCCCAGAATTTCCTTCACTTCGAAAGCGGGGTAATCGGCTATGTCTGAAAAGAGAATTGACCTTTCTGAATTGAATTTATCTGAGGACGAGCTGTTTTCTCGCATCAATCACGACGAATTGGAGTCTGAGAAAATCACCGCCCCCCGGTATTCCTACTGGAACTCTGTGTTCCGCGTGTTCTTCCGCCAGAAGATCAACATTATTATGCTGGCAATCCTTGCGCTTTTGCTGGCCTTCACCTATATCTATCCTGCGGTTACCAATTATAATCCAGATGTGGATCCCTTTATCAACATTATGGATTCCAGTGCGAAGCATTTGAGCCCGCAGGCTGCGATTGCCAAATTCGGCAGCAGCCTTAAATGGGTGTTGGGCACCGGTGGCTCCGGTCAGTCCACGTTTGACGCCATCTGGTTTGGATCCAGTATCTCCGTGTCTATGGCGTTGGTCTGCGCGGCTATCAATATGGTCGTCGGCGTGGTCGTGGGTGCAATTTGGGGCTTCAGCAAGAAGTTCGACATTTTTATGACTGAAGTCTACAACATCATTGCCAACATTCCTTATGTTCTGCTGATCTCCGTTATCGTTCTGATTATGTCCGCCAGCTTCTGGTCGATGGTCTTTGCTTTGACGATTACCGGCTGGATCGCCATTGCGTACTTTATCCGTACCCAGGTCATCATTATCCGTGACCGAGAGTACAATCTGGCATCCCGCTGCCTGGGCACGCCCATCACCCGGATCGCGACCAAGAACATTCTGCCCTTTATGACCTCTGTCATTGTTACACTGGCTGCCACCGAAATTCCCTCTTACATCTCCTATGAGGTGTTCCTGAGCTATATCGGTATGGGACTTTCTGATATGTCCTTGGGTAAGCTGATCGAGGCTTCTCAGAACGCGATGCAGACACCCGGTTGGGAAATCGAATTCTGGGCACCTGTTGCAGTTGCTTCCATCATTACTGTGGTCTTGTATGTTGTCGGCCAGAATCTGGGCGACGCATCCGACCCCAGAACCCATATGTAAGAGGTGACGGATATGGAAAACAAGAAGGTTTTACTGTCCGTTAAGGACCTCGAGGTGAAATTCCGCGTCCGCGGCAGAACGCTGACCGCTATCCGTGGTGTTTCCCTGGATTTTCACGAAAATGAATCCGTAGCTATCGTCGGTGAGTCCGGCTCCGGTAAGTCTGTTTTTACCAAGACCTTTGCCGGTATGCTGGAGACCAACGGCTACATCAGCAACGGCTCTATCATCTTCAATGATGAGGAGCTGGCGGATACCTGCGTTGCGCTGGATAAGACTGCAGTGCGGATGATCAATGCGGCTAAGGATGCTCTGAACCGCTACTCCAAGCTGGAAGCAGGCGCTGATATCTACAAGCAGATCCTGGAACTGGAGTCTGAGAAGAAGCAGCGCGCTACCATCAGTGATGCAGAGGATCAGGCTGCAACCGCGCAGATCGACGACCTGGTGTTTAAGCGTACGGAGCTGTTCAACCAGCGCCAGACCGTTGACTCCAAGAACGAAAAAGAGCGCTACCGCGCTATGGGCAATGAGATCGACGCGCTGGACAAGCAGATCAAGGATCTGCAGAAGGCCAAAGCCGATAAGATCAAGGCCCATAAGAAGGCAATGCGCAATGATACCGCTTACCTGAAGCAGTACGATGAGCGTATGAGCGAGCTGAAGAGCGCCTATGCAAAGGCGATCGACTGCACTGTTTCTGACGAGACGAAGGCCCGCAACGAGCTGATTGCCAAGGAAATTTATCTTTCCGTTGGCCGTTTCGGCGCGCACAAGCGCAATCAGTGCTACAATAAGCTGCTGAAGACTATGAAGAAGGCTATGCAGCTGGGTGTCGATCTGTATGATGAGGATATGAGAAACGATGTCTTTGACGATGTTGTTTTCCGTGTCAGATACATTGACGAGACGCCTGAGAAGCTGCACGGCACTTGCGTACTGAATCTGGCAAAGATCCAGTATGCCAAGGACTGGAGCCAGATCCGCGGTGGCAAGATCGCGACCGTCTTCCAGGATCCCATGACTTCTCTGAACCCCATCATCACCATCGGCAAGCAGATCACTTCCATCATTCTGAAGCACCAGAACTGCACAGAACTGGAAGCCCGTGCCCGTGCCTTGGAGCTGATGAAAAAGGTCGGTATTCCCAACGCGGAGAACCGCTTTGACGATTATCCCTTCCAGTATTCCGGCGGTATGCGTCAGCGTATCGTTATCGCCATCGCACTGTCGTGCCAGCCCAAGATCCTGATCTGTGACGAGCCTACCACCGCGCTGGACGTTACCATTCAGGCCCAGATCCTGAAGCTGATCAAGGACCTGCAGAAGGAATTCAACTACACCATCGTTTTCATCACCCACGACCTGGGTGTTGTTGCCAATGTTGCTGACCGCGTTGCGGTTATGTACGCCGGCCAGATCGTGGAGACCGGTACGGTTGAAGAGGTCTTCTATGATCCCAAGCATCCCTACACCTGGGCACTGCTGTCCAGTTTGCCTCAGCTTGCTCAGCGCAATACCAAGCTGTACTCCATCACCGGCACGCCTCCTTCTCTGTATAACAGTATCGTTGGCGATGCCTTTGCTCCCAGAAATCCCTACTGCCTGAAGGTGGATACGCTGAAGGAGCCGCCGATGTTCAAGGTTACCGACACCCACTATGCGAAGACCTGGCTTCTGGATCCCAGAGCGCCCAAGGTTGAAAAGCCGGAGATCATTGAGAACATCCACGAGAAGCTTATGGCTGCATTTAATATTTAAGGAGGGGTATGTCGTGTCTAAATTTACAATGAAAAAGACTGCCTCTTACTTGCCCGAGCACGGTCCGATCGCCGAAAACGGCAAGGAGATCCTGCTGAGCCTGAAGAATGTTGACATCACCTTCGGTAAGGGCGACAGCGCAGTCAGAGCGGTCAAGAATGCCAGCTTTGATGTTTACAAGGGCGAGACCTTCTCCCTGGTTGGTGAGTCCGGCTCCGGCAAGACTACCATCGGCCGTGCTGTGATCCGCGTTAACCCCTGCGCAGCCGGCGAGATCCAGTATAAGGGCGTGCGCATCTCCGGCAAGACCAAGCGCGGTCTGGACCGTGAGGTCATCCGTAACATCCAGATGGTCTTCCAGGATCCTGCTGCATCCCTGAACGAGCGTGCAACGGTGGATTATATCATCTCTGAGGGCCTTTACAACTTCCATCTGTACGAAAATGAGGAAGATCGCATCCGCAAGGTTGAGAAGATCGTGGAAGAGGTCGGTCTGCTGCCCGAGCATCTGACCCGCTATCCCCACGAGTTCTCCGGCGGTCAGCGTCAGCGTATCGGCCTGGCCCGTGCAATGGTTATGGAGCCGGAGCTGGTCATCGCCGATGAGCCGATCTCCGCTCTGGACGTGTCCATCCGTGCCCAGGTGCTGAATCTTCTGAAGAAGTTCCAGAAGGAGCGGGATGTTACCTATCTGTTCATCGCCCACGACCTTTCCATCGTCCGTTTCATTTCTGACCGGATCGGCGTTATCTACAAGGGCGACATCGTGGAGATCGCAGATGCTGAGGAACTGTTTGACTATCCTCTGCATCCGTACACCCGTAGCCTGATTTCCGCCATTCCGATCCCGGATCCCATTCTGGAGAAGAATAAGGTGCTGTTTACCTACGATCCCTCTGTTCACGATTACAGCGAGGATAAGCCCGAGCTGGTTGATATCGGCCACGGCCACTTTATCTACGGCAACAAAAAGGAGATCGAGGAGTACCGCGCCATCCGCGAAAAGAATGTGCCGCTGAAGTCCATCACGATCCTGCAGCCCAGCGAGCATGCACAGACTGCTGCCGAGACCGAGGAAGATCCCTGGTCCGCTGAGCAGTTCTTGCTGCAGACTCCGCTGCACGATACCGGCAGCAAGTGGTATACGTTTCTGTCTTTCCTGCTGCCGCCGATCGGCTTTGTCGCCGGTCTGATCTTCCGCAAGTTCAATCATAAGCGCAACTGGAAGGCTTGCAAGAAGGGCGCGATCGCCGGCCTGATCACAATCGGGTCGATCGTTGCACTGTTTGGCCTGCTGCTGCTTAGTGCTGTTCTGTAAGCTATGAAGAAGAATAAAGATAGAGGCAACCCTCCCGGGTTGCCTCGCATCACAAATATTGAAGTTACCAGGAAAAACCTGCCCCTGCGGGTCGTTTTGCTGGCTTTGGCTGTGGTGATTGCCATTGTGTCTTTTTGGTATGGCTTTTCCGAGCTTTTCGGCCTCGAGCCCGGCTGGAGAGAGATCAAAGTCTCCTCCGGTACGCTTAACTGCAGCGAAGATTTTGCACTGCTTTATAATTATGTGGATGCAGCCGATGTGTCTGCCACGGTGCAGAACAAACGCCTGACTGCCTTGTACACCAAGGCAACAGAGGATGCCTACCAGCTTTTCAATAATGAATATGCTTCAGATGAGCTGCACAATATCCGCTATGTCAACGAGCATATCAACCAGGAGATCACGGTCGAGCCTGCCCTCTATGACGCGTTGAGCGCGATCGTGGAATCAGGAAACCGCAGCATCTATCTTGCGCCGGCATATGCGCAGTATAACCAGTTGTTTGTCTGTGAAAACGATGCGGAGGCCGCCCAGTACGATCCGCAAGCACAGCCGGACACCAAGGCGTATATTGCTGAGATTGCCGGATTTGCCAATGACCCGCAGATGATCGACATTCAGCTTCTGGGTGATCAGAGGATCAAGCTGCAGGTTGCGCAGGCATATCTTACCTTTATCGAGGAGAATGAGATCGCGTATCTGCTGGATTTTTCCTGGATGACCAATGCGTTTATCGCGGACTATATTGCAGACATACTGATAGGCGAGGGATTTACCAACGGATATCTGGCCAGTTACGACGGCTTTACCCGGAACTTGTGCGATTCCGGCCAGACCTTTGAATTGAATGTGTTCCATAGAGTTGGAAATGACATTCTGATTCCCGCAACGCTTAGCTATCCCGGCGGCAACAGCCTGGTGGCGATGCGCGATTTTCCCATCAATGAAACGGACCGCTGGCATTACTATGCCTTTGAGGACGGACGGATCGCCAGTTTGCTGCTTGACCCTGCCGACGGCACGGAAAAGAGTGCAGTTTCTTCGATGATCAGCTACTCCAAGAGTGCCGGCTGCGCACAGATCCTGCTGTCCGTTGCACCGCTATTTATTGCGGATGATTTGGATGCAGAGCAGCTTGATGCGCTGACGGAAGAGGGGATTTATACCGTTTATCCTGAGGGAAATTCCGTATACACCAATGACGAGAGCCTGACATTAAAGCTGTTTGAAAACTACAACAAGATTAACTACTGAATAAAAAAACCACCGGCAGTGCCGGTGGTTTTTCTTTACTTACGAAATCAAAATGTCGCCGGTTGAGGTTGTGATTACGCAGATGCCGCCGGGACTGTTTTCGGGGACGCGAATTTTGCCGGTATCGGACTCGACAGTGAAAATCTTGCCGGTTAGGAGATTACCGGTAACATTGCCTGTGTCGAGTTGTATGTTGAGGGAGTTTGCGTCGCTGTCCTTGATTTTCACATCGCCGGTCGATCTGTTGATGATCATCTGCTTATCTGCAATGACATTTTCCAGGGATATATCGCCGGTAGAGCCGTCGGTGCTGAAATTAATGCACCTGATGTTGGCTAAGTTTACTTTGCCTGTGGACACGTTTGTGCGAATGTCGCCAGAGCAGGTTACATCAGATAGCGTGGTCCTGCCCGTTGTGGTGGTCAGATCAAGTGAGCCGATGATTGCATTTTTCACAGAAATGTTGCCGGTGGTCAGCTTAACGGTAAATGCACCGGAGACAGTTGCACTGCTGTCTATATCGCCGGTTGTTCCGGAAATATGGATGCTTTCAAACTGGAAATCCTGAGGGATAAAAATACCGCCGGTGGTGGTGCTGATATTGAGCGCACCGTATTCGCTTTTGGGGAGATAAATCGTGATCTTAGGCGCAACAAAACTGATTCCAATATGGTCAAACCATTGCCGCTGATCGGTGTCCCTGATGGTAAGTTTTCCACCATCAAAACTAACGCTGTGGGGGACTTTTTCCATCTCATAGCAAACAACTTTGGTACTGTCGTTCTCAGAAAATAGGAACGTGATGTCCGCGGTTTCGGTTTCGATTGCGATGTCATTGAATTGCTCTAAGGATGTATAGGTTTTTGTTTGATAATTCACGGTGCTCAAGGTGGTGAAATCCCAGTTGCTCTGCGACAGTATAGCTGCAAAAATGACCCCTCCGATCACAATAAGGGCAACTGCTATGATAAGCCAGATCTTTGTGATTTTACGCATTTTGTACCCTCCTTTTGGCAGAGTTTGATTTTATGGATTGGCCAGCTTTCTTAATCAGCAATACTGCTCCTTTTGATGCGGCCTTACAACCGTAGAATACGAATACGGATAAACCTGCGCAGACCAGGCCTGCGCCGATCATAGCTACGCCCGGAACGATGTAACCGGTGGCAGCGAAGACAGCGCCGCTTAAAATACCGGCAAGAAAGCAGCTGCACAGAGCGCCGAATACGCTCCACAACGAAATGACAACAGCCCAGAGTGATGCATAAAGGGACAACGCGACAGCAAGAACAGAGATCAGAAGTGAAAGCCAGATGGGACTGCCCAAAATAATTGCAGCGATCTTCCAGGAATTGTGCTTTTTGGGGACAGGGGAGGCATCTGCTAAAATTTGGAATGTGATTTCGTTGACCGTACCGATACGCTGGATGGCTTCTTCCTCAGAAAGACCTTCCTCCATATAGTCGTCGATCATTTCGGTGTAGAAGCTTACGCGCTCAGTAATATCCGCCCGGGACAGACCGGATAAGCCTTTGCGCAGTTGCTTCAGGAACTCTCTTTTATCCATTTTTAGCATCCTCCTTTGTTACAAACCGGTATATCGAAAGTATCTCATTCCATTCACGCTTGAAATTTTCAATGCGCTGCAGACCTTTCTTCGTGATATGATAGTATTTGCGAAGCCGTCCGTCGTGCTCTGTGGTGCGGACAGTCAGCATATCTGCCATTTCCAGACGTTTGAGAATGGTGTAAAGTGTCGATTCGGAGAGCGCGATATACGGCTTCATATCTCTAATGATCTTGTAGCCGTAGGAATCTCCGTCTTTGATGGCGGCTAATACGCAGATATCCAAAAGACCACGCTTTAATTGTATATCCATAGCATACTCCTCCTTACGGAATACATCGTAACACGAGGTATTGTGATTGTCAATGGTGTTTTGATGTATGGCTTGACTTACTGTAGTTTGAATGGTAAAATGAGGCAGAGAAATTATCGGCGCTGAGGAGGATTTATTATGGCAATTACCTATCAGGAATCCACAAAGACATTCTTTCTGGACGGCAAGGGCCTGACCTATGCTTTTTGCGTGAATGATTTTGATTATCTTGAGCACCTGTACTTCGGTAAGACCATTGGACACGACGATATCCGCTATGTCCGTGGCTGCGGCGGTACGGACAACAATCCCAAGATCCCCGGTGTTAAGATGGAGAATGGCTATAATTACGGCGCTATCGACTGCTACCAGTATTTTGCACCTGAGATCGTTTTCTCCGGCACTGGCGACTACCGTGAGCCTGCTGTCCAGATCCGGACAGAACAGGGCGACCGGATCAGCGATCTGCTGTACGAAGGCTACGAGATTTTGCCCCAGAAGCCCGGCATAAATGGTATGCCCTCTATGCGGGACGGCGAAACTTTGGTCGTCCATCTGAAGGATCGGGTCAATGGTTTTGGCTGCGACCTTTATTATACCGTCTATGACGATGCCGGTGTCATTGCCCGCCGCGCGGTTTACAGCAATGGCGGCGCGGGTACTGTAATGCTGAATCGGGCGTATTCCTTCTCCGTTGCACTGCCGGAGATCGACTACGATGTGCTGACGCTGCACGGCGCGTGGGCCGCTGAGCGCCACGTGCAGAGAATTCCTGCCCACTATGGCGTTGTTTCCATTGACTCCAAGCGCACCACATCCTCCGCGTCCTTAAACCCCTTTATGGCGCTGGTCAAAAAGGGTGCAACAGAGGATGCCGGTGATGTCTACGGCGTGAATCTGATCTATTCTTCCTCCTTTGTTCTGAAGGCGGAGGGCCTTAACGACGATCGGCTGCTGCTGACCGGCGGCATAAATGACTTTGACTTTACCTGGAAGCTGCTGCCCGGCGCTTACTTTGAAACGCCTGAGGTGGTCATCTCTTATTCCAGCGATGGTATTGGCGGTATGAGCCGCAATTTCCACGATGCCTACCGCAATCACCTGATCAATCCCCGGTACGTGGGCAAGAAGCGGCCCATCGTTATCAACAGCTGGGAGTCTGCATATTTCAATTTCAATACCGAACGTCTGAAGCAGATCGTGGATGGCGTTGCCGGCACGGGCGTTGACACTTTCGTCCTTGACGACGGCTGGTATGGCAACAGAAACAGCGAGTTCTCCAGCCTGGGCGACTGGTGGGTCGATGAAAAGAAGCTTCCCGGCGGTTTGGGTGAGATCATTGCGCACGTCAACAGCCGGGGTATGAAGTTTGGCCTGTGGTTTGAGCCGGAGATGATTAGCCCCGATTCTGACCTGTTCCGGACGCATCCCGATTACGCCATTATGGCGCCCGGCCGGGAGGGAAGTCCCTGCCGCGGCCAGTATATGCTGGACCTGACCCGGGAGGATGTCCGTGATTTTGCTGTCAACGCGGTCAATAAGATCCTGAAGGAAAATCACATCGAATACGTCAAGTGGGATTACAATTCCAACGTATCTCAGTCCTGGTCGCTGGGTCTTGCGCCGGATCAGCAGATGGAATTTGCCCACCGGTATGCGCTGGGTGTTTATGACCTGTTCGAGCGGATTGTCAATGCCAATCCCGACATCTTCTTTGAGGGCTGCAGCGCAGGCGGCGCGCGGTTTGATCCCGCTGTGCTGTATTACTTCTCCCAGATATGGACCTCCGACGATACCGACGCTGAGGAGAGAACAAAGATCCAGTACGGTACATCTATGGCCTATCCGCTGATGGCTATGACCTGCCACGTTTCTGCTGTACCCAATCACCAGACCCGCCGCAGCACCAGCATTGCGACCCGTGGCGACATCGCTCACCTGGGCGGTACTGGCTATGAGCTGGACACCTCTGCATTCACTGATGAGGATCGGGAGACTGTCCGCAAGCAGGTGGATAAGTACCACGAGGTGGAGGACCTGCTGCTGTGGGGCGATCTGTACCGCACGGAAGACCCGTTTGCCGGCGGATATTTCGGCTTTATGATCGTGTCTAAGGATAAGCAAAGCGCCCACCTGACGGCCTACAAGCGCCTTGCAGAGTGCAACGGCCCCATCAAGCGCCTGAAGGTCAGAGGTCTTGACCCCAAGCAGATGTACTATGTCAAGGAACTGGATATGACGATGCTGGGCGCCACCTGGATGAACGTGGGTATCAAGCCGAATTTCCCCTTTGAAGATTTTGCTACCTTGACATTTACTTTTAAGGCTGTATAATACTAGAAGCAAGCAAAATTGCGCTTAAATTATCATTGGAGTGTGTACTGTAATGAAACTGATTATCAAAAACGATTACAAAGAAATGTGTGCCTGGGCTGCTCAGCACATTGCTGACGCCATCAACAATCATAAGGAAAACCGTCCCTTCGTCCTGGGTCTGCCCACCGGATCTTCTCCTCTGGGTGTCTATAAGAACCTGATCGAGATGAACAAGGCCGGCAAGGTTACCTTCAAGAACGTGGTTACCTTCAATATGGACGAGTACGTTGGTCTGCCCCGTGAGCACGACCAGAGCTACTGGTACTTTATGCACGACAATTTCTTCAACCACATCGACATCCCCGCTGAGAACATCAACATCCTCAACGGTATGGCGGAGGATCTGGAGGCCGAGTGCCAGCGCTACGAGGACAAGATCGCTTCCTACGGCGGCATCGACCTGTTCCTGGGCGGAAGCGGCGTGGACGGCCACATTGCCTTCAATGAGCCCTTCACTTCTCTGACTTCCCGCACCGGTGTCCGCGCTCTGACCGAGGATACCCTGATCGTTAACTCCCGTTTCTTCGACAACGACCCCAACAAGGTGCCCAAGACCGCTTTGTCCGTTGGCGTCGGTACTGTCTGCGACTCCAAGCAGGTCCTGCTGCTGATCAGCGGCCACAACAAGGCTCGCGCCCTTCGCCACTGTGTTGAGGGCGGCGTTGATCACGCCTGGACCATCAGTGCTCTGCAGATGCACAAGGACGGCATCATCGCCTGCGACGAGGCTGCCTGCGGCGAGCTGAAGGTGGATACCTACAAGTACTTCAAGGAAATCTACAAGAACGAAAAGTAATTGATTCTTCAAACTGCCCGATCGACGGATCGGGCAGTTTTTCTATGCTGTAAAGTAGAATATTTCCGTAATGCTGCGCACAAACTGATTGGGAAAGGGAGTATGCAGCAATGATGAAAACAACCGACCTTTTTGACCTTACACATACATTGGCAGGGGAGTATCTCAGAGGTTTTGAGTATCCCTGGCAAGCGTTAACAGGTATTAAGGATCTGATTTTGTCAATCGTTGAGAATCTGGGGGAGGACTTTGAGGAAATATCGCCCTCTGTGTGGATTCATAGGACGGCAACGGTTGCGTCCACCGCCCACATTGGCGGGCCTTGCGTTATCGGTGCGAATACCGAGGTGCGGCATTGTGCCTTTATTCGCGGCAGCGCGCTGGTGGGGGAAGATTGTGTTGTGGGCAACTCCACAGAGCTTAAGAATGTGATTCTTTTTGACGGTGTGCAAGTGCCCCATTTTAACTATGTTGGTGACAGCATCCTTGGATATAAGGCCCATATGGGTGCAGGCGCGGTAACCTCCAATGTCAAGTCCGATAAGAGCCTGGTGGTTGTAAACGGTATGGAAACCGGGCTGAAGAAATTCGGCGCAATGCTTGGCGATTATGTGGAGGTTGGCTGCAATGCGGTCTTAAATCCCGGCACAATGATCGGCAGGAATAGCAATATTTACCCCACATCCTGCGTGCGCGGGATCGTTCCGGAACGAAGCATCTGGAAGACAGCTGGCGTGATCGTGAAAAAGGAGGATTGGTGATGGGGAAATACTTTGGAACGGATGGTTTTCGCGGCGAAGCAAATGTGGCGCTGACGGCCGATCACGCCTTTCAGGTGGGACGTTTTCTTGGCTGGTATTACACGCAGCTGCGGCGTAGAAACGGCCAGGACGGTCCTGCGCGGGTTGTCATCGGCAAGGATACCCGCAGGTCCAGCTATATGCTGGAATACAGTCTGGTGGGCGGTTTGACAGCCAGCGGCGCGGATGCGTACCTACTCCACGTTACTACCACGCCGTCGGTGGCATTTGTGTGCCGGTCGGAGGATTTTGACTGTGGCATTATGATCTCTGCGTCCCATAATCCGTATTACGATAACGGAATCAAGCTGATCAATAGCTACGGTGAGAAGATGGATGAGCGGGTGATCGGTCTGGTGGAGGATTACCTGGACAGTCATCTGGAAGCGTTCGGCAAGGAATGGACTGATCTCCCCCTTGCCAAGCGGGAGCAGATCGGCCGCAGCGTTGACCACGTGGCCGGCAGAAACCGTTATATCGGCTATTTGATCGGCCTTGGGATGTATTCGTTTAAGGGGATGCGGATCGGTCTGGATTGCGCCAACGGCGCGGCGTGGAACATTGCGAAGAATGTGTTCGACGCGATGGGCGCGAAAACCTATTTGATTGGTGCTGAGCCGGATGGCTGCAACATTAACACCAATGCCGGCTCGACCCACATTGAAGTGATGCAAAAATTTGTGGTGGATAATGAACTGGACGTGGGCTTTTCCTATGACGGCGATGCAGACCGCTGCCTCTGCGTGGATGAAAAGGGGAATGTGATCACCGGCGATCATATCCTCTATATCTACGGCAAGTATATGAAGGAGCGGGGCAAGCTGGCAGGCAATACCGTTGTTACTACGGTGATGTCCAATTTTGGTCTTTATAAGGCTTTTGATGAGCTGGGCATTGGCTATGCCAAGACCGCGGTGGGGGATAAGTACGTCTATGAGTATATGATGACCAACGGCTGCCGTCTGGGTGGTGAGCAGAGCGGGCATATTATTTTCTCCAAGTATGCTTCCACCGGCGACGGTATTCTGACCTCGCTGAAGATTATGGAGGTTATGCTGGCGAAAAAGAAGACACTTTGTCAGCTTTGTGAGGGTTTTACGTTCTATCCCCAGGTGCTGAAGAACATCACTGTTACGGATAAGGCACAGGCGCAGAATGATCCGGACGTTCAGGCGGCGGTGGCTGCTGCGGCGGCAAAGCTGGGGGATTCCGGCCGAATTTTGGTACGGGAATCCGGCACTGAACCAAAGATCCGTGTGATGGTGGAAGCGGAAGATATGCAGCTTTGCGAAACCTTGGTGGACAGCGTTATCAAGGTAATTCGCGATAGAGGTTACGCGGTGTAAATTGAAGCGGACTATGCAGATGCATAGTCCGCGCATTTTTATTGCAAAATGTTTGGAGGTATGGTATGATTATGCCAATAAACCGCACCAAAGGAATGTGATTGCGATGAAAATTATTGACATACTGAAGCAAGACAAGGTTGGTCTTTCTTTTGAAGTATTTCCGCCCAAGACGGAGACTTCTTTTGAAAGCGTGCGCAATGCAACGGAGAGGATCGCCGCATTGAAGCCTTCTTTTATGAGCGTTACATACGGTGCAGGCGGCGGCACCAGCGAATATACTCTGGCCATAGCAAAAAACATCAAGGAAAAGTACGGTGTGCCGATGCTGGCCCACCTGACCTGCGTTTCCTCTGACAAGACCAGCGTGCAGAAGCGGATCCAGGCGCTGAAAGAATCCGGCATTATGAATGTGATGGCCCTGCGGGGCGATCTGACCCCGGAGCTGGAGAAGACCGACAGAAGCAAATGGGACTACCGCCACGCCATCGAGCTGGTGGAGGAGCTGAAAAAGGCCGGGGATTTCTGCATCGGCGGCGCTTGCTATCCTGAGGTGCATCCCGAAAGTCTGAATCAGCGCGACGACATCCTGCATCTGAAAGAAAAGGTGGATGCAGGCGTGGACTTTTTGACCACCCAGATGATTTTCGACAACAATTTGTTCTTTAATTTCCTCTATAAGATCCGCGAGGCGGGTATTGCCGTACCTATCGTGCCGGGCATTATGCCCATCACCAATGCCAATCAGGTGGATCGGGCCATCAAGCTTTCCGGCGCATTTATGCCCCAGCGCTTCCGGGCGATGGTGGACAAGTTCGGCAGTAATCCTGCGGCTATGAAGCAGGCAGGTATTGCTTATGCCACGGATCAGATCATTGATCTGTACGCCAACGGCATTACCAATGTTCACGTTTATACGATGAACAAGCCTGAAATCGCCGAGGGAATCCAGAAGAATCTCTCCGAAATTCTCGGCAATAGCTTTACGGTGTAACTATGAACACAATTTTTGTGAAACGGTATGCCACCGATTTCCCGATAAACGAAAGGGAGATCTGGCGCTACGCGGGACTTAAGGGCGAGCCCGAGGAGCAGCTGCAATGTCTGTTGTATACAGTGATCGGGGATCTTGCGGGAAAGCTTTCCTATCGGGTGTGCTATCGGCGGATGAGCGAACTACCTTTTGGGACGCAGTCCAGAGATCTGGCGAAATGCTTGCGTGGATGTGATGAAGTCGTTCTTTTTGCGGCAACCATTGGCATTGAGGTCGATCGGTATATCGCGAAATATCAGCAGATATCTGCAACCCGTGCTTTGTTGGCGCAGGCATACGGCGCGGAGCGAATCGAGGCACTATGTGATGCTTTCTGCAAGGAGATGAAGGTGCAGATCGCAGCAGAGGGCAAATTCTGCACGCCGCGGTTTTCTCCGGGCTATGGCGACCTGCCGCTGGAGGCGCAAAAGGATATTTTTGCCTTGCTGGACTGCAGCAGAAAAGTCGGCGTCGGCTTAAATGAGAGCTTGCTGATGTCTCCGTCTAAATCTGTAACGGCCATCTTCGGCGTTGGTTCTGCGCCCGTAAGTGAAACCCGTCATAAGTGTGAAAACTGCACCAATGGGAACTGTAATTATCGGCGGTGAATATAAATGAATGTCTTAGAGTTTATTCAAAACAATGTGGCGTATCTGGATGGTGGAATGGGCACGCTCCTGCAGAAGAAGGGCCTTGCCCCCGGGGAGCTGCCGGAACGTTGGAATATAAGCCACCCGGATGTGATCGTGGATATCCACAGATCGTATTTTGATGCCGGCTCGAATATTGTCTGCACCAATACGTTTGGCGCTAATGCATTGAAATTTGGCGATGCTGAGCTGGAAGATATCATCAAGTCGGCCGTTACCAATGCAAACAAAGCTCGCCAGAGCAGCGTCGGATCGCAAGCGAAATTTGTCGCTTTGGATATCGGCCCTATCGGTAAGCTGCTGAAGCCCTACGGCGACTTTGACTTTGAAGATGCGGTGGAGGTCTATGCCAAAACTGTGCGTATTGGAGCGGCCTGCGGTGTGGATCTGATCCTCATTGAAACTATGAGCGACAGCTATGATACCAAGGCGGCGCTTCTGGCGGCAAAGGAAAATTGCGATCTTCCGGTATTTGTGTCCAACGCCTACGGCGAGGATGGCAAGCTAATGACCGGAGCGACCCCGGCGGCGATGGTTGCGATGCTGGAGGGTATGGGCGCGGATGCCATCGGCGCAAATTGCTCTCTGGGCCCGAAACAGCTGAGTAAGGTCGTTCAGGAGTATTTGGAATATGCCTCCGTGCCGGTGCTGCTCAAGCCCAATGCGGGCCTGCCCAGAAGCGAAAACGGCAAGACGGTTTATGATGTTCTTCCGGATGATTTTGCTGGGGCAATGGATGAATATATTGACCGCGGTGTCCGGCTCGTTGGCGGCTGCTGCGGTACGACACCGGCGTATATTAAGGCGGTTTGCGAGAAAACTTTCGGGGCTGTTCCCAAGCACATTTCTCCCAAAAACAGGACCTTGATCTCCTCTTATACCCACGCGGTTGAGTTTGGTGAAGGACCGATCCTCATTGGCGAGCGGATCAATCCCACCGGTAAGGCTAAGCTGAAAGAGGCACTTCGGTCTGGAGATATGGGTTATATCCTGGGCGAGGGAATCAGCCAGCAGGAGAAGGGCGTTCACGTCCTGGATGTGAATGTAGGCCTGCCGGAAATTGACGAGGCCTCGATGCTGCCGGATGTTTGCTTTGAACTGCAGGCGATTATTGACCTGCCTCTGCAGATCGACACCGTGAATGCAGCGGCAATGGAAAAGGCGCTCCGCCGTTATAATGGCAAGGCGATGATCAACTCCGTCAGCGGTAAGGAAGAAGCGATGGCGCAGATCTTCCCGCTGGTGAAGAAATACGGCGGTCTGGTGGTCTGCCTGACGCTGGACGAAAGCGGTATTCCTGCAACGGCTGAAGGCCGGGTCAAGATCGCGGAAAAGATCATAGCCAGAGCGAAAGAGTACGGCATTGACAAAAAAGATCTGATTTTTGACACTCTGGCGATGACCGTCAGCGCTGACGCGGGCGCGGCCCGGGAGACGCTGAAAGCTCTGAACATCATCAAAAACAGATTAGGCTGCCATACATCTCTGGGCGTTTCCAACGTTTCCTTTGGCTTGCCGCATCGCGACAGCATAACGGCGGCATTCTTCACAATGGCGCTGGAAAACGGCCTTTCTGCGGCGATTATGAATCCCAATTCCGCGGAGATTATGAAAGCGTATTATTCTTTTAAGGCGCTGAGCGGCCTGGATGCCAACTGCGAAGAATATATTGCCAATATCGGCAAGTATATGGCTGCGGCAGAGCAGACTGTGGCGATCAAAGTTGACAGCGACCTGCAGCGTGCAATCGTCAAGGGCCTGAAAGAGCAGGCAGCGGCAATCACGCAAAAACTGCTGGAAACTGTCGAGCCACTTACCATCGTTTCAGAGCAGATCATTCCTGCGCTGGACATTGTGGGCCGTGGCTTTGAGGATAAGACCATGTTCCTGCCACAGCTTCTGATGAGCGCGGAGGCTTCGCAGGCGGCCTTTGAGAGAATCAAAGACAAAATGTCCGGCAGCACGGCAGCAGGCAAAGGCAAGTTCGTGATCGCCACCGTGCAGGGCGATATTCACGATATCGGCAAAAATATCGTGAAGCTGATCCTGGAAAATTACGGTTTTGATGTGTACGATCTGGGCAAGGATGTGCCGCCGGAGCGGGTTGCTGAAGAAGTGATTCGGCAGAATGCGCCGCTGGTTGGTTTGAGCGCATTGATGACCACTACTGTGCCGGCGATGGAGGCCACCATCAAGCTGCTCCGGGAGAAAGCTCCGTGGGTGAAGATTGTGGTCGGCGGCGCGGTGCTGACCCAGGAGTATGCCGATGCCATCGGCGCGGATTACTACGCAAAGGACGCAATGGCTACGGTGCGGTATTCGATGGGAGTGATTGAATGAAATACGCAGCTGATTTTAGAAGCATAGCCAGAAATGCATTGTCCGGCAGATGGGGCACGGCGGTCATTACCGGTGTGGTCGCGTCTATACTGGGAGCGATAGCATCCAACGGACCGGAAATTAATCTAAACTTCGACGGAAATGGTGCGTATACGGCGTTGGAATTTGCCGGACAGAAGATCTACACCACCGAAATGGGCTGGAATTCGCCCCTTTCAGGTCTGCTTGTCAGAGGAGCATCCTTTGTTGTCATTGCGGCGCTGGTGATGGCGGTGGCCTATTTCATCCTCGGCAGCATCACTCAAATCGGTTACGCCCGGTTTAATCTGGATCTGGTGGATCAGCAAAATGAGCCGGAAATCGGCGCGCTTTTCAGATACTTTACCAACTGGAAGACAACTGCTGCAGCAAAGCTCTTGCAGTGGCTATATGTATTTTTGTGGTCGCTGTTGTTTATTATTCCCGGTATTGTTGCAGGGTATAGCTACGCGATGACCGGCTACATTCTGGCGGAGCATCCGGAGCTGACGGCAAGTGAAGCGATCGACCGGTCCAAGCAGATGATGTATGGCAACCGTTTCCGCCTGTTTTGTCTGCAGCTGAGCTTTATTGGCTGGGATATGCTGTGTACACTTACATTTGGCATTGGATACCTGTGGCTCACGCCGTATAAGCAGGCGGCAACCGCCGCATTCTACCGCGAGGTATCCGTAATGGAGAATCATCTTTGATATACAATAAAAGCGAGCTGTGGAAATCCACAGCTCGCTTTCTTTTCGCTAATATATTGCTTAACAGATTGAATTAGGGTAATTTCTTACCACAATTATTGCAATATTCAAAGTCTCCTGCAACTGGAGTTCCGCAATACGGACAGAATTTGTTGTCAACATCGCTCTTCGTTTGCTGAGCAGCTTGCGCATTTCCAAACCGCTCGTTCAGCGGGTCGGGTTCTTCAGAGCTGTCGGTAATGTCAAACGCAGAGTAGCGGTTCTTTCCGGTGGCATTCTTGAAATTATAAACCGCTTGTACCACAGCTACGGCAATAAAGATAATGCCAAACAGAGCAAATACACCGCCGCCGGCACTTGCAGCAACGACTGTCCAGATAACTCCAAACAGACCAATCAATACACTCATAACTCCGCCCATAAAGGACGGGCCTCTTCCGGGCTTAACGCTTTTCATTGGCATTACCTCCTGACGCACAATCAAACACTTGCAGCAGGAAATTTTATTCCCACTCGATGGTAGATTTTTGGTTTTGTAGATATGTGGTGGTAGCCATTATCTCAGTATTCGATATACAGTGCCATTATACCGATTGTTTTCTTTTACCGGGATTTTGTTGGTCAAAAGTTGGTCACGGTTTTTGAGGAAAACAGCTCAAATTTTCCACTTCACTACAGCATCATGTTGCCGTTTTTTTGCCTTAATGTGCTCACAGTCATTATAGCACAAAGTATAAATATTTCAAGACTCAT
>JAFTUO010000010.1 GCA_017466215.1 Oscillospiraceae bacterium | reverse complement strand
TACGACTTGTTCACAAGGGAAAAGTATGATATAATCAAAAACTACAATGGGGGAAGAGGAGGCTCGGTATGTTTGGATTTGTAGCGGCCAGCGACACGGAGTTGGATAAGGCCCAGCGGAAGCGTTACGCTGCGGTTTACTGCGGCATTTGCCGGCAGATCCGGGAGCAGACCTCCAATACCGCCCGGCTGGGACTGAGCTATGATATGGCGTTCCTTGCGCTGCTTCTGATGAGCTTGTATGAGCCGGAGGAGACCGGCGGTGATAATGCCTGTATACTCCATCCCATCCAGCACAGACCCTGGATCGACAATGAATATATCCGTTACGGTGCGGATATGAATGTGGCGCTGGCCTATTATAATGCAATGGACGACTATCAGGATGATAAGCGCCCTTCTGCCAAAGTCAAAGCTACGGTGTTCGGCAGATCCCTGTCCCAGATCACAGAGCGCTATCCCCGTCAATGTCAGGCAATGGAGCGCTGCATCGCGGAGCTGAGCCGCCTAGAAAAAGAGAACTGCGACAGCCCGGATAAGACCGCTTCCTGCTTCGGAGCCCTTATGGCAGAGCTGCTGGTGTACCGGGAGGATATTTGGTCCGACACCCTGCGAAAGATGGGTATGGCCCTGGGCAGGTACATTTATTTGGCAGATGCGGCGGTGGACTACCGCCGTGATAAAAGAAAGAATAAGTATAATCCTTTCCTTGCCATAGGTACCGGAGAGGACTGGGCCAGATGGGAACAGTATTTGGTGCTGGCAATGGGAAGATGCACGGATTATTATGAGCGCCTGCCCTTAGTGCAGGATAAGGCCATCCTGGATAATATCCTGTACAGCGGAATCTGGGTGGAGTACAGAAGACTGACGGCGCGGAAAGAGAAAACTGCGGGAGGAAGAAAATGATCGACGATCCTTATAAGGTGCTGGGCGTCAGCCCGGACGCCTCAGACGATGAGATCAAACGGGCATACCGGAAGCTGGCAAAAAAATACCATCCGGATCTGAATCCCGGAGATAAAGAAGCTGCCCGGAAAATGCAGCAAGTGAATGCCGCCTATGAGCAGATCAAGAATCCGGAAAAGGCAACCGGCAGCCAGGGCGGTCAAAGCGGATACGGGGGCTACGGCGGTTACAGCAGATATTACGGCTACGATCCCTTTGCCGGCTATTCCCGGCAGCAGAGTGCTTCCGGCAACCAGTATCAGCAAGCGGCATATCAGTATATCCGCTATGGAAGATATCAGGAAGCTCTCAATGCCCTGGCTTCCGATCCTCAGAAGGATGCAAGGTGGTATTACCTTTCTGCTCTTGCCAATGACGGACTGGGCAATCAGGTCACAGCTCTGGAGCATATCCGACGGGCAGTGTCTATGGAGCCGGACAATCAGATGTATCTGCATACCCTGGAGCAGATACAGAACGGCGGTGCGGCATACCGGCAGCAGGCAGGGAATTTCCGGGGTTACAGTGCCCGGGGAGGCCTGTGGCAGCTTTGTCTTTGCTATGTGGCGCAGCTTTTCTGCTGCAGAGGAAGAATTTTCTGCTGCTGATTATGTGTTATTCATACTTTCTCTCGGGCGAGAAAGTATGCAAAGAGCCCCCGGGAACCTTTC